>PMLC01000121.1 GCA_003158745.1 Acidobacteriota bacterium
CGTCTTGAGTTTCCCCCACCAGTTGGCCGCGATCACGACCCCCTGCTGGTGGGCGAGGTGCCGTAGTCCCGAGACGGCGAACTCGCGCCCGACGATGACGACCACCATCCAGGCCGGGGCAAGACCGAGCTCGACCAGCGATATGAACGCCGCGGACATCAGGAGCTTGTCCGCTATCGGGTCGAGCAACGTCCCGGTCACTGTCACCGCCTTGGTGCGGCGCGCGATCATCCCGTCCGCGAGATCGGTCAGTGCCGCCAGGAGGAAGATCCCGAGCCCCCAGAACTCGCTCCCGGAGAAACGCGTCAGCAGCACCACCACCAGCAGCGGCACCATGAGGATGCGCAGAAAGGTCAGCGAATTGGGGAGATTCCACATCACCAGACATCAGGTCCAGGACGGATTGTAGCGTAGCGGCTCCCGGTCCGCTGCCACGCCCCGACCTGCGTACAATGGCGAGGTGTTTGTCCTCGCCCCGCTGCTGAGCGCACTCCTCCTCGCGGTCGAACCGCCGACGGCAGCGAACGTCAACGCCGTCCAGGGCGCAGGGCCGTACTTCGCCCTCACGTTCGACGCCCACGTTGAGTCGGCCGGCGCCGCTCAACTGCTCGCGCTGTTGCGGGAGCGACGGGTGCGCGCGACGATCTTTGTCACAGGGCGCTTTGCGGAGACGTTCCCGGAGCTGCTGCGGCAGGCGTCGCGCGACGGCCACGAGATCGGCAACCACACCTACTCGCATCCGCACCTCACGACGTGGGCCGAGAATCATCGGCACGATACGCTGCCGGCGGTCACGCGAGCCAGCCTGCAGAGCGAGCTGCGCCGTACCGCGGTTGCGATCGAGGCGGCCATCGGCCGCCCGCCCTCGCGGTTCTGGCGCGCGCCATACGGGGAGCACAACGCCACGATCCGGGGCTGGGCGGCGGAGCTGGGTCTCGTGCACGTCGACTGGACCCACGCAGACCATGACTCGCTCGACGCGCTCGACTGGGTCGAGGAGCCGGGGACGCGGCGCTACATGGGGCCGGAGGCGATGGCGCGGCGCATCCTCAACTTCGAGGAGAAGAACGGGGTGTCCCTCGCGGGCAGCATCCTTTTGATGCACCTTGGCGCGAGCCGCCCCGATCAGCCCCTGCTCGAGGCACTGCCCATCGTTCTCGACGAAACCGACCGTCGCGGCCTCAAACCGCTGCCGGTGGGAGAGCTCCTGGCCCGCTCGGGCGGCCTGGTCAGCGGATCAGCCGCCAACGCTCGCGCCGGCGTTCACTGACGCGTTCGACCGCGCCAAGACGTTCCAGCTCCAGCAGGTGTCCAAACACCTCGGAGAACGCCAGGAACACGCGAAGCAGCGTCACCCGCGGGAAGATCCGGGCGATGACCTCGGCCACGCTCGCGGGCCCGCCTTCAAGCGCCGCGCGCACGTCGGCCGACCGCCGCGCCTGGCGCTCCCGCAGTGCCGCCGCCTGCCCGGCCACGTCGGCGATGCAAGGGCCGTGCGCCGGAAGCAGCATGCGGGGTCGCATCGTCTCCAGGCGACGGAGAGTCGCGGCGTACGCCGCCAGCGACTGGAACGGCCGGTCCGGTCTCTCCGGGTCGGCGTCGATTACGGCGTTGGGAACGACGCCGTCGAGCACGGTGTCGCCCGTGATAATGGTGTCCTCGCTCCCCAGCTCGAACCCGATGTGCCCGGGGGTGTGCCCAGGCATGTGATGGACGCGGATCGGGCCGGCCTCATGGGGTATCACCTGCCCGTCCTCGACAGGCTCGAACACCCGGACGGACCGGGCCGTCCGGTCGAGCATCCTGAGTGAGGCGACCAGCGCCATTCTCCGCGCGACCGGCAGGCCCGCGAGCCCCAGCTGGCGCCAGAGAAGACCGTAGCTCCGACCGAGCCGCAGGTTCTTCCGTTCGTGCGGGTGCGCCGCGATCGTGGCGCCCAGCCGGACGAAGCGCCGTGCGAGCCCGAAGTGGTCGTGGTGGGCATGCGTCAGCAGCACGCGCCGCACATCGCCCGGCTTCAGCGAACGCTCCGCCAGCGCCCGCTTCAGCGCTCGCCACGCCTCACCGGTCGCCGGACCCGTGTCGACCAGCGTGAGAGGCTCGCCGACGAGCAGGTAGACGGTCACGGGTCCGATCGGATAGGGCGTCGGCAGGACGATCGGCACGACCCACGGCGGGACCCCCTGACCGGTGCAGGGGCGCCAGTCGCGGCCCCGGTTGCTCAACGCCGGCCCGCCTCGAGCGGCGCGACTCCGCACCGGGCGGAGCGTTGCGGCGCCGGGCGGTGCGCGACGAGCCGCCCGCGGGCTACCCCCATGACTCGAACGAGGCCTCCTCGGCGTACAGGCTTGCCAGGATCGCCGAGTACCGCGTCTCCACCACGCGGCGCTTCACCTTCAGGGTGGGCGTGAGCTCGCCCCCCGAGATAGTGAACGGCTCCGGGACGAGCCTGAACTTCTTGACGGTTTCGAAGCGCGCCAGGTCGTGGTTGACCTCGGCCACGACACGCCCGTAGACCTCGACGACGTCGTCCCTCCCGATCAACGTCCTGACGTCCGAGGCCGGCAGTCCGCGCTCCCTTGCCCAGCTCTCGAGCCCCTCGACGCTGGGCACGATCAACGCGACGATGTAGGGTTTGCGGTCGCCGAAGAGGACCGCGTTCTCCACCAGAGGCGAGGCGCGCAACCTGTCCTCGATGGACTGGGGCGCGACGTTCTTGCCCCCCGCGGTGACGAGGATGTCCTTCTTGCGGTCCGTGATCCGGAGGAAGCCGTCGGCGTCCAACTCCCCGATGTCCCCGGTTGCGAACCAGCCGTCGGCGTCCAGCACTGCGGCGGTCCTCTCGGGCTTGTGCCAGTACCCTCTCATGACGTGCCGGCCGCGCGTGAGAACCTCGCCGTCCGGAGCGATGCGCAGCTCCACGCCGGGGATCGCCGGACCCACGGTGCCGAGCTTCGCCCGACCATACCGGTTCACGCAAATGACGGGGGACGTCTCGGTCAGGCCGTACCCTTCGAGGACGTTGACGTCCACGCCGTGGAAGAAGCTCGCGACGAACACCGGAAGGGGCGCGCCCCCCGAGATCGTGAACCGAATCCGCCCGCCGAGAGCCGCGCGGACCCTCGAGTAGACGACGAGGTTGAAGAGGTGCCAGCCCGGACCGCGGCGTCCGCGTTTCACGCTCGACAGTGCCGTGTGGACCGCCCTCCGGAGGATCGAGCGCTTCACCCCCCTTGCGTTCGAGATCTCGTGAAAGATCCTGTCGTAGACCTTCTCGTAAAAGCGCGGCACGGCTGTGAAGAGGTGCGGGCGGACGCGGCGCATCGCCTCGCCGGCCTCCAAGATGCCGCAGTATGCGATTGTGAGCCCCTTGAAGAAGTAGGCGTAGTCGATGAGTCGTTCGAGCACGTGCGAGAGCGGCAGAAACGTGAGCGCGATGTCGCCCTCCGGCCAGGGCATCACACTCGCCGCGGAGACCGCGTCAAACACGAAGTTGTCGTGGGTCAGCATCACGCCTTTGGGGTCCGCGGTGGTTCCGGAGGTGTAGAGCAGGGTCGCGAGGTCTTCGGCTTGCACGGCGGCGCGGCACGCGTCCAGGAAGGCGATCGCGCCTGCCTCGTCCATCGGCTCGGCGCACGAATCCAACGTCCTCACGCCCTCGGCGGCGTCACCGTCGATGACGATGACTTCGCGGAGGTCCAAACACGATCCACGGATCTCCGCAATCTTGGCGAGCTGCTCGGTGTTCTCCACGACGATCGCGCGTGCCCCCGAGTCCGCGAGGATCGGGCCCACTTGGGATGCAAGCAGCGTCGGGTAGATCGGGACGTCGAGCGCACCCAGGTGCAGGACCGCGAAATCCACGATGTGCCACTCGGGGCGGTCGCCGCACAGCAATGCGACACGGTCACCCTTGCCGATCCCAAGCGCGGCGAGCCCGCGAGCGAGGCCGGCAACACGGCTCGCGACCTCGGGGGCCGGCAGCCGTCGCTCGCCGCCCCCCCGGACGTCCACAAGGGCCGGCGCCTGGCTTGCCGCGTGCCAGGCCGCGAACACGTCCAGCAGCGTACGTGGCTCGTTCATCGCCCCCCTCCGGCCCGCTGCTCGAGCCCTCCCGGGAGCAGCCTCACAAGTGGGGCTGCCTGCTCGGCGAGGGGGCGCGGTCGGGTCGGCAGCACCCATCCGGTGACGAGCTCGTCGATCGCCCCGAAGATCGCACGTGCCGCCACCTCCCGCATCTGGGCGGCGGCATGGCCTCGCTTGGCGAAGACGTCGACGGCCGCGCGCAGGATTGCGGCTCTCCTGCACTTCCGCAGACCGTTGCGACGCCCTCCCCCCAGGGGCTCCCTCCCATGATGACTGATCTCTCATGCAGTCTCGCCGAGCGGGAAATCCTTGTCAAGCAACTGCGGTGGTAGCATATCGGCATGCCGGACGAGAGCGAAGAGGGTCTCGAAATCCTCGTCAACCAGATCGCCCACGATGTGCGCAATCACGCATTCACGATGGGTCTCCAGGCCGAGATGGGTCAGAGGCGGAGCGTGGGCTCGCCGGACGTCAAGGCACACTTCGACACCATCCTCCACCAGGTGGATGCGCTCAGGCGATACCTCGACACGCTGCTGCTGTACGGCCGGCCCGTCAAACTCGCGCCCACATCCGTGGACCCCACCGTCCTGGTGAACGAGAACATCGCGGCTGTACAGTTCCGGGAAACCCCTGCAACGACAGTGGAGATCCGCGTCGAGACCTCCGGCATCGTCCGTCAAGCCCGGTGGGACACCCGTGCGATCGGCCATGCACTGCAGGCGGTCCTCGACAACGCGATCCGCAGCGCCACCCCTCCGCCGGACGTCCTGATCCACGTGCGCGGCGAGGAGGACCATGTCACCATTGAAGTGCGGGACGGCGGCCAGGGGATCCCCGCCGATGTGCTACCCAAGCTCTTGGTGCCGATGGCTGTCCGGCGCCCGGGCGCGCCGGGCCTGGGCCTTGCAATCGCACGCAAGATGGTGGCGGCCCACGGCGGCCGACTCGAGATCGAGAGCCCGGGCAGCGGCACCACCGTACGTTTCATCCTCCCCTGGGAAGTAGCCCCGGCCCCGGCGGTGTGATCCCCGATGAGGACGCGGGCGGCCATCCCGCCGACAGCAGCAGAGGAGCAGAGGAGCACAGGGGCTGAGGAGCGCAAGCTTGTCCCTTCTGCACCTCCGCTCCTCTGCTCCTCTGCTGCTCGATACCGCATGGGCGTCGTTCCATGAGCAGGCCGACCGGCACTGCGCCGCGGCCCGGCGTCGTCCGCTACCTCGTCCTCCCCGACCACGCCGGACTGCGGCTGGACCAGGGCGCCGCCGCACTCACGGGCCTGCCGCGCCGTCGGGTGCGGGCGCTCGCGGCCGATGGATGTTTGTGGCTCAACGGGAAAGCTGTCCGCATTGTCTCGCGGCAACTGCAGCTGGCTGACGTTGTGGACGTCGTGCACGACGGTAACGCCCTCGCCGAGCCACCTCCCATACCGCAACCGCTCGCGATCGTCCACGAAGACGGGTGGCTGGTCGCCATCGACAAGCCCGCGGGCGTCGCGTCCCAGCCGCCGCGGAGTCGTGCGCCGGGAGAGCTCACGGCCCAGGAGCGCCTGGCGCTCCAACTCGCGGCCCGCGACGGCCGGCGCTTCGAGCCACTTCTCTTTCACCGCCTCGACCGCCTCACGACCGGCGTGCTGCTGTTCGCCTGCCAGCACGACGCCGCCCGCGCCCTCACCCGTGCGTGGGCAGAGGGACGTGCGGACAAGCGCTATCTCGCCGTCGTGCGCGGCGACCCCGGCGAGACGCTCCGAGTCGTCACGGGAGGAATCGCCCCCGATGCCATGGCCCCGGGTCGATTCCGGGTCAGCCGCGGTGGACGACCCGCCCGAACCGAGGTGCGGCGGCTCGCGGCGTCGGACGAGTTCGCGCTGGTGGAGGTGCACCCGCTCACCGGCCGCACCCACCAGGTGCGGGTCCATCTCGCGCACGCGGGTTTCCCCGTCGCCGGCGACGCGCTCTACGACGGCGGGAACGGGGGTCCGCGCCCGTTCCTGCACGCCTGGCGCCTCTCGATCCCACATCCGCGCGACGCTTCTCGATTGCACCTCGAAGCGCCCGTCCCGCCCGACATGGCCGCGTTCCTCGCCGCTCACGGGTTGGTCCTTCCCAGTTGACAGAGACCAGCCTCCGGGACTCGGGGTCCGAGGTCCGAGGCGACAGGCAGAGGAGCAGAGGAGCGGAGGAGCGAAGACCGT
>PMLC01000160.1 GCA_003158745.1 Acidobacteriota bacterium
AGTCATCGAGTAGGAGTGGCCATGAGGGACAACATCCAACTGGCATGCGGTGAATGCAAGCGGCGCAACTACACCGCGAGCCGCAACAAGAAGAAGCAGACCGAGCGGCTCGAGGTGAAGAAGTACTGCAAGTTCTGCCGCCGGCACACACCGCATAAGGAAGTTAAGTAGCTTGGCTCCGGTGCAGGCCAGTAGCTCAATTGGTAGAGTCCCGGTCTCCAAAACCGGTGGTTGGGGGTTCGAGTCCCTCCTGGCCTGCCAGGTACTCCCAGCGCCAGGGAGGCGCGCCCGATGAACGTGTGGCAAAGGCTCAAGACGTTCCTTCGTGAGGTTATCGTCGAGACCAAGAAGGTCACATGGCCTGGTCGCGACGAGGTCGTGGCAACCACCGTCGTGGTGATCGCCGCTTCGTTCATTTTTGGAATTTTCCTGTACATCTGCGATCTGGCGTTTTTCCGGCTCGTGGATTGGCTGATCAAGTTCCTCTCGTAACGGGGGATGTGACGAATGCCGAAGCAGTGGTACATCATCCACACCTACTCGGGATTCGAGGAGCGCGTCAAGAAGACGCTCGAGCAGCGCATCGACGCCCTCACAATGCAGGACTTCTTCGGGGAGGTCCGGATCCCGACGGAGACCGTTGTGGAGATGCGCGGTGGCAAGCGTCGCGAGGTCCAGCGCAAGTTCTTCCCCGGCTACGTGCTGGTGCAGATCGATCTGGCCGGCGAAAAGGGGGACGAGGCCTGGCACCTGGTCCGCAACACTCCCAAGGTGACGGGCTTCGTCGGGTCCGGCAAGAAGCCGACGCCCCTCACCGAGGACGAGGTCAACCAGATCCTGCACCAGGTGACGGTGGCCAAGGAGAAGCCGAGACCGAAGCACGTCTTCGAGAAGGGCGAGCAGGTGCGGATCACCGACGGGCCCTTCTCTAACTTCACCGGTGTCGTGGAGGAGGTCAACCTGGACCGCTCTACGCTCAAGGTGATGGTGACGATCTTCGGGCGCTCCACCCCGGTCGAGTTGGAGTTCAGCCAGATTCAGAAAACCGCGTGAGGTAGTCAATGGCAAAGAAGATCACTGGTTACGTGAAGCTGCAGATCCAGGCGGGTCAGGCGACCCCGGCGCCTCCGGTAGGTCCGGCGCTCGGTCAGCACGGCCTGAACATCATGGATTTCTGCAAGGCTTTCAACGCGAAGACTCAGAAGCTCGTGGGAACAATCATTCCGGTGGTGATCACGGTCTACTCCGACCGCACGTACACGTTCATCACCAAGACCCCCCCCGCCTCGTTCCTTTTGCGGCAGGCGGCGGCGGTCGAGAAGGGTTCCGGCGAGCCCAACCGCAACAAGGTCGGGAAAGTCACACGGGAGCAGGTCGAGGCGATCGCCAAGACCAAGCTGCCCGACCTCAACACCACCTCGCTCGAGGCTGCGATCCGGATCGTCGAAGGAACGGCGCGCAGCATGGGCATCGAGGTGGTGGCTTAAGGGGGTAGGGCATGGCCCATTCGAAGAAATACCTGACAGCTAAGGCCAAGGTGGAGCAGCGGCGCTACCAGCTCCGCGAGGCGGTTGAGCTGGTGCGCGACATGCACTACGCCAAGTTCGACGAAACTGTGGAGGTCGCTCTCCGTCTCGGAGTGGACCCGCGTCACGCGGACCAGATGGTGCGCGGCACCGTCGTGCTGCCGCATGGCACGGGCAAGAGCAAGAAGGTCCTCGTGGTCGCGGTCGGCGATCAGGCCAAGGAAGCGCAGGAAGCCGGAGCCGACTTCGTCATGGGAGAGGAAGCGATCGAGAAGATCCAGGGCGGCTGGCTCGACTTCGACGCGATCGTTGCGGCCCCCGACATGATGCGCGGCCTCTCCAGGCTCGGGAAGATCCTGGGCCCGCGCGGGCTGATGCCGAACCCCAAGACAGGAACGGTCACCGCCGAGGTCGCTAAAGCGGTGCGCGAGATCAAAGCGGGCAAGGTCGAGTTCCGGGTGGACAAGACGGCCATCATCCACGCTCCGGTCGGAAAGACGTCTTTCAGCGCCGACGCGCTCGAGGAGAACGCGCGCTCGCTGATCACCGCAATTCTGCGCGCGAAGCCCTCGAGCGCGAAAGGCAAGTACGTGCAGTCGGCCTTCATGAGCTCCACGATGGGCCCCGGCGTGGCACTGGACCTTGCGCCACTGGAAGCGAAGTAGGGGGGGTACGCCATGTTGACCCGGACACAGAAGCAAGAGCACATCGACGCCCTCAAGAGCACGCTATCCCCGGCGCAGGGGCTCTTCGTCATGGACTTCACCGGTCTCACCGTCGGCGAGGTGACGGAGCTGCGGCGCAAGGTCAAGGAGGCGAGCGGCAACTACCGGGTGGTCAGGAACACTCTCGCTAAGCTCGCGGTCGCCGAGACCCAGCACAAGGCGCTGCAGCAGCTCCTGACGGGGCCGGCGGCCGTCGCATATACGAGCCAGGACGCGGTCATGCTTGCCAAAGCGCTTGCCGACTTCGCCAAGGCTCATGACAAGCTCAAGTTCCGGGGCGGCCTCGTGGAGGGGCAGCTCCTGGATGCCCAGCAGGCCAAGCAGGTGGCGTCGCTCCCGTCCAAGAAGGAGCTGGTTGCCAGGTTGCTGTTCCTGCTGCAGTCGCCAATGCGTAGGCTCGTCACTGTGCTGAGCGCTCCGGTTAGGGGCCTGGCGGTGAGCCTGCATCAGATCGCTGAGAACAAGGAACGCCAAGCACAGGCGTGAGAGAAAAGCAAAGGAGAACCGAGATGGCGCAGATTCAAGAGTTCGTGGACCAGGTCAAGGGGATGACGGTGCTCGAGCTGAACGAGCTCGTCAAGGCCTTGGAGAACGAGTTCGGCGTGTCGGCTGCAGCGGCTGCGATGCCGATGGCGGTCGCTGGCGCTCCGGCTGCCGGCGCTGCCGAACAGGCCGAAGAGAAGACCGAGTTCGATGTCATCCTTGAGGACGCTGGTGACAAGAAGATCAACGTCATCAAGGTCGTGCGCGAGGTGACTTCGCTCGGCCTGAAGGAAGCCAAGGACTTGGTCGAGGCCGCCCCCACCAAGGTGAAGGAGGGCGTGTCCAAGCAGGAAGCTGAGGACATCAAGAAGAAGTTCTTGGACGCCGGCGCCAAGGCCAAGGTCTCCTAGGACGCCGCAACCGGGAGCTGATTCGACGGAGGCTGGTGCAGCAAAATCGTACGGAGCCGGGTGGGGGGTGTGCCTCCACCGTTGGCGACGGGTCGCACCCGGGCTTGACTCTCACAACCCGGGAAGGGGGGCATACCGCCCCCCGTGCGGCGTTTCTCCGGTGTGGGACGGACATGCCGCACCGAAGAAGGTTCTCGCGCCGCGGGGCGCGGGGGATTACGCGGGCGGGCAACGATGCATAACGTGAAAAAGGAGTTAGAGCCCATGAGTCTGACCCAGATGGTCGAGACGGGCGAGCGGATGAACTTTTCCAAGATCCGCACCACGATCCCGCTGCCAAACCTGATTGCCGTTCAGCGTTCGAGCTATGAACAGTTCCTGCAGATGGACCTGCTCCCCGAGGAGCGTGAGAAAAGGGGTCTGCAGGCGGTGTTTTCGAGCGTCTTCCCGTTCTCCGACTTCCGTTCCAAGTGCGAGCTCCACTTCGTCCGTTTCGAGCTCGGGACCTGGGAATGCAAGTGCGGGCGGCTCAAGGGGCTCGAGCAGCTGCGGATCGCATGCGAGCACTGCGGCGCGCGGATCAAGGCCGCCGAGCCGCATGAGAGCACGGTCGTGTGCCCCGCGTGCGGCCAGGCGACCGCGAACGCGGTGCCGCACTGCCCGACGTGCGGCAACCCCGTCGGTCTGCGCCTCACGTACAGCGAGACCGATTGCCGGGAGCGCGGACTGACGTACGCCGTTCCGCTCAAGGTCACGTTCCGTCTCGCGCTATTCGACGAAGGAACCGGCGAGAACCGACAAATCCGGGACGTCAAGGAAGAGGAACTCTACTTCGGGGAGCTCCCGCTCATGACCGAGACCGGCACCTTCATCATCAACGGGACCGAGAGAGTGATCGTGTCCCAGCTGCACCGGTCGCCGGGCGTCTCGTTCACTCGCGAGACCCCGACCTCGCTGCTCGCCAAGGTGGTTCCCTACCGGGGCTCGTGGATCGAGTTCGAATTCGACAAGAAGCAGGTTCTCTACGTGAGGATCGACCGCAAGCGGCGGTTCCCGGGTACTGTTTTCCTCCGGGCGCTTGGGCTGGAGTCCAACGCCCAGTTGCTGGAGGTCTTCTATCACCTGTTCCCCGCCAAGTTGAAGGATGACATCGTCACGCTGACGATCGATCGCAGCGTCGTCGCGGTCGACGAGGAGCGCACCGCGGCGCAGGTCGGACGCCGGTCGGCGGCTCCCGATCTCTTCGCCGGGCTCAAGCTCGACGCGGCGATGCGAAAGGCGTTGAAGGAGAACGACAAGGTCAGAAGGGACGTCAAGGCGGAGGAACTCGTGGACGCAGTGCTCGGCGAGGACGTCGTCGACTCTGCGACGGGGGAGGTCGTGGCCGAGGCAGGGACCGCGGTCTCACCCGAACTCATCGCGCGCGCCCTCGAACTCGGGAGGAACGAGCTGCTGCTAGCGTTCCCAGGCTGGGACATCGTCGGCGAGATCCTCACCAAGACCATCGAGAAGGACTCGATCCGGGCGAGGCTCGACGCGATCATGGAGGTCTACCGGCGGCTCCGGCCCGGTGACCCCCCAACGGAAGATTCCGCGACCACGCTGTTCGACGGGCTCTTCTTCGATGAGCGGAAGTACGATCTGTCCGAGGTCGGTCGCTTCAAGTTCAACGTGAAGCTCGGACTGAAGAAGAACCTCAAGCAACGGGTGATGGACCAGGAGGACTTCATCGCGGTGGTCCGCTACCTGTTGAAGCTCTCGCGCGGAATTGGGCGTCTCGATGACATCGACTCGCTCGCCAACCGGCGCGTGCGTGCGGTTGGCGAGCTTCTCGAGAACCAGTTCCGCGTCGGGCTCGTCCGTATGGAGCGTGCGATCAAGGAGCGGATGACGATCCACCAGGACATCGAGAACGCCATGCCGCGCGACCTGATCAACGCGAAGCCGGTGATTGCGGCAGTGAAAGAGTTTTTCGGGTCGTCGCAGCTCTCGCAGTTCATGGANNCCCGAAGGCCCGAACATCGGCCTGATCTCGTCATTGTCGTGCTACGCGCGCATCAACGACTTCGGTTTTATCGAATCGCCCTACAAGAAGGTCGAGAAGGGCCGCGTGTATGAGCACGTGCGAGTCTCCGAGCGCGGCGACTCCGACTTCGAGCTCGGGCAGGTCGCGCGGCTCGAGGAGATCGAGGGTGCCAACAAGAAGCTCATCGCCAAGGGCAAACGCCCTGCGCGTTGGGTGCCGCACGCCTTCTACCTGTCGGCATGGGACGAGGAAACCCTCAATATCGCCCAGGCCAACGCAGCCGTCGACGCCAAGGGCCACCTACAGTCCGAGAAGGTGATCGCCCGGTCGGCGGGCGAGTTCGTCCTCATCGACCGCGACAAGATTGACTACATCGACGTCTCCCCGAAACAGGTGGTCTCGGTGGCGGCGGCCCTCGTGCCGTTCCTTGAGCACGACGATGCCAACCGCGCCCTGATGGGGTCCAACATGCAGCGTCAGGCGGTCCCGCTGCTGCGCTCCGAGGCGCCGCTGGTGGGGACTGGACTTGAGCCGGTCGTGGCGCGCGACTCCGGTTCGGTGATCGTGTGCCGTCGTTCCGGTGTTGTGGACACGGTGGATGCCCGCCGCATCATCGTGCGCGTCGAAGCGGAGGATCCCGAGAGCGGGCGGCCTCGCGACTTCGGCGCGGATATCTACCAGCTCACCAAGTTCCGCCGCTCCAACCAGAACACGTGCGTCAACCAGAAGCCCATCGTGCGGCCCGGCCAGCGGGTGGTGAAGGGACAGGTCCTTGCCGATGGGCCGAACACCGACAGGGGCGAACTGGCGCTCGGCCGCAACGTCCTCGTCGCGTTCATGCCCTGGCGCGGCTACAACTACGAGGACGCCATCGTGGTTTCCGAGAAGCTCGTCAAGGAGGACTACTTCACTTCGGTTCACATCGAGGAACTCGAGATTGCGGCGCGCGACACCAAGCTCGGCCCCGAGGAGATCACCCGCGACATTCCGAACGTGTCCGAGGGCGCTCTCAAGGANNTGGTCGGCAAGGTCACGCCTAAGGGCGAGACGCAGCTTACCCCCGAGGAGAAGCTGCTGCGAGCGATCTTCGGCGAGAAGGCCGGCGATGTTCGTGACGCCTCGCTGAAATGCCCTCCCGGCATCTCCGGCGTCGTGGTGGATGTGAAGATCTTCGCCCGTCGCGGCACCGAGAAGGACGTCCGTGCCCAGGCGATCGAGGAAGAAGAGATTGGTCGGATCCGCAAGAACTCCGAGGACGAGCGACGCATCATCCTGGAAGAGCGCAACAAGAAGCTCGGCGAGCTCCTCGACGGCGCGAAGGTCACGGCTGAAGTGAAGTCGGCCCGCACCGGGGATGTGCTCGCCAAGAAGAACGGCAAGCTCGGCGCAGGTTCCGTCACGGAGCTGACCCGGGCCGAGCTCCTGGCCCTCCCGCTCTCCGATTCGACGGTACGCGAGCGCGTCCGACTGCTCGTCAACCAGGCGGAGTCGCAGATCGAGGTCCTCGAGAAACTCAACGACGACCGCATCAAGCTCCTCACCGCCGGCGACGAGCTGCCTCCGGGCGTGATCAAGCAGGTCAAGGTTTACGTCGCCATGAAGCGCAAGCTGCAGGTCGGCGACAAGATGGCCGGCCGGCACGGGAACAAGGGCGTGATCTCGGTCGTCCTCCCGGACGAGGACATGCCGTTTCTCCAGGACGGGACGGCCGTCGAGGTTGTTCTGAACCCGCTCGGCGTGCCGAGCCGCATGAACGTGGGCCAGATCCTCGAGACCCACCTCGGGTGGGCCGGCAAGGCGCTCGGCCTGCGGTTCGCGACACCGGTGTTCGACGGCGCGAGCGAGGAGGAGATCAGGAAGTTGCTGACGCGAGCGGGTATCCCGCAGGACGGCAAGACTGTGCTCCGGGACGGCGTGACCGGCGATGGTTTCGAGCAGCGGGTGACTGTGGGCTATATCTACATGCTGAAGCTGTCCCACTTGGTGGACGACAAGATTCACGCCCGCTCGATCGGGCCGTACTCCCTGATCACCCAACAGCCTCTCGGCGGCAAGGCCCAGTTCGGCGGCCAGCGCTACGGTGAGATGGAGGTCTGGGCGCTCGAGGCGTACGGCGCGGCGAACATCCTGCAGGAGCTGCTCACCGTGAAGTCGGACGACGTCATGGGCCGCGTCC
>PMLC01000017.1 GCA_003158745.1 Acidobacteriota bacterium
TGCCCCTGCTGAAGAGCCTGCCTGAGGTCGATCCCGAGCGGATCGGGATGATGGGGTGGTCGCGCGGCGGGATGATGACGTATCTCGCCTTGAAGCGGGAGACGCTGAAGGGGACGCACGACATCAAAGTTGCCGCCACGGTCGCCGGGCCCACCGACTTGCTGGCCTTGGCTCACGATCGTCCCGACATGTTGGATGTCTATTTCGATCTGATTGGGCAATTGCTTGACGAGGCGCCGTACCGCGCCCGGTCGGCCGTCTTCTGGCCCGAGTTGATCAACGCGCCGCTGCTCATCCAGCACGGGGAAGAGGACATACGGGTGTCCGTTGAGCAATCCAGACGGCTCGCCGAGTTGCTCGCTCGGGAGGGCAAGACCGTCAAGCTCGTGACGTACCCGGGCGACGAGCACATGTTGCCGGGGCACAACTGGGGGTATCCGCAGGCCATGGCGTGGATCGGCAAGGCCATCGGACGACCCGACGAGGATCACTCGTTCGAGACGCACCAACAGGCCATCGAGGCCGCGGTCCGGGCATGGCCGAAGTAGAGGTGCTCAAACGAGGCCGGGCCGCTCATTTCAGCGAACACGATTGCGGGCGTCCTTGTCTGGTGGGCCTGGCTGCCCCTATCATCAGGCTGGTCCATGAGTCTGGACGTCCTCCGGCACGCCGCTGAATAGGGGTGCCAGGTGGTTCAACGAACGGGGGCAGAGATACTCCATCGGAGAGAGTTCATGATCGTGCCCATCCCATACGTCCACGCCGGCATCGGTCTCCTGACCGTTTCGTTTGCCATCCCCCTCATCATGCGGAAGGTGCCGATGAACCACATGTACGGCATCCGGGTCCGAAAGGCCTTTGTCTCCAAGGACAACTGGTACGAACTCAACGCCTACGGCGGCAAGCTGTTCCTGGCTTTCGGGTTGTTCCTCCTTTTCTTCGCTTTCGCAGCCAAAGACGTCGCACCGCAACCGACCAGTATCTGGGCTCCTGTTTTCCTGGCCGGGCCTTTGCTGTTGATTGTTCCCATCGGGGTCCTCATCAACACCTTCGCTCGGCGCCTGCCCGACCGGTAGCGTTTCTTGGGGACAGGTGCCTCTCTCGTTTCGCTGCGCCACCCAAACGCGTGCAACGGACACGCCGGCACCGACGTACTTTTGGGCCTCATGGGGTACGGCGTTCACAGCCGCCTCCACACATGCAGGATCGAGCGCCTATCGGAGGACCTCCCGATCATCCTCGAGATCGTCGATACCCGCGAGAAGCTCGAGGTGTTCCTGACCGTCATCGACCCGGCGATCTCCGAAGGACTTGCGACTCTCGAGAAGGCCTATGTCCACTTCTACCGTTATGGCAGCCCCCGCGGACAGGTCGCGGCTTGGCCGCCTGTGGCGGACGTCTTCGAGGCTTTGCGATGGTGCCGCCCGGGGGAGCGCGTTTTGTGCGTGATGCGCCCCAAGGTGGCCGTCCCGCTGAAGTGCGGCGTCGGGGTGGCGACGGAGCCACTGAGTCTGTAGAGTCGTCGCCGTATGAGTGAACTCCAGGGCCGGGTGGCGCTCGTCACCGGAGCCGCATCCGGAATCGGCGCGGCCGTCGCGAAGCGCCTTCACGCCGCCGGGGCGCGCGTTTTCTGCGCAGACGTCGACGAGCGAGGCGCCGAGGCCGTCGCGAATTCTCTCCCCGGCGCCATCGGTCTCGGCCTCGACGTGCGCGAGGAGGGGGCCTGGTCTGCCGCCATCTCGAACATCCTCGGCGCGTGCGACCGCCTCGACATCCTCGTCAACTGCGTCGGCGTGTCCCATGCGACGCCGCTGGCCGAGACCACGCTCGCCGAGTGGCGGCACGTCCTGGCCGTCAACCTCGACGGCGCTTTCTTGGCGACAAAGCACGCCATTCGCGCCATGGGGGCGGCTGGCGGCGTTGTCCTGCATGTAGGCTCCGCCTCAGGCATCCGGGCCGCCGCGGGAGCGGTGGCCTACTCCACCAGCAAGGCCGCGCTTCGCATGCTGGCCGCCGCGGCCGCGAAGGAGTGCCGGCAGGCCGGGCTTCCCATTCGAGTCAACGTCGTCAGTCCGGCCGGCGTGAAGACGCCGATGTGGCGCTCGATGCCGTTCTTTCGGGAACTCACCTTGTCCGCCGGTTCGGAGGAGGCGGCGTTCGAGGCGCTCGCCAAGTCCGGCGGGGCGCCCTTCACCGAGCCCGACGACATCGCCCGTGTCGTGTGCTTTCTCGTCTCGGATGATGCCCGACACATCACCGGAGTCGAGCTGCCCGTCGATGACGGCTTCGTGCTCTAGTTGAGGGCAGCGGCGCCACCCAGCTGCCGCGCGAGTGAAGCCGGTTGCGTTCGCCGACGGTCTGCGCATACGGCCCCGGCGGCTGATCTTTCGGGTCTTAACCGCGGAGGAACGCGTCCTTGGGAGCGCCGCAGACGGGGCAGACCCAATCGTCGGGGATGTCCTCGAAGCGGGTGCCGGGCGCGATGCCGTTCGCGGGATCGCCGAACTCCGGGTCGTACGTGTACCCGCAGGCGGCGCAGGTCCAGGGCGACGCAGCGGCGGGTGTGGGCGGTTGGACCTGCAGCTCGGCCTCGCCGCGGTAGGTCGGGGCGTTCTTCGGAGCCTTGCCCTTCCGCGCGTGGTAGCCGGCGTATGTAAGCGGGGCGCCCGCGGAGAGGACCTCGGCGCCGGCGGCCTCCCCGATGAAAACGGTGTGCGTGCCGGCGTCGGCCGCCTGAAGCAGGCGCGCCTCGGTGACCGCGATGGCGTGCTCGACGACCAGCGGCACGTGGAGCCCCTCGCGCACCGTCGCCTGGGCGAGCTTGTCGACGTCGCGCCCCGACTTGAAGCCGAACAACCCGATGAACTCCATCGGGACCGTCTCGGCGAGCACGGAGAAGGCGAACCACCCGCCGTCGCGGATCAGGTCGTGGGTGAAGTTGTCCTTGTTGATCGCGACGGCCATCCGCGGCGGCTCGGCGGTGACCTGGAAGACGGCGTTGGCGATCTGGCCGTTGGCGCGCCCGCCGGCGCGCGCCGTCACCAAATACATCCCGTACGACATCGTCCACAGTGCCTTGGCGTCCATGGCCATCGCGCACCTCCGGCGGCGCGCAGAGCCATTTTCTCGGCTCCCGAGCCCTGCTCGAGATTGTGCTCCCAGCGCGGCGATTGCGCCACCGGAAAGACAGTGGTCCGTGGTCCAAGGAGACAAGCAGAGGGGCAGAGGAGCAAACGACAAAACGTCGATGTCTCGCTCCTCTGCTCCTCAGCCCCCCACTCCTTTGCCGACGTATCCTCCCCGACGCCGGGGGCACCCAGATAGCAGAAAAGGGAGGTGAGTCGGACCTGTTGAGCCGGAGGGTCGGGGAGGGTAGACTCCATCCTCCCTGGGGAGGGGCATGCTCGAGGCGATCTCCGATCGGCTGCAGAAGGTGTTCAAGACGCTGCGCGGCGAGGGCCACCTTACCGAGAAACACGTGGACGACGCGCTGGCGGAGATCCGCCGCGCGTTGCTCGGGGCCGACGTGGCGCTGCCCGTGGTGAAGGATTTCACCGCCAAGGTGCGCGAGCGCGCCCTTGGCAAGGACGTCCTCGCGTCGCTGAGCCCGGCCCAGCAGGTGCTCAAGATCGTGCACGAGGAGCTGACCCGCCTGCTCGGCAGCGAGGCGCGGCCGCTCAAGTTCAAGGGGTTTCCCGCTCCGCTCCTGCTCGTCGGTCTCCAGGGGACCGGCAAGACGACGACGGCCGCGAAGCTGGCGGGGTTCATCAAGCGGACGCTCGGCAAGCACGTGCTGCTGGTCCCGGCGGACACGCAGCGGCCCGCCGCGCGCGAGCAGCTGGAGCAGCTCGGAGCGCAGTGCGGGATGCCGGTGCTCGACACCCGGGCGTGGCCAACCCCGCCCGAGATCGCCCACGCGGCGCTCATCGAGGCGCGCCGCAAGGGGTTCGAGGTGATCGTCTTCGACACCGCCGGGCGCCTGCACGTGGACGAGGAGTTGATGGCGGAGCTGACGGAGCTGAACGATATCCTGAAGCCCTCCGAGGTGCTTTTCGTGGCCGACGCAATGACGGGACAGGACGCCGTGCGGCAAGCCGAAGCGTTCTCGGCGCGCCTGCCGCTCACGGGCGTGATCCTCACGAAGCTCGACGGCGACGCCCGCGGCGGCGCCGCGCTCTCCGTCGTGTCGGTCTCGGGCAAGCCGATCCGCCTCGTCGGCGTCGGCGAGCGTCTGGAGGACCTCGAGCTGTTCCACCCGGACCGCATGGCAGCGCGCATCCTGGGCCTCGGCGACATGCAGACATTCTTCGAAAAGGCGCAGGGGGTCGTGGACGAGAAGAAGGCCGCCGAGATGGAGAAGAAGCTCAAGAAACAGGGCTTCGACCTCGACGACCTGCGCGATCAGCTGAAGCAGATGCGCGGCGGCGGCCTGCTCGAGCAGCTCGTGGACCTGCTTCCCGGAGCCAAGGCGCTCAGGGGCGCGCCCCAGGTGGACAACAAGAAACTGATCCGCTTCGAGGCGATCATCTGTTCGATGACGCCCACCGAACGCCGCCTCCCCGAGGTCATCAACGGTTCGCGCCGCAAGCGCATCGCGCGGGGAGCCGGCGCAACCGTCGAAGAGGTCAACCGGCTGCTGCGCCAGTACGGCGAGATGAAGCGCATGGCGAAGCGACTGGCGAGCGGCGACCCCCGGCGGGTGCTGCGCGGACTGGGGTTGTAGAGTCCGGACGGCCTCTTTTGGTACAATACTCATTCGCGGCGCGGCCGCGAGAAGCAAACGTGAAGGAGAGTGCTCGATGCTGATGATCCGACTACGGCGAATGGGCTCCAACAAGCGCCCGGTCTACCGTGTGGTGGTCTCCGATCGCCGTAAGACGCCGACCGCCGCGGTGCTGGAGGAGGTTGGGTTCTACAACCCGCGGAGCGAGCCGGTGGATGTGCGCATCAACCGGGAGCGGGTGGACTTCTGGGTTGCGCGCGGAGCCCAACTGTCCCCGACGGTGAAGAGCTTGCTCGACAAGGCCAAGAGCTGAATTCCGACTGCAGACCGCTCGATCGGAGGCGCACATGAAGGACCTCGTGGAACAGATCGCGAAGGCGCTCGTCGACCAACCGGACAAGGTGCAGGTGCGCGAGGTGCTGGGCGAGCAGACCACCGTGCTCGAGTTGCGGGTCGCCACTGAAGATCTCGGCAAGGTGATCGGGAAGCAGGGCAAGACCGCCCGGGCCGTCCGGACGTTACTGGCGGCGGCCGGCATGAAGTTGCGTAAGCGCTTCGTGCTCGAGATCCTCGAGTAGATGGCCTCCAGCCCCGAAGCCACCTGGTTGGCGGTGGGGCGTGTGCGTCGTCCCCATGGCTTACACGGTGAAATCACGGCCGAGATCCTGACCGACTTTCCCGAACGCATTGCGGATGGAGTGGAGATCGGCCTCGGTCACGACGCCCCCGAGTTCAAGAAGGTCGTTTACCACGTGCGCCTCCACAAGGGGGACTGGCTCCTCAGCTTCGTCGACCTGCGCACCCTCGAGGAGGTCGAGGGATGGCGCGGGCTGTACGTCTTTCTCCCGCCCCAGGAGCGCACTCAACTCCCGCCCACGTACTACTACGAGCACGAACTGGTCGGCTGCACCTGCGCGCACGTAGATGGGACCGAACTCGGCACGGTTTCCGGGCTGCAGGACGGCCCGGGCGCGTCGCTGCTCGTCGTCGCCACCGCGGCCGGTGAGGTCCTCGTGCCGTTCAAGTCTCCGACCGTCGTGCGGGTGGATCTCGGGGCCGGCACAATCGTGCTCGATCCCCCGCGAGGGCTGTTCGACGGCGATGCGCTGTGACCTCCTGACGCTCTTCCCTTCGGCGGTGGAACCGTACCTTGCGGTCGGCGTCCTCGGCCGCGGGATTGTGGCCGGTGTGCTGGACGTGCGGGTCCACGACCTCAGGAAGTGGGCGGTCAACCGGTACGGCCAGGTGGACGACGAACCATTCGGCGGCGGTCCAGGCATGGTTCTCATGGCCTCCGCCGTCGTCCCGGCCGTGCGGACCGTGGCTTCGGCCGGGACGGTCGCCCCGCACGTCGTCCTTCCGGACCCGCGCGGGCGGCGTTTCGACGACGCGGTCGCGCGCGAGCTCGCCTCGTACCCGAGGCTGGTATTCGTGTGCGGGCGCTACGAGGGGTTCGACGAGCGCGCGCACGAGCTTCTAGCCGCCGACGAGATCTCGCTCGGCGACTTCGTGATCTCGGGCGGGGAGCTGGCGGCG
This sequence comes from Acidobacteriota bacterium, assembly GCA_003158745.1. Taxonomy (GTDB): domain Bacteria; phylum Acidobacteriota; class Thermoanaerobaculia; order Thermoanaerobaculales; family Thermoanaerobaculaceae; genus RBG-13-68-16. Next base: position 6,260 of record PMLC01000017.1, read on the forward strand.
CTCGCGATGCTGGACGCCGCCGCGCGGCACCTGCCGGGGGTCGTCGGCGACCCGGGCTCGGTGGCGGCGGACTCGTTCACCTCGCGCCTCCTCGACCATCCCGTGTACACGCGGCCCCGGGAGTTCGAGGGGCTGGGCGTGCCGGAGGTGCTGATCTCCGGCGACCACGAAGCGATCCGGAAGTGGCGCCTGAAGCAGGCCGTGCAGCTCACGTTTCGTCGCCGACTGGACCTTCTGGCACGCGGGTGGGCCGAGCTCCCGGAGGAGGTGCGGCGCCTCGCGGCGGCCATCGCGATGGAGGAAGGCACTCTGTGGCCGCCGGAGGCCCCCCCCGGCACCGGCGCTCCTTCCCGTTGAATCACCGGGCGTGTATAATCACCGTTCCGCGCCACGTCCTTGTCGAGCGTGGTCAGGGCGGGAGGTTTACGATGGATCTACGCGAGCTCGAAAAGGAGCAGATGCGCGACGATATCCCGGACTTCGGCCCGGGTGACACGGTGCGAGTCCACGTCAAAGTCCGCGAGGGCGAAAAAGAGCGCATTCAGGTCTTCGAGGGCGTCGTGATCGGCCGTAAGGGTGGGGGCGTGCGCGAGAGCTTCACGGTCCGCAAGGTCTCCTACAGCATCGGCGTCGAGCGCATCTTCCCGGTGCACTCGCCGAGCATCGACCGCATCGAGGTCGTGCGCCACGGGCGCGTTCGGAGGGCCAAGCTCTACTACCTGCGTGCACTCAGAGGCAAAGCGGCCCGTCTCGAGGAAGAGTACACCCGCAAGTGAGGGCAGCGCCGCCCGACGGTGCTCTTGACCACCAGGTTTTTCGCCGCCACGGCTTAATCGCAGGGGTGGATGAGGTCGGCCGCGGCGCACTCGCCGGGCCGGTTACCGTGGCCGCCGTGATCCTCGACCCTGAGCGTCCCATCGAAGGGCTCGACGACTCCAAGCGTCTTTCGCCGAGGACCCGTGAGCGCCTCGCCGAGACGATTCGGGCGCATGCGTTGTGCTGGGCCGTCGTACACCGCAGCCCAGCCGAGATCGATCGCCTCAACATCCTCGAGGCCACCCGTTCCGCCATGACGGAGGCGGTGCTGGCTCTTGCCCGCACCCCCGGAGTGGTCGTGAGCGACGCGGTGGCGCTCCCTGGTCTCTCCACTCCCGTGCTGGCAGAGACACGTGCCGATGCTCGCTACCAGTGCGTGGCGGCCGCGTCGATTCTGGCGAAAGTCGTGCGGGACCGGGCCATGGTCTCGCTCGCGCTCAGGCACCCGGGGTACGGCTGGGAATCGAACAAGGGCTATCCGTCGCCCGCGCACCTTGCGGCGCTTCGCGAGTTTGGCGCTTCGACGCAGCACCGGCGAAGCTTCGCTCCGGTGCGTGTGCTAGCATAAATGCGGGACAGCAAGCCTCTCTATGGCGTCGGCGAAGAGGGATCAGATCATCCAGGAGGCGGAGAAACTCGCCGCGCGTGGCAAGCTCGACGCTGCCATCAAGGAGTACAAGCGCGCGGTGGAGCAGGTCCCCAGCGACACCAACGCGCTGAACCGCCTAGGCGACCTCCTCGTTCGGGTCACGCGGATCCCTGAAGCAATCGAGGTCTACCAGCGCATCGCCGAGCACTTCGCCCAGGACGGTTTCTTCCTGAAGTCGATCGCGATCTACAAGAAGGTCAACCGCCTCGATCCCCGCCGTACCGAGACCTACGAGAAGCTGGCCGATCTCTACTTCAAGCAGGGGCTGGTCGTCGAAGGCCGCCAGCAGTTGGTAACGCTTGCGGACTGGTTCCTGCGCTCCAAGCAGCCCCAGGAGGCGGTGCGCGTGTATCGCCGCCTGGTTGAGCTCGAGCCGTCCAACTTCCAGGCCAGGGCGAAGCTGGTGGACCTGTCGGTGCAGCTCGGCGACGTGGCGACGGTGGCCTCCGAGATCGACACGCTCGGGCGCTCGCTCCTATCCCGCGGCATGTTGGACGAGGCCTTGAAGCTCTACTATCGGGCCCTCGACCTCGGACCGGAACAGGCGGACTTCGTCGCCCCCTGCATCGACGCGCTCGTCGGTGCGGGACGCCAGCACCAGGCGGCGGAGCTCTCGAAGAAGGCCCTTGCGGTCACCAAGGGTGGCATCGAGCTTCAACGTGCAGCGGCGCGCGCGCTCGCGGAGGCAGGCGACGGCGACGAGGCGCGTCGATTGGTCGAGGATCTCGTAGCGAAGTTCGGTGACCGTACCGAGATCATCCAGCTCTGGGCCGACGTGATGATCCGGGTTGGAGACGCCGGAGATACGAAAGGACAGTTTCTCCCCATCATCGACCGCCTCCTGAAGATTCGCGACGTTGCGCGGGCCGCGACCCTCGTGAAGAAGCTGATGAACAGCATGCCTGGCGACGCCCCGGTGCTCGAACGTGCGCTCAGGGTTTTCGAGCAGCAGGACGACACCGACATGGTACTGAGCATCGAGGCGGCGCTTGCGGAGGCGTACCTCCGTGACGGGCGGCAAACCGAAGCGATCCCTCTCTATCGTCGCCTTGCGGTCGAAGTCCCCTCCAACCCTCTCTTCGCCCGACGTTTGGTTGAGCTCGGCGTCGCGGTCCCGGTGGCGGCCGCCTCGGCGCCAGTGCCTGCGGAGGCGGCTCCGCCGGCCTCGGTGGATGACGGGATCGAGTTCGTCGACGTGGAGTTCGGTTCGCCCGCCTCTGGGGAACCCCCGCCGAGTCCGGCTGCGCCGCCGCTGGCGCCGAGCCCGACTCCACCGCACGAGGAGGAGCCCAGGAAGGATGCGGGCCTCACCGAGCCTTCGTTGTCGCCGACCAACGCCGAGGAGCTCTATACCGAGGCGGTCGTGTTCGCCAAGTACGGGCTCACCGACAAGGCGATCACCCACCTCCAGCGTCTGCTCGCGCTGGACCCCGCGCATGCTCGCGGCCGTGAGCTGCTGGCATCGCTCGGTGGCGGGGAGCTTGTCGAGGTCGAGTCGTTGGTGCCGGAAGCGCCGCCGGCCACCGTTGCGGAGACGGGCCTTCCGTTCGCGGCTCCCGCCTCGGCAATCAGCGACAGTATCGGCTCGGCGGGAGATGGGTTCAACCCGTTTTCGGACGCCATCCCCCTGCCTGTGGCCGCACCGTCGTCCCTGGACCTTTCGCTTCCGGTCCCGGGGCTCGACCTGAGCATCCTCGGGGTTCCGGCACCCTTGGAGGTCGCTCCTCAAAGGCAGGAGGCAGCCGAACCCAGGCCCGCCGGGCCGAGGGCGGCCGAACCCCTCCCCTCGTTTGACGACCTGCTGTCGTTGCCCCCGAAGCCGCCTCTCGTCAGGGGAAGCCGCCGGCAGCCGACGGGACCCGTCCGCCTCGACAACCTCGAATCCATGCTCGGCCTCCGCGCCCCCGCCGGCTCTCAGGCCCCGGCGTCCGAGCCTCGGGCGACCCCCCCGCTGGCGCCTCCGCAGCCACCCACCACACCGGAACCGGTTGCGACAAACCCGCCGGTGCCGGAAATCCCCGCGGCGTCCGAGCCTCCCGTTGTCCTGGAGGAGGCGATGGAGCTGGTGGAGGTCCCCGAGGTGCTGTCGGGGCCCAGCCAGGATCAGCTCGGGGAGCTGGACTTCTTCATCCAGCAGGGCCTCCTGGACGATGCCGCGAAGCTGCTGAGCAAGATCCGGGACGCCTTCCCTGACCACCCGGACGTCACGGCTCGTCAGGCGATGCTCAAGGCGCGAGGTTGGGATGAAGAGCGCCCCGCAGCTGCTGCATCGAGCGCGGCCGAGCTCTTCAGCGAGGAGGAGCAGTTCTTCGACCTGGCTGCGGAGCTCGAGAAGGAGCTGGCCGAAGAGGAGATGGTGGCCGAGGCCACCGGAGCCGGCAAGGCAAGCGACGTCTCGATCGAGGACCTCTTCAAGGAGTTTCAGCGCGGGGTGGCGGAACAGGTCCATGAAGAGGACTACGACACGCACTTCAACCTTGGGCTGGCCTACCGCGAAATGGGACTTCTAGATGAAGCGATCGGCGAGTTCCAGCTATCCGCCAAGTCCCCCGACTACCTTGTCGAGAGCGCGAGCATGATCGGTGCCTGCTACCTCGACAAAGGGCTGCCGGAGCAGGGAGCTGAGTGGTACCAGCGCGCGCTTGGCGCGCCCAGCCTCCCGCTTGAGACGGAGCTTGGCCTGCGCTACGAGCTTGGGCGGGCGCACGAGCAAGCCGGCAACACCAGTGCCGCCCTCGCGTGCTTCGGCGAGGTGCTCGCGATCAATCCGACGTTCCGGGACGTCGTGGATCGGGTCTCCAAACTCCGCTCCAACTAGACAAGAGTGAAGAGTTGAGAGTGAAGAGTGAAGAGTTGAAAGACGAGGCCTGAAAGCACTATCACAAGTGCGCGCCCCGCTCTTCTTGTTTCTAACTCTTAACTCTTCACTCTGAACTCTTAACTGCCTTTCGGTCGTTACATCTCACCTGCGACGAGGATCGGCATGCCAGTGCGCAACAGGTGGTGGATCCGGCGTGCGTCCTCGTCGGCCATCGCGAGAGTGACGGCGGGGATGTGGTCCTCACCGAGGCCGCGCAGTCGCCGCCACCCGTCCTTGACCGCGGCCAGGAAGGTCTGAAAACGGCTCTGGGGCGGCAACGTGTCCGTGATCCAGAGATCCCAGCCGTTGGCGAGGCGGTTGCGGTAGGACACGGGCGGCAAAGGCGCCGGCGTCGGCGTGGGGATCGGCGCGGCAGGTGTCGCCGAAGGCGTGGGTTCGGCCTCATCCTCCTCTTCGCCCATCTTGGGGGCAGGTCGCAGCTCGGTCGGCTCCACCACCTCTCGATCGGAGTCTCCGGCCCCCTGCTCGACCATCCAAACGGCCGGAATCGGCGGGTGGGCGGGGATGTCTCTCCGCAACACGGGCTGTTGGCTGACGATTTCGATCCCTTTCAGGCCGACCGCGTCCAGGACTGCTCCGCGGGACCTGATCTCCAGGACTCTCCGCTGCGGGTCGAGAACGAGATACACGCCCGGTTTCTTGGCGAGTCCCGCCTCCATCTCGAGCGCCGCGACGCGGGCCGGCTCGGGCGGAGAGTCGCCAGCGCGGGCGCCGAACGCCACCAGGCTAATAGAGATACACGCGAGTGCCGATAGGCGCATGCTTGTAAACGAACTCCAGGTCTTCGTCGCCGAGCCTGATGCAGCCGTGGGTGACCCGACGGCCAAGCAGGCTCTTGAAGAGCGTCCCGTGAATGATGAACCCGTCGCCGATGTAGAGCGCGTAGTCGCCGAGCGACATGTTGTCGAAACGTTCGTTTGGGTCCTTGGGCGGCAGGTACCCTTCTTCGATGAACGCCCAGTCGGGCTTGGCCCAGACCGGGTGCTGCACCTTCCTCTCCACCACCCGCTCGCCCATCGGTGTGTCGAAGATCCACCGCTTGCCGTTGCGCGGGTCCTTGAGCACCCGCCCGGTGCCGGTCGAGCAGATGGCAGTGCGGATGAGTCTTCCGTTGTCATAGAGATGGAGGCGATTGCGGTAGCTGTCCACGACGATGTAAACGCCCTTCGGGTGGACCTTGTCGATCTCCTTGGCGGCCAGGCCGGCGATCCTGGTGAGCCGGTTGGAGTCGGACGACAGGTCGGACACCGATGACGTGGCGTCGAACGGCGTGGCGACGAAAGGCCGTCCGAGGCGCGCGAGCACCGCCGCGCCTCCACAGGTCAACAGGATAGCCGCAGCGAAGCCGAGCCCGAGCGCGAGCGGCCAGCGCGAGCGGTGACGCTCGTCGTCCGCCAATACCATCGCGACCGTGGGCTCAGTGCTCATAGGTTCCCACAATGGTCACCGGCGTACCCACGTGTACGTAGGCGTACAGACGGTCCATGTCCTCGTTGGTCAACGCAACGCATCCGTCAGTCCAGTCCCGTCCTTCGCCGCCATCGCCGTGGATCTCGATCAGGCTCCCGATGCCGGCCCGCGTCGGAATGGTACCTCGGGTACGGCCGAGGGCGAAGCGCATCCGGTCCTCGTCGTTGGGGTAGTTGATCAGAAGCGCCTTGTTGTATCGCGAAGCGGGCGCCTGCTTGGCCTCGACGATGTGGTACCTGCCCTCGGGAGTCGCGCGGTCGCCGGAGTGTTCCTTGCGTCGGAGGCCGTTGGCACCGAGCTCGGCGGCGTAGCTCGCAACCGTTCTTCCCATCCTGTAGAGGACCACTCTCCGGCGCAGTTTGTCCACGATGATCGCCGCGTCCCCGGTGCGACGGGACTCCTCGATCGTCTGCTCGGCCCATCCACGCCACGCTCGCAAGTTCGCGGGGTCGGAGAAGCGGGCGTGCAGGGCACTCCAGGTCCCATGCACGACCGACGCGTTAGGGTGCACCTTTAGCAGCTCGTCTCCGGCTTGTTGGTGCCGCCCTCCGGAGGCCAACTTCTCGCTCAGCCGGAAGCTGATAAGCGCCTGCTGCATGGAAGCGGCTTCGCGGCGTCCCATCCCTGCTTCATTGATCTCCGCCTGTGCTCTCGCGATCTCGTTCCGCCCTTCGGCTTGCAGTCCGGCGTACCGCACCTGGGCCTGGCTTTGAGCGGCACGCACCGCCGTTGTCGCTTCATGAGCGGTCCGCATGACTCGGAGCCATGCGGCTTCGCTTCGACCGACGGAGCCCTCCCACCACGGGGCGTTGACCTCTGCGGCCGTGGCGATCTCGGCGACCGCGACGAGTTGCTCGATTAACTTGGCCTTGGAGGGAACGGTGGGGCGGACGATCGCAACGGCTCTTTGGGCCGCACGGCGGGGAGCGTCCGCGTCCGTCGCGGGCCCGTGCGAGCAACCCATGATCAGCAACGCGGCCGCAGCGGCCGCACGGACAGCAAAACGGCGGCGGTTGCCCGCCGCCGTTCCGTGGTGAAACAACGCGAACAGCCCTACTTGCACTTGAACTTGGTCTTGATGCCGTCGAGGTCCTTGGCGATCGGCTCAACCGCATTCTTGAGGGTGTCGGCCGCGGCCTTGGCCCCGAAGAAGTCGTCTTTGCTGAACTTGGCATCGATATCAGCAGCCTGGGCCTTCATGGCCTCCAGGTTGCCCTTGACGGTATCGAGGTCCTTCTTCACTTCCTTGGCCCGCTTGGCGCGGTTGCATTTCTCGACGTCGGCGAGCAACTTGTTGGCGTTGTCGAGGGCAGCCTTGGCGGCGTCGATGGAGGCCTTAGCGTCGTTCTTCGCCTTCTCCTTGCCCGCAACGGCGGCGTCCTTGGCGGCATTGGCGGCGTTGGTGGCGTCGGTGATCAGCTGCTTGGACTTGGTGTAGGAGCGGAACAGGGCGAACTTCGCCTGCTGGGCCTCGAGCTCGGCATTGACCGCGTTCATTGCCTGCTGGGCCTTGTCCCATGCGTCTGCGGCGTACTTCGGAGCCTCAGCCTGCTCAGCAGCGGTCAAAGCAGCCTTGGCGGTATCGATATCCTGCTGCGGCGGCTTGGCGCAGCCCACGACCAAGAAGGCCGTGGCCAACAACAACACTCCAACGATCACCTGATTCTTGCGCATCTCAACTCTCCTTTCCTCCACGTAGAGGTTGGCATCTTCCGGATGCCGGTTCATATAATACGCTTCTTACGGACATCGTGCAACTTGGCACAAACGGGAGATCACCGGCTGCCCGAGCGCGGTGGGAGCCCGTAGGGTTCGCTCCTCTTTGTTTGTAGCGGTGGGCTTGCACCTCCGCGAAGGACCGTAGAGACCCCTCTGAGGCGCGGTTTATAGAACGAACGGGACCAAAAGTCAAGGATTGTGCTGGAAGCCTGCGAGCGGATCGGGCAGCGACTCGAGATCGAGGTAGGCGCTCTCCCCATCGAACACGATCGGAAGTGCCCGTAGCCGTGCGCCAAGGCATGGGCCGACCACGCATGTGCCGTCCTCCGGCCGGTAGAGGGCGCCGTGTTTCCCGCAGACGAGATGGCGGCGGTCGCTCGTGACGAAGCGGCCCGGGTCGTCGTGATCGAGGGGGACCGCGAGGTGTCTGCATCGGTTGCGCCAGCCTCGGATCCCCGCCTCGGTAAGGACCAGGATTCCGCCTTCGGTGAATGGGCCGGAGGTGTACCTGAAGCCGAGCCCGCTTGTCGGGACATCGGCAACGGCGGCGATGCACTGCAGGCACGTGTTCTTCTCGGTCACGGTAACCTCCGGTGGGCCGCGGCGGAGACCGCCCTGAGGTTTCGCTGTAGTCGGAGGGCATCGAGCCGCCGGAGCGGCGTGCCGGCGACGAGGGCAGCCCAGTCGGCCCCGTTGAGCCGCTCGAGTTCCCCCTGCGTAAGGCGGCCAAGCTGCTCACGAGTGGCGAGGGCCGGGTTGCACGGCTGGACCGCCCGTCGGTTCCAGGGGCACACCGTCTGGCAGATGTCGCAGCCGAACACGTGCCCCCCAAGACCTCCGAGCACCGCCGCGGGGAAGTCCCCACGGTGCTCGATGGTCGCGTACGAGATGCAGAGCCTGGCATTGAGGTGTCCCGGGCTGTCGAATGCGCGGGTCGGGCAGGTGTCGAGGCAGGCCATACACGTGCCGCAATGGCCGGTCTCGGGCTCGTCCGGCGGGAGCTGGAGCGTCGTAACCAACTCGCCGAGAAGAAGTTCACCGCCGAGCTTCCGGTTGATCAGGCAGGTGTTTTTCCCGATCCATCCGAGTCCTGCGCGCTGTGCGAGCTCCTTTTCGAGCAGCGGGGCAGTGTCCACGGCGGGTCGCCACGCCGTCCCGGCTGCGCGACCGGCCAGGAAGCGGCCAAGGCGCACCAAACGGGCTCGGAGCACGGCGTGATAGTCGCGGCGCCGGGCGTAGCGGGCGATGATAGCGCGGTCGAGGGCCGCTGCGGTCCCATCGACGCCGAGCGGCTCGTGGTAGCTCATCGCCACGCAGACGACGCTCCGCGCCCCGGGCATGAAGAGGCGAGGGTCAGCCCTCACCGCGGACGTCGAGGCCATGTACGCCATTTCACCGTGGGCTCCGCTCGCCACCCAGCGCTGCAGTTGCTCGCCGCCGGCCAGGGGCTCGGCCGTGGTGATGCCGACGAGGTCGAAGCCGAGCTCGTTCGTGGCGAACGACTTGATGTCGGTGGCAAGGGCGGTGTACATCACTTCAGTTTAGCGAAAGCTGTAAACTAAACCAATGCCGGGCAGCATGCTGCTTGCCGCAGCACTCGCCGCCGTCCTCTGCCCCCACGAGGTCGTTTTCATGGACACGGGGACAGGAGCGGTCGTGCGTCGCGTCGACTTGGCGGCAGATGGACTGGCTCTGTTTGCAGCCCCCGATGGCCGGATTGTTGTGCCGTTGGCGACCGCAGACGGGACCGCTGTGGTGGACGCTTCCGGCAAGATTGAACGTTGGCAAGGCCGCGTTTTTCCCCTGTTCTTCGCCGATTTCGATCGCATGCACGTTGTGCTTCCGGGGGCGCTCGCGACCATCTCCTACCCCGAACGGGTCTCTCTCTTGCAGATCCCTCTGCCGGGCCTGGTTGGGGCGCGGCGGGCGGCCTGCTCGGCGGACGGGCGACTGGTCGCCGTAGTGCCGTCGGGTCCGGAAGGGAACTCGGTCACGTTCGTCGCGGTGCTCGAGGGTGGCAGTTCGAGCCATGTCCGCCTTGGCGGGGAAGCGAGCGCCATTGCGCTGGCTCCCAGGGGGGATTTCGCGGTCGTGGCCACGGGCGGCGGTGTCGTCGAAGTGACCGGAACCGGTCAGGCGCATTCCCTGGGTACGGTCGACCTCGCGGGGCGAGTTCGATCATTGGCCTGCACCGCGGACGGTCGAGGCGCGCTGGTCGGCCTGGAGAGCCGCAAGGGGGGGGAGATCGTCGGCCTGCGGGTCGACATCTCCGCCAAGGAGCCGCTGAAAGAGCGCTTCCGCACCCCGCTCTCCGCCGGGGTAAAGGCGTTCGCCGTGACCGGAGACGAGGTGGTGGCGCTGGCGGGAGACGTCCTCCTGGTTCTTTCGGCGGACGGGCGAAAGGTGCGCCGGAAAGTGACCTTGACCGGGGCCTTCGACGTAGCCCTACTCCCGAGCCGGCCGCGTTCGGCGGTCCCACCGTGGAGCGACGGCAAGTCGCCATGACGAGCCGGGAAGATCCGGAATGGAAACGAGACTACAATCTGCAGTTTGGAGGTACGGGTGAGGCGAAGTCTGGGGATCATCCTGGCAGTCTGGGCGGTGGCAAGGTGGGCGGCACCGGGTACTGAAACCGAACGGCCCGAGCCGGTGGGCGTTGCTCGTCCCGAGGTCCTGGCTCTGGTGGCTCAGGCCGAGACGCGCCTGGCGGGAGGCGAGTATGCAGAGGGCCTGAGACTTTTCCGGCGTGCCGCGGAGCTCGATCCGGCAAACCCGGAGCTCGCGGAAGAATTCGGGCTTGCACTTGCCGAAGCGGGCGTCAACGACGAGGCGGTTACCCAGCTCCAGAAGGCCGGGAGCCTCACCGCGAACGGGGAGGCGACGCTCGGACTGCTCATGGCGCCGGCGGCGCAGGACCCCCAGGGACTCGAGGCCGCGATCGCACACCTCCGCCGAGGGCTCGACGCGATTCCGCAGGGCACGCAGGCACGCCTCATCCTCGCGCAGTCGTTGGTGCGTCTGGGCAAGGGCGCGGAGGCCTGGGAGCAGGTCGAGGTGCTGCTCGACGATCACCCTGACGATCCTCGGCTATGGCTGCTCGCCGGGGAGTCGCTGCGGTTGACCGGGAAGTTCGATGACTCTGCCGCCTACCTCAAGCGCGCTTCGGAAGTCCCTGAACTGCGCCAGCGCGCGATCCTGCAACTTGTCGACACCCTGGCGAGCGCCCGCAAGTTCAAGGAAGCGGCGGACGTGCTCGGCGAGTTCCTCAAGAAGGAGGGCGGTACGCTGGCCGGCCTCGCGCGCTGGGCGACCCTCCTGGCCCGCTCGGGCGACCGTGCCAAGGCAGGAGAGGTCCTGGACAAGGTGCTGGCCGGCGACCCGGACCAGCGGGACGCCCTGCTCCTCAAGGCGTTGCTGGATGCGGGAGACGGCCATCTGGACGCCGCCGAGCAGTCGTACCGACGCGCCCTCGCCGCCCACCCCGACGATCCCGACGCGGCGATGGGCCTCGCCCGTCTGCTCATCGAGCTTCGCAAGCTCGCCGAGGCGCGGACCCTCCTCAACGAGGTGTGGAAGCAGGTCGAGGACAGGAAGATCGAGAGCGACGACGCGGCGGTTGAGGTGGCTCAGGAGCGCGCCACGCTCGAATTGCTGGACCACCGGGCGGACGCTGCGCTTCCGTGGCTCAAGAAGTGCGGCAACGGCGCGATGGAACGGCGCACCCTTGCGCTCTGGGGCGAGTATTTCCGGTTGCGGGAGGCCTACGCCGAGGGAGCGGCTTTCCTGCGCGACGCGAAGACCGAAGATGATCCGGAGACCTCGCGCCTCCAAAGCAGCCTACTCGCCGAGTTCTCTCTCGCGAGCGGCGACGATGCGGGCGCCGCAAAGGTCCTCGAAAAGCTGATGAGCGGGGACGCCGACGATGTCGTGACCGGTCTGGGTGTCCTTGACAGACGAAAACGGTTCAAGGAGGCGGTGAGTCGGGCCCGCGACGCGCTCGTCCGCCTGGGCGACGCACCTGGCGTGCAGTTCACGTACGCGGCGGCACTCGAACGCTCCGGGGCATGGGACGACGCAGTGGCTCAGTTCCGCAAGCTCCTGGCCAAGCACCCCGACGACGCTGCAGCGCTCAACTACCTGGGGTACATGTTCGCGGACAAAGGCGTCCACCTCGAAGAGGCGCGCGACATGCTGATCAAGGCGGTCCGGGCGGAGCCTGCCTCCGGTGCTTTCCAGGACTCGCTTGGGTGGGTGTACTTCCGGCTCGGGGAGATCGACCGTGCCGAGAAGTACCTGACCGAAGCGGTCAGGCTGGACCCGTTCGACGCCACCGTGCAGGAGCACATTGGCGACCTTCTTCGTGCGCGGGGCGACAAGACCAAGGCGGCGGCGGCCTACCGCCAGGCGCTGGCCAACAATCCCGAAGAGGACGGCCAGAAGGAGCGCATCGGGAAGAAACTCGCCGAGGTTGCGGGTGCGGCTGCACCGTAGAGCGGTCTTGCTCGCAGTGGTGCTCGTGGCAGCCGGTGCGGGCTGCCGTCACGCGACAATTCCCACCGCAGCGCTTCCGGCTGACTGGCCCACGTTGGTGCACGATCCAAGCCCGTTCGCCGCGTTGTACCGCTTCTCGTACGGTGGCCAGCGGAACCTGGTCTTGACCGTGCGCAGCGGCGCAGGCCGCCTTTCTCTCAGCGTCGCGGTCCCGCCAGGCGGTGCGGCGTTCTCGGCGTGGGTCACGGATGACGAAGGGTGGGTGGAGCGAGTGAAGGAGCGCTGCCGCGAGCCTCTCCCGCGTGGCGTGATCCCCCTCTCCAAGGACGCCTCGTTGCCGCTCGATCCGTACCTGGCTGCCGTCGTCCTGTCCGGCCTGGTGCCGGAAGGCGCTCACGAGGTGCCGGGTGTGCCCGGATGGGTCGAGGCCTCGAACGAGCGGCTCGTGTGGCGGGCCCGCATCGAGGGGTCTCCAGCGGTCTGCACCCGTGCCGTCGTCACCCGCCCGGACGGCAAGTCGCTACTGGTTGCGGATCTCAAATCCCCGATCGGGCACGTGCCGGGAGCGATCGTCCTGACGGTCGGCTCCCACGAAGCCGAATTGGTCCTGGAGGAGTGGCGTCCCTCGGAGGTGCCTCAACCGCCCGGCTGGCTCTCCTTTGAGGTGTGCGGGGCGGCGCGTTGAGGCTCCATGTCCCATGTCCGGCCAAGGTCAATCTGCACCTGCAGGTACTCGGGGAGCGGCCCGACGGCTATCACGAGCTCCGCACCCTCTTCGCGGCGGTCGCGATCTGGGACGATCTCTGGTTCGAGGACGGGCCTGCAGGCACGATCGGATTGATGGTCGAGCCCGCCGGGACCGTACCTGACGGATCCGACAACCTCGTCGTGAAGGCGGCCCACGCCCTTTCCGCGAAGACGGGCCAGGAGCGCGGCGCGCGGATCGCGCTGCGGAAGAGAATCCCGCTCGCCGCGGGCCTCGGGGGCGGCTCGGCGAATGCGGCAGCGGCGCTGGTCGGCCTCGCGAAACTCTGGGATCTCCGCCTCGAGCCGAGCGACCTGCTTTCGGTGGCCGTGACGATAGGCGCCGATGTTCCGTTCTTTCTGGCGGGCGGTGTCGCCTGGGGTGTGGGGCGGGGTTCCGAGGTCACGCCGGTGCGCGACCTCCCACCGTGGTGGGTCGTGCTCCTCCCCGGCCCGGACCCGATCCCGACCGCCGAGGTGTACCGTGCTCTGGACGTCGGCGCACTGGACGGCGAGGCCGATGTTGAGATATACCGATGGGTCGAGAAGGGCGGCGAGCTCCCGATCGGGCGCTGCCGCAATGACTTGCAGCCGACGGTAGTGAAGCGCTGGCCCGAGGTGGGCGAGCGCCTTAGGCGGGTGAACGGCACGCGACCTCTTCTTGCCATGCTCTCCGGCAGTGGCGGGACGGTATTCGGGCTCTACCGAGGGGAGCACGAGGCAAGAAGGGCTGCGGAGGTTCTTGCAGTGTTGCATCCGCTGGTTGCACCGATCCTCACGCGCGGGGCGTCGCTGCTCCGGCCGTCGGCTGTGGAGGGGTGAAGACATGGAAATCAGCGAGGTTCGCATCAACCTGAACAAGGGCGGCAAGGTCAAGGCCTTCGCTCAGGTGGTCTTCGACGGATGCTTCTTGGTCGGAGACATCCGCGTGCTCGAAGGCAAGGAGGGGACGGTCTACGTGGCGATGCCGTCCCGCCGCTTGCGCAACGGCTCGTTTCGTGACATCGCCCACCCTCTGAATACGGACACCCGCAAGCGGCTGGACGAGGCGATCCTCTCGGAGTACGGGCGGATCGTCGCCGAGCATGGCGTGGGCGGGGACGGCGGCGGAGCGTCCCGCGCGCAACAGATCTCGAACCGGTTGCTGGGTGAGAAGTACTGGACGGACGAGGAGAGCGACGAAGAGCAGCAGTGACCCCGCTGGACAGGGGGGAGCCGTCGCACTAGACTCGAGCCCCGACTGGGGCGTCGGCAAATGGGTAAGCCACGGGACTTTGGATCC
>PMLC01000070.1 GCA_003158745.1 Acidobacteriota bacterium
CTCGGGATGACACCATTGCTCTATGACAAATGGCGAATTGGTACGATACGGGATCCGAAGAGACAAGCAGAGGAGCGGAGGAGCTGAGCAGCAGAGGGGAACAGCAGAGATACCGCTGGTCTCGTCTCTCGCTCCTCTGCACCCCTGCACCTCTGTCCCTCTGCGAGCGGCGCCAAACGCCGGGGTGCGCGCGCGGGCGATCTCGGCTAAGCTTGGCGCTCAGGCGGAGGGGGCATGAGCATCAGGCTGTTCATCACCGGGGGGACGTTCGACAAGGAGTACGACGAGATCCACGGCAAGCTGTACTTCAAGGACACGCACCTCAACGAGATGCTCCGCCTCGGCCGCTGCCGCGCGGACGTCAAGGTCCGCACCCTCATGATGGTCGACTCGCTGGAGATGACGGACTCCGACCGGCACCTCATCCTCGAGAACTGCCGCCGCGCCCACGAAGAGCGCATCGTCATCACCCATGGCACCGACACGATGGAAGAAACCGCGAAGGCCCTCGGCGAAGGTCTCAAGGACAAGACCGTCGTGCTGACCGGTGCGATGGTTCCCTACGCGTTCCACTCATCCGACGGGCTGTTCAACCTCGGGAGTGCGATCTCCCTCGCGCAGTGCTTGCCCCACGGCGTGTACATCGCGATGAACGGCCGTTTCTTCACCTGGGGCAACGTCAAGAAGAACCGAAGCCTGGGCATCTTCGAGCCCGTTCGGTAAACCGGCCCCAGGTGAGGGGCGGGGGGCCGGCGCTGCTGGCTTGTGGCGGCCTCTCGTCGAGACGGGCCCTGGTGACCGCACCGAGCGACCCTCTCGCCTTCTCGCCACAGCCCCACTTTTTAGCAATCCAGGCTGGGCCAGCCGTTCCTACCCCAGGAACGCACCCTCGGGCGGCTCTTCGAGCCACTCGGTGTCGTAGCCCTGCGCGTTCGGGATGATGCAGAGGAACTCCACCTCCTCGGCTTCCCGGTTCTCGTACCAGTGCGCGCACCCTGCAGGCAAGTACATTGCGTCGCCGGCGCGCACCGTCCGGACCTCGCCGTCCATGCCGAGCACCATCTCGCCTCGCACCATCACCTGCTCGTGCTCGATGGTGGGGTGCAGGTGCGCCGGGATGCGCGCACCCGGTGCCAGCACGAAACGGCGGGTGATGAAGTTCGGCGCCCCCTGCTCAGGCCCGATCAGGACACCCATGCGCGCGCCCCGGGCTCGCTTCACGGGCGGGGCGGTCACTGCCTGGGGCGAAATCACCGCCGCCTTGTTCCGGTTCTCACTCACGCTATCCTCCCGGGTCGCCGTCCCTGGTAGACTCCCTGCCTCTGGGAGGCAACCAATGCCTGATGACCGTACGGTACTACACGAGTTCAAGCGCAATGCGGAGGAGACGGTCCGCGTCTCTCTCTCGGTGTTCAAGGGCAAGACCTACATCGACATCCGCCTGTTCTACGAAGATGCCAACGGCGAGCTGGCCCCGACCAAGAAGGGCGTGACGGTCACCCCCGAGCTGTGGGACGAGTTCCGCACCGGCATCGCAGCCGCCGAGCAGATCCTGCAAGACAAGAACCTCTGGCACCCGGCCGATCAGGCAAAGCCCAGCGAGTGACGTCGGGCCACACCGACGCCCGGCCCGGGCCCGCGCTCAGGGAGTCACGCCTGCCCGCCAGGCCCGATTCGGTTCGCCCTTCTCCCACGGCTTGTAGGTTTCGCAGTACACGATCCGCTCCCCGAGCGGCGGATGCGAGTAGCGCCAAAAGCGGATGAACGCCGGCGGGTCGGGCAGCACTTTCGAGTCTTCCGCGAACTTCACGAACGCCCGCGCCCCCGCGTCGTTGAGGTGCGTGAGCTCGAGGGAGAACGTGTCGGCTTGGTGCTCGAAGTACCGCGACATCCCGTTCATGACCGGGCTCGCCACGAAGAAGAACACGCTGATGACCAGCAGGAGGAGCGGCAGCACCGCCGGGTCGTGGGCGACCTCGAACCCCCACGAGCGGCCCCATCGGCGCGTCGCTCGGTCCACGAGTTGCTGCGCCAACCAGAACGCGACCAGCAGCATTCCCAACCCGAACGCAAGCCCTTTCCAGATATGGTGCAGGACGTAGTGCCCCATCTCGTGGGCCATCACGAAGCGCAGCTCGTCGTGGTCCATCTTGGAGATGATCGTGTCCCACATCACGATGCGCTTGGTCGGGCCGAGGCCGTTGACGTAGGCGTTCATGGTCTTGGTCTGCTTCGATTTGTCCACCTGGTACACGCGCCCGCCCGAGATCCCCGCCCGGGCGGCGAGGTCGAGCAGTTCGGTCTTCAGCTTCTGGTCCTCGAGCGGTTTGAACGTGTTGAACACCGGGTCGAGCACGACCGGGCCGATCAGGATCAGGAAGACCATCACCGGCACGCTCCCCAGCCAGAGGGCGAGCCACCACCGTTTGACCCGCCGGATTCCCGCGAGCGCGAGGGCCGCCAGCGGCGCTCCGATCACGATCCCGAGAAGCATCCCCTTCGCCTGGTCCCACAGCCACCCGCCGAGCCCTTGATCCGAAAGACCGAAGCGGTGCGGGACGACAAAGTGCGAGTAGTAGTCGAGCGGGAGGGTGAGCGCGGTCATGACCGCCGTGAGCAGCGCCCAGAACACCATTGTGATGACGAATGGCCGCCCCGTCACGCGGGCGGCAAGGTCGCGTAGTCGGCGCGAGATCCCGAGCGCGAGCACCGCCAGGAGCAGCACGAATCCGTAGGCGGCGTCGGCGAAGTAGAGCGTGTCCACGAGGCGCTGGTGGGCGCGCATCTCGTCGGTCACCCGCACCACCGGCGCGGAGTGAGGCGCCGCGGGGGCCGGCGTCGGCGATGGTGCGGCGGCCGCCGGCGCGGCCGGGGCGGGATGCTCCTGAGCCGACGAGGGAGCCGCCGCGACCACGAGGGACAGGAGGAGGGCTGCGACCACTGCAGCGCGAAGCCGATATGTCATGGAGCCTCCCGGGACGTCGCCGCATGGTATCGCACTCGTCCAGCCCGTGGCCGTAGGCGGGTTCGAGTGCCGCCTCGCAGGCGGTTTCACTCCCAGCCCCAGCGCCGCGATCCGTCAAATCCCGTTCGCAGCAGAACCCTCATGAATAGTCCAGGCTAGAGGTCCTCGGGGAGCGGATAGTGGCCCGAGCCCAGGCACTTCAGGCACTTTTGCCGCTCGATGGTCCGGAGTTCGATGCGGCCCGTCCCGCCGCACCCCCCGCACGTCCTACCCGTGGGCGTGCTTCCCGACCCGTTGCACAACCCGCACAGCTGCGCTTCGTCCGTCTCGCCACAGGCCAGCTCGAGCCAACCCTTGCCGTGGCACTCAGGACAGGGTTCTGGCTTCTTCATGGTTCCTCCCCCCGGCACCGGCAAACGCCCCGGTGCGATCGAGCCAGTCGGCGACCAGAGCTCGCGCGCGCGGGACCGAGGCCGCCACCTCCGGGCTCAGTTCCTCCCGGATGGTCTGCAGATCCGAGGCCTCGGCGACGAGCAGCGAAACCTCCTCGGGCAGGGTGAACCCGAGGGCCCGCCCGAGTGCCAGAGCGGTCAGCAGATCACACTGGTGCGACCCGCCGAGCGTCCGCCCCGCCGCGGAGGCCGGGAGAGGCCACTCGAGCAGCGTTCCCGGTGGAACGCGACCCGTCTGCACGACGTCGAGGATCAGCGCGCGAGAGTATCCAGCGAGCACGTCGAGGAGCCGGAGACCGGCCACAGCGGCCTCCTCAACTGCGACGCCGGGCCGGAGTCTCAGCTCCTGCTTGCACTCGCGAGCTACGACGGGGCCGAAGCCGTCGTCCGCGACGAGGTCGTTGCCGAGTCCGAGCACGAGGGCGTTCGGCCGAGCCATCCTTCCTCAGCAGAATCGGCGGATGGTCTCGCGCACGCGGCCATCCGGTTCACGGACTTCGATCTGCAACGGCATGCGGCCGAGCGCGGCGTGCGTCGCACAGCCGAAGCACGGGTCGTAGGCGCGGAACGCCATCTCGATCATGTTGAGCGAGGCCTCGCGGATCTCGTGCCCGCCGGTGATCAGCGACTGCGCCGCCTTCTTGATCGACATCGAGATGGCGGCGTTGTTGTTCGTCGTGCCGACGACTAGGTTGCCCTCGGTGATGAAACCCCTCTCGTCGGTCTTGTAGTGGTGGGTGAGCAGACCGCGCGGCGCCTCGACGGTGCCCACCCCTTCTCCGACGATCCCGGTCGGGATCGTGCGGATCTCGTCGGAGGTGATCTCGTCATCCTGCGCCAGGCGGTACGTGGCCTCGCAGGCGAAGACCAACTCGACGATGCGGGCCCAGTGGATTGCCAGCGTCGCGTGGACCGGTTTGGAGCCGCCCGCGTCTCCGGTGAGCGTGGAGTAGAGGCGCTCGTACTCGGCCTGGGCCAGCGGTGTTGCCATCCCGTTCGAAACGTTGAGGCGGCTCATCGGCGTCGCGCGGTACACCCCCGAGTCTGTGCCGTCCACCAGCCCTTTCCACCCGACCTCCTTCAGGTAGGGGTACTTGAGGTAGGAGAACGGCATCACTGCCTCGGCGATGTGGTCGAGGTACTCGCTCGGTTGGTAGCGGCAGAGTTCCTTCCCCTCAGGGCTGGTGACCCGTACCGTGCCGTCGTAGAAGTTGACGTGACCATCGGCGTCCACGAGGCCGATCGAGTAGGTCCGGTGCGAGAACGCCTCGGAGAGGATGAGGTCAACGTACGCGGGGTTGGCCAGCACGACGTCGTCGAACACCTTGATCGCGATCTTCGCGAACTCCACCATCTCGCGGCCGATCTGGATCAGCTCCTGCTGCTCCTCTTTGGTGACCCGCTTGGACATCCCGCCGGGCAACGCGGTCACCGGGTGCAGCGCCTTGCCACCAATGATCTGAACGACCCTCTGGCCGCGCGCTCTCTGCCGAATCACCTCCGCGCCGAGCTCGAGGCCGACCTTCGCCACAACGCCCAGGATGTTGCGCTGCGCCTTGGGCGCGTCGGGCCCGAGAACGAAGTCCGGCCCGCCGAGGGCGAAGAAGTGCGTGGTGTGGTCGCCCGCGAAGAAGCCGTTGTAGAGCAGCTCGCGCAGCTTGCGGGCGGCGGGCGGCGGGGTGACCCCGTAGACGGCGTCGGCCGCCTTCACGGAGGCCAGGTGGTGCGCCTCGGGGCAGACGCCACAGATGCGTGTCGTGATGCGCGGCATCTCCTCGACCGGCCGGTTGCGGCAGAACACCTCGAAACCGCGCAGCTCCGGGACCTGGAAGTAGGCGTTCGCGAGGCAGCCGTCGTCGTCGAGGAAGAGGTGGATCTTGCCGTGGCCTTCGAGGCGGGTGATCGGATCGATGGTGATGGACCTCATGGTCGCACCTGCCTTCTGCGCAGCGTCGAGGCGGGGAGGCTGAACCGGTAGAACGTTCCGACGAGGTCGGGGATCCCGGCAATGATGCGCTCAATCTCCTCGGGATCCGTCGAGTCGATCACCCCGCCAAGGGCGGAGGCCATCTTCGCGCCCTGATCGTGCACGCCAGCCGGCGGCCCGTAGCACCCACGGCACGGCACACCGGCCTTGACGCACTTGGCGCCGCAGCCGCCGCGCGTGGCCGGCCCCATGCAGATGAGACCCTGCTCGAGCAGGCAGATCTCGGGGTCGGGGACCACCTCGTGGGGCCTGACGAACGCGCGGATCTTCTTGACGTCGCGCTTGCGCGGGCACTCCTCGCAGCAGGCTCGGGGGTCCGCCCCGAGGACCGTCCCTTTCGGAGGCAGCGGCTTGCCGTTCTTCAGGATATCCACGACCGCGTCGACCACCGCCTTGATCTGGTCCGGCTGCGGCGGGCAGCCGGGGATGATGTAGTCGACGTCCACCACTTGCGGCAGGGTGCGAACGGTGTTCCACAGCTGCGGCAGCCGGAGCGTTCCCTCGGGAACGTCCCAAACTGGTTGCGGCCGGATGTGTTCCGGGTTCACCGTGGAGGGAGACTCGTCGTAGACGTAGCGCTCGATCGCCTCGAGGGACGTGAAGTTCGCGAGGCCCGGGATACACCCGTCGGCGGCGCACGAGCCGAACGCACAGAGAACTGTCGATTTGGCGCGCATCAGTTTGGCCATCTCGTAGTTCTCCGAGCTTCGGATCGCCCCGTTGAACAGCGTCAGCGTGATCTCGCCGTCGGCGAGGGCGCGCACGTCATCGTACTTGAAGTCCATCGCGCATGGCCAGAAGACGATGTCGAAGAAGTCGGCGATCTCGAGCACCTTCAATTCGGTGTCGAGGACGGCGATCTCGCACCCGCCGCAGGAGGCGGCCCAGTACAGTCCGAGCTTGGGCTTAGGCATGGTCTCCTCCCTGGTGCGCCAGTTGCGCGTCGGCAGCCGCCGCGTCGAACGCCCACTCCTGCAGCGCAAGCGGCCCCAGCGAACGGATCTCCTCGGTGAACTCGCTGACCACCTGCCCAAAACGCACACCCTCCGAGGCCGAAACCCACTCGAGACGGACCCGGCGCGGGTCGATGCCCATTTCGCCCAGGAGCATCCGGGTGATCGGCAGGCGGCGCTGGCACTTGTAGTTGCCCTCGACGTAGTGGCAGTCGCCGGGGTGGCAGCCGCACACGAGCACGCCGTCAGCCCCGTGCGCCAGCGCTTCGAGGATGAAGTTGGGATCGACGCGCCCCGAGCACATCACGCGGATCACCTTGAGGTTGGGCGGGTACTTGATGCGCGCTGTCCCCGCCAGATCGGCCCCGGTGTACGAACACCAGTTGCAGAGGAAACCCACGAGGTTCGGTTCGAAGCTCATGACAGGATCCCCTCGATCTCGGCGTAGATCTGGTCGTCGGCGAAGTGCAGCGCGCGGATCGCCCCGGACGGGCAACCCGCCGCGCACGTGCCGCAGGCCTTGCAGAGGGCCGGGTTGACGCTGCTGGTCTTCTTCGTCTCGTCGAAGCCGATGGCGCTGTACGGGCAGAGGTCGTTGCACAGCCGGCACCCGCTGCAAACCTCGTCGTCGATGACGGCGTAGGCGCCGTCCATCTCGACCTCGCCTCGGATCATGAGCGACATCGCATGGGCCGCGGCACCGCTGCCCTGAGCCACGGTATCCGGGATGTCCTTCGGGGACTGGCAGACACCGGCGAGGAAGATCCCGTCGGTCGTGGTCGAGACCGGGCCCAGCTTTGGGTGCCGCTCGATGAACCAGCCGTCCGCCCCGACCGAGATCCCGAACCGCCGCGCCACGTCCTTGGCGTCGCGGTTGGCCTCCAGTGCGGTGCACAGCACGACCATGTCGACCGGGATCTCGCGGAACTTGGCGGCCAGCGTGTCCTCGCACCGCACGATGAGCGAGCCCTCCTGGCAGTCGCGGCCGGCGCTCACCACTTCGGCCCCCTTCCCGCGGATGACGTTGACACCCTCTTCGAGGATGCGGTGGAAGAACTCCTCGTACCCCTTGCCGAACGCGCGGAGGTCGATGTAGAGCTGGTACACCTCGGCGCTCGTCTTCTCCTTGACGAGGTGAGCGAACTTCAGCGCGTACATGCAGCAGACACGGCTGCAATAGGGGTGGGCGTTCTCGTCACGGCTGCCGATGCAGTGCAGGATGGCGATGGCCCTCGGCTCCTTGCCGTTCTCGAGGAGGATCTTGCCGCCGGTCGAGCCGGCGGCGTTGTTCATCCGCTCGAACTCCATCGAGGTGATGACGTTGGGCAAGCGGCCGTAGCCGTACTGCTTGAAGGGCGTCGGATCGAAGTCCTGGTACCCGGTCGCAAGCACAACGGTTCCGACCTCGACCTCCTCGAAGCGTTCGACGTCGTCGTGGCTGATGCACTCCTTAGGGCAGACCGAAGCACACACCTTGCAGCCGCCCGTGCGGAAGTGCACGCAGAACTCCGGGTCGATGCGCGGTGCGTTCGGCACGGCCTGCCGGAAGGGGACCGAGATCGCGGCGTTGGGCCCGAGCGTGATCTCGGAATGGACGACCTCGCGGTCGCTCGCCTCCTCCATCCGGATGTGCCCGGTGGGGCAGAGCGCGGCGCACGCCCCACACAGGATGCATGCGTCCGAATCGACCTCGAACGGCGTGGTCACGAAGCGCTCAATGCCCCGCGAAGCGAAACCGATCGCCTGCGCGCCGACGATCTCGTCGCACACGCGGACGCACAGACCGCATAGGATGCACATGTCCGTTCCGGTTCCCCACCGTGGCTGGTCGATACCGAGCTTGCGGGCCAGGTCGGTAAGCACCGGCATCGGAGCGCACCGGCTCATCAGCATTTCGAGGTTGAGCTTCCGCGCGGCCATGACTCGCGGGGTGCGGGTCAGGATCTCGATACCCTCGGAGGCGGGGTAGTTGCACGCCGTGACGATCCGCGTGCGCCCGCGCTTGTTCTTTGCTTCCACGACGCAGATGCGGCAGGCCGCGTACGGTTTGACGTACTTGAAGAAACACAGAGTCGGGATTTCGATGCCCAGAGCCTCGGCGGCCTGGAGTACGTACGACCCCTCGTCCACCGTGATCGGCCGGCCATCGACCGTCATATTGACCTTTGGCATCGCTCCTCCTAGGCCCGGGCCTCGGCCTGGGTGCGCTCCTTGACCGGCTTCCACGTTTGCCGGGCGGTCGTCTGCACGTCAGCGGCCCGGTCGCGCTTGACCCGAACGATGGCGTTGAACGTGCACACCTGGTAGCAGGCGTCGCACTGGATGCACTTGGACTGGTCGATGACCTGGAGGTTCCTCGGGCCGCCGGTGATCGCACCGGTCGGGCACACCTTGGCGCACTTCGCGTCTCCGACGCAGTCCTCGGTGATCGCGTAGCCGACGAGCTCCCTGCACACGCCCGCCGGGCAACGCTTGTCCCTGATGTGGGCGTCGTACTCGTCGCGGAAGTACCGCAAGGTCGAGAGTACCGGGTTGGGGGCGCTGCCGCCCAATTGGCACAGGCTGGTGTCGATCAGGGTTTCGGAGATCTCCTGCAGCGTCAGGATGTCCTCGGGCGCGCCCTGGCCCTTGGTGATGCGCTCGAGGATCTCGTGGAGTTTCCGCAAACCCTCGCGGCACGGGAGGCACTTCCCGCACGACTCCTCGATCAGGAAGTGAATGAAGTACCTCGCCACGTCCACCATGCAGGAGTCCTGGTCCATGACGATCATGCCGCCGGAGCCCATCATCGACCCGGCCTGGGTCAGCTCGTCGAAGTCGACCGGCAGGTCGAGCAGGCTGGTCACCGCGTCGCCCGGGGAGATCTCGCCGGCATCCTCCATCGAGCGCATGATCTTCGCGTCGCGCGTCTCCACGATGAGCGTCCCACCCGAAGGGCCGCCGGTCTGCACCGCCTTGAACTTCTTCTTGCCCGGAACTCCGCCGCCGATGTCGTGCAGGATCTCCCGCAGCGTGATGCCCATCGGCACTTCCACCAGACCTGTGTTGCAGATCTTGCCGGTCAGCGCGAACACCTTCGTGCCCTTGGAGCCCTCGGTGCCGATGGAGGCGAACCAGTCCGCGCCGTGCTCGATGACGAGAGGGACGTTCGCCCAGGTCTCGACGTTGTTGAGGTTCGAGGGCTTGTCCCACAGGCCGTGCTCGACGGTGTGCACGTACTTGGCGCGCGGCTCGCCGACTTTGCCTTCGAGCGACGCCATCAGGGCGGTGGACTCGCCGCAGACGAACGCCCCTCCGCCTCGGCTCACCCCGATATCGAACGCGAACCCCGATCCCAGGATGTTGGGACCCAGAAGCCCGAGTTCCCGCGCCTGATCGAGTGCGATCGTGAGGTGCTTGACCGCGAGCGGGTACTCGTGGCGGACGTAGACGTACCCTTCGTGGGATCCGATGGCGTAGGCTCCGATGATCATCCCCTCGATCACCGAGTGGGGGTTCCCCTCAAGCACCGAGCGGTCCATGAATGCGCCCGGGTCCCCCTCGTCGGCGTTGCAGATGACGTACTTGGGCTCCTCCTTGGCGTTGCGGCAGGTTTCCCATTTGGCCCCGGTCGGAAACCCGCCGCCGCCGCGGCCCCGCAGCCTGGACCTCTTGATCTCGTCGATGATCCGCTCCGGCTCCATGGTCGTCAGCGCCTTGGCGAGCGCCGAGTACCCGCCGAACGCGATGTAGTCCTCGATCGACGTGGGGTCGATGTGGCCGTTGCTCCGCAGGACCAACCGAACCTGCTTCTTGTAGAAGGGGATGTCCTCGGCCTTCTCGATCCGGGTCTTGCTGGCCGGGTCGCGGTAGAGGAGCTTGGTCACCACCTTGCCGTGCTTGATCGTCTGGTCGATGATCGCCTCGATGTCATCCGGGCTGATCCGCTGGTAGAAGATTCCCTGCGGCTGGATCACCGCGAGCGGGCCGCGCTCGCAGAATCCGTGACACCCCGTGAGCTTGAGGTGGACGACGCCTTCCAGCCCCTCGTCGTGGATCTTCTGCCGAAACGCGGCGGCCACGGGCTCGCAGTTGCACGCGAGACACCCCGTGCCGGCGCAGAGCTGGACCCAGGTGTGGTTGGGGTCGTGAGCGGCACGCAGACGATCCCTCAGGTCGTTGAGCTCCTTCGGACTGACAATCGGCCTCATCCTCTCCTCCTCGGGCCGCTGAAGATCACCCTAGTGTTCCACCGAGCACGGGCACTGCCTGATCACTTCGACGAGCTTCTCGACCGCGCCCACGGTGAGGTGGCCGTAGTGCTTGCCGTCGATCAGCACTACCGGTCCGAGCGCGCACGCGCCGACGCAATTGACGGTCTCGAGGGTCACCTCGCGGTCCGTCGAGGTGTGACCGCGCTCGACGTGCAGGTCACGCTCGAGTCTCTCCAGAATGCTCTGCGAGTTGCGCACGTGGCACGCGGTGCCGGTGCAGACCGAGACCAGGTGCTTGCCTCGCGGCTCGAGGCTGAACGCCTTGTAGAACGTCGCTACGCCGTAGATCTGCGACATGGCGAGGTCCATCCGCTCGCTGATCCGCTGCAGCGCCTCCGGCGGCAGGTACGAGTACTCCTGCTGGACCTCCTGCAGAACCATGATGAGCGCCGTGGTCCTCGCCTGGTATGAGGCGATGATCTCGTCTACCCGTTCCGGCATAGGGGTGTTTTGGCTCATCAGGAAACGCCTCCACTCTCGGGAACCCCCGTTCGGCTCACGCGGTGGACGTGCTTGTCGGCCGCGGCCAGAAGACGGGGTGTGCCTTCCTTGTAGACCCGGCCGGAGAGGATCATCCGGCGGCACGTCGGATAGGGGCGCGAGGGGCACGCCTCATAGCAGGTGCCGCAGCCGTTGCACTTGGAGACGTCCACGAAGCGCGGCTTGCGGCGCATCGTGACCTTGAAGTTCCCGACGAACCCCTCGACGGCGTCGACCTCCGTGTACGTGAGCAGCCGGATGTTCGGATGCTGGGCCACTGCGACCATCTTCGGCGTCAGGATGCACGCGGCGCAGTCGAGTGTCGGGAACGTCTTGTCGAAGTTGGCCATGTGGCCCCCGATCGAGGGCTCGCGTTCGACCAGCACGACCTCGAACCCGGCGTCGGCCATCTGAAGGGCCGCCTCGATCCCCGCGATCCCGCCGCCGACGACCAGCGCGCGCCGCTTGATTGCCACCCTCCGTATCTCGAGCGGTTCCTGGAGAGCCACTCGGCGCACTGCGGCGTTGACCAGGGCCGTGGCCTTCCTCGTCGCAGCGCTCGGATCCACGGTGACCCACGAGACCTGCTCGCGGATGTTCGCCATCTGAAACAGGTAGCGGTTCAGGCCGGCTCGCTCCACGGCCTTTCGGAACGTCGGCTCGTGCATCAGCGGGCTGCATGCCGCCACGATGACGCGATTGAGGCCCTGCTCTCGGATGTCCTTCTGGATCAGTTCCTGGCCGGGATCGGAGCACATGAAGCGGTAGTGCCTCGCGACCGCCACTCCGGGCTGTCTGGCCGCCGCAGCCGCGACCTCTTCGACATCCACCATCTTGGAGATGTTGGTGCCGCAGTGGCAGATGTAGACGCCAATGCGCGTGCCGTTGCCTCCGGGCTTTCCGTCGCTCATGCGTGCACCTCGCTTTGCCGCCGATCGACGCTCGGCAGCGGCACCACCATCTCGTCGAGCTTCAACTCCTCCGGCGACAGCCCGAGGGCGAGGCCGAGGAGCTGCGTGAAGTAGACGACCGGAATACGGAACTCGGTGCCATGGACCTTGTTGATGCGTTCCTGGTACGCCTCGAGGTTGATCTGGCACAGCGGGCACGTCGTGATGATGACGTCCGCGCCGGCGAACTGCGCGGCGCTCAGAATGTCGCGGTTCAGCTTGAGCGCCACTTCCTCGTAGCTGGTCATGAGCATCCCACCGCAGCAGCGGACCTTGACCGGAAACGGCACCACCTCGGCGCCGAGGGCATTGAATAGGTTGTCGAGCTGCTGCGGGTCCTCCCTGTCGTCAAAACGCCCCTGAGGGCGGACAATCTGGCACCCGTAGTACGGCGCAACCTTCAGCCCGTCGAGCCTGCAGATCACCCGCTCCTGGATGCGTTCAATTCCATAGAAGTCCACCAGGATCCCGAGCGGATGCAGGACCTCGAGGCCGGCCGAGTACGAGAGGTTCGCCGCCGCCAGCACCTCGTTGATTTGGGCCTTGTGCTCCTCCCCCCAGCGCATGTGGCGGTTGACCTTGGAGAGGATCGTGAAGCACGAGCTGCACGGCGCGCAGACGTCCAGCCCCATGCGCTCGGCGTACGCGAGGTTGCGCGCGGTGAGGGAGTAGGCGGTCAGCTTGTTCATCGAGATGTACGACGTGGCGCCGCAGCAGTTCCAGTCCTCGATCTCCTTGAGGCCGATTCCGAGCCGCTGGAAAACCAGTCGCAGGGAGACGTCGTACGGCCGCCCTGTCGCTTCGAGGCTGCACCCGGGGTAGTAGGCGTACTCCATCACAGGCCTCCCATGGACTGCGCCTTCTTGATGATGGCCCTCACCTCTTTCATCCCGTGGATCCGCGCCGGTTTCAGCCCGAGTCGCTTCCGCTTCAACATTCGCAGGGCGAACTTCTGGATGTTGGGCGAGAGCAGGCCGACCGGGTTCGTCGACAGGTAGTACTTGAGGCCGAACCAAAGCTCCCAGTTGCGCCCGAAGGAGTGGATATTGCCGACGAACGCTTCGGACAGGGCGTGGGCGGGGAAGCTCCTCGGGAAGATCCCCTTCGCGGAGGCCAGCCGCTTGAGTGCGTACACGCTATCGGTGACCCGGATCCCCTGGGGGCAGCGCACCGTGCACGCGTAGCACGAGGCGCAGATCCAGATCGAGCGGCTCCGCAGGATGTCCTCGAGGAACCCCGCACGGAACAGCGCCACGATCTCCCGGGGGGTGATGTCCATCGCGTGGGCGACTGGGCAGGAGCCCGTGCAGGTGCCGCACTGGATGCAGTCTCGGATCTTGAAGCCGTTGGGGAAGGTCGCGACCTGGTCCCAGAAGGCGGCGCGCAGCTCCGCCTCCTTCGAGCGCAGGGCGGCCGGTGCCGGGTTCGTCATGGCGCCTCCGCGATTCGCTGCCTGGTTGAGGCCCCCCTGCGGCCTGACGACGGATCGTCAAACGTGCGCCGCCGCGGAGGGTGCCGGAGGCACCGTTCCGTGATCGGGGGGGACCACCTGCCACTGTGGGTCACGATCGATCGTCAAGCATTCCCCGTGCCAAGAGGCTTGTACCTTGTTAACTCGTTCACAAGATACCAATTGAATGAGCGCCGCCTCCGGTCTGCCTGGGTCAGATCGCCCCATTCGTGGCGTTTTGCCCCGGACCTCGTATGCAACGCGGCTAGCGAAGCTGGTAGGCCTTGATCTTGCGCCAGAGCGTCTTGCGATCGATCCCGAGGAGGGCGGCCGCTTGGCCCAAATGCCAGCCGGTCACGTCCAGCACCTTGCGGATCTGCTGCACCTCCGCGGAGGCCAGGCTGAGGTCCCGCCCTGTTCGGCCCGCTTCGACCGGCCCCTCCGGCACGGTCGTCGCGAGGTCCAGGTCCCCGGTGGTGATCTCGTTGCCCTGCGCAAGCACCAGGGCGCGCTCGAGCGTGTTCTCGAGCTCGCGGACGTTGCCGGGCCAGTCATGTTCCTGGAGGGCGCTCAACGCCGCCGCGGACAACGGCCGCGGGGCGAGCGCCCGCCGTGTCTGGATGCGCCCCAGCAACCCCTCGGCGAGCAGCCGAATATCCTCCCGCCGCGTCCGCAGCGGGGGTACCACGATCGTGACAACGCTCAGACGGTAGAAGAGGTCCTCGCGGAAATGTCCGTCCTTCATTGCGACCGTCAAGTCCTGGTTGGTGGCGGCGACGATGCGGACGTCCACCGCGATCGGCTGGGCGTTGCCTACGCGGGTGATCTCCCGTTCCTGAAGGACGCGCAGTAGCTTCGCCTGGACCGCAGGCCCGACGTTGGCGATCTCGTCCAGGAA
>PMLC01000069.1 GCA_003158745.1 Acidobacteriota bacterium
GTCGAATGCGCCGAGGTAGGAACGCACATGAGCGAACTGCCCACTGCGAGAACGTGCGCGCCGGGAGACGACACCGAGAAAGCGAGACCGCCGGGCAGCCGGTGAGCCGCCGGCTCCCCGAGCGAAGGCGCGAACCGCCCCAACGACACCAGACCCGCAACCACTACGAGCGACAGGACGATCAAGCTCCCGCGTTGCACGCTGCGGATCGAACGGAGCGTCATAGACCCTCCCCTAGACGGCACCTCAATGTGAGTCTCCTTGTTTGTAACCTAGCTGTCAAGGCGAGTCTCAAAACGCCCCACGACCTCATTCCTGGCCGAAGCGTCACAGAGTGATCGACGCCACCGCTGGTCCTGCGGGCGCGCTTTAGCGGCGGCCGTCGCTGCCTGCCGGGGCGCCCGTCATTGAGGAGCCGGCACAGACGCGGTTGCGTCCGCTGCGCTTCGCCCTGTACAGGCCGCCGTCGGCCGCAGCGACCAGCATGGCCGGCGCTCCCCCCAAAACGGGCCGCGCGGTGGCGAGCCCGATGCTGACCGTCACAGCGGGCGCCACGGGCGAGCCCGGGTGTGGGACGGCGAGGGCCTCGACCGCCGCTCGGAGCTTGTCCGCCACCGCCCTTGCTCCTCCATCGTCGGTTCCGGCCAGGATCACGGCGAACTCCTCCCCCCCATAGCGAGCCGCGAGGTCCCCCGGACGCGTGGCGTGATCGGCCACCACCTGGGCCACCTGCCGCAGACACGAGTCCCCAGCCTGATGACCGAGTCCGTCGTTGTAGGCCTTGAATGCGTCGACGTCGATCATCAGGAGCGACAGCGGGCTGCCGTCGCGCTCGGCGCGCGCCCACTCGTGGGCGAGCCGGTCCTGGAACACCCTGTGGTTGGCGATCCCCGTGAGACCGTCCGTGGTCGCGAGCCGCTCGAGCGCCTCGTTGGCCTCAGCGAGCTGTCGAGTGCGCTCCCGCACCACGCCTTCGAGCTCCTCGTTTCGACGCCGGATCCGCATGGTCCTGAGGAGGGCAATGCCGTATGCGAGGAGGCCAACCGCAAGTACGAACCCCAGGAGTGCGGGAAACGTCTGCCACCAGGGGGAGGCAACCGAGAACGCGAAGCGGGCCGGCGTGGGCGAGGTCACGCCGCCGCGGTCGACCGCCCGCGCCTCGAAAACGTACTTCCCGGCCGGCAGGTTGGCGGTGCGCTGGTTCAGGTAGGGGTGGGGCTCCGACCACATCGGGTCGTAGCCGACCAGCCGTTCCTGGAAGAACGTGTCCTGTTCGGCGAGGAAACTGGGCGACGCGTAGGCAAACGTCAGCGTGTTCAGTCGGTACGGCACGGTCGCTCCCGCCTGCACCGGGTGACCGGCCCGGTCCTCGGCGCCGAGCAGGAGGACAGCGGGCTCGGAACGCGGACGCCTGTCCAGGTCCTGAGGCACCTCAGTGAACCCCCCGACCGTGCCGACCAGCAGTGGCTCGCCGGTCCCCGCGGCAAGGCAGTTCTCCGCGGTGGTCGACGCCCCGACCAGGCCGAGCGCCTGGTCGATACTGGCGACGACCTCGTCGTCCACCACCTTCACGACCTCGTACGGCGTCGCGAGCCACACCGAACCGTCCCCCCCGGGGGCCATCGCCACCACATAGCGGTCGCTCAGGGCCAGGTTGACCGAATCGACCTCGGTCGCATCCCCACCCGAGAGCAGCCACAACCCCACGTCGGTGCCGACCCAGACACCTTCGGGGCGCGACAGCACGGCCCGGCACACCACGCTCGGCAAGCCGGCCTCACGGCCGAAACGGTGCATCGCCGACCCGTCCCACAACGCGACGCCGGCGCCGTCGGTGCCGAACCACACCTTCCCATCCGCCGCCGGTGAGATCCCCCGAACCTCGCCGAGCGGCGATCCGTCGACGTGTGTGAAAGCCCGCGCCCCAGAGACTCGCTCTCGAATGTCGTCCCAGCGAAACCGGACTATGCCCTGGGTCGTGCTTGCCCACACCCAACCCTCGCCGTCGCGGGCGAGACTGAAGACGCGGTCCCTGCCTGCGAGAGGAAGGTCGGAGAGGTGCACGACCCGTCGATCCCGGAGCAGAACCACGCCGTGCCTCGTGCCCGCGAGCGCACCGCCGCCCGGCACGGGCAGCAAGGCCCACACCCCGGCCTCCTCCGAAGGCTGGCGGCGGGTGTCGTGGCTCTCCTTCTTGCCGCCTCGGATCAGGGTGGCGCCCTCGGAGTGCCCCACCCAGAGGCCTCCGCGAGCGTCACGCGCGAACGCGAGGACCATCGCGCCGAGCTCACCGGCGCGACTCGGGTACGACCACAGCGCGAGGTCGAAGACCTTGACGAGGCCGTTCGAGGTCGCGAGCCACAGCAGGCCCTCGCGGTCGACAGCCGCACCGTAGACGGCGTCGGAAGGAAGCCCTTCCCCCATCGTCAAAGGTCGTAGCGGGCTGCCCCTCTCCAGGAGCAGGGCGCCACGAGCGGGCGTCAGCACCACCAGCTTCGAGCCGAGCGCGATCCCTCCCGTCGGGTTGGCGTCGAGCGGGAGTCCCCAGCCGGGTTCCGGCTCGATGCGGTCGACGGCGAGGCGCGCGATCCCACGCTTCTGGATCAAGAGAACCCCGTCGCCCACCCGGACGAGCGCGACGGCCGGCCCGAGCACCGGCGGGCATGCGAGCGTGCGCGGCGGCTCGCGGTCCTGCAGCCTGACGACGTGGCCGGTCGTGCACACCCACACCCCGTCGGCGTCGGCGGGTCCAATGGACACGGTCTCTTCTCGGTCCGCCGCCGGCAAGGGGATCTGGTCGAGTGTCCCACCCTCGAACCGCAGGACGTCGCTGTCTCCGAGAAGCCAGAGCGCGGCGGCGTGCGCGACCATGCCTTTGAGAACGCGCACCTTGAGCGGCTCGAGCGCCGGCGGCGGCAGCAGCACCTCCGGGGCTCCCAGCGGGCCGCCCAATGCCGCGATCCTGGCGACGCCCTGCTTGGTCAGGACCCAGATCGTGCCGGCACCGTCCTCGGCGAGCGCGCGTACCGAGTCGTGCGGCAGGCCGTCGCTCTTCGTCAGGCTCCTGAACTCCCGCCCGTCGTACCGGCTGACCCCGTAGGATGTGCCCACCCACAGCAGCCCCCGGCTGTCCTGCATCACGGCGAAGATCTGCGGGAACTTGAGGCCGTCCCGGATGCCATAGACGCGCAGCGCCGGCTGCTGGGCCGAGACCACCGCCGCGACCATGGCCAGAACGCCGCCGAACGCGCGGCTCCGGCGTTTCGTCCCGCTACCGCCATTCGTCAGGAGAGGTTCGGTCGCCACGGCCCGTTCTCATGATATCGGAGCCCAGGTCGTGCCGGCCGGGCGGCACGCGTTGTCGGCTCGTGGCGACGCTCGGCGCACGCGAGGGGCGGCCGCGCGGCCGCCCCTCGAATTCGGTCAGATGCGGGATCCCACCTACGCCGAGAGTCCGAGCAGCTGTTCGAGCTTGGCCTTGGAGGCCTTCTCCACCTCGGCGTGGAGGGAGTTGCCGTGGGAGTCCATCGTGACCACGACGGGAAAGTCCTTCACCTGGATCACCCAGAGCGCCTCGGGGACGCCGAACTCCTTGAGCTGGAACACCTGCTCCACCTTGACGACAGCCTGCGCCAGCACCTGTGCGGTGCCGCCGACGGCATGCAGGTAGACGGCGCCGTGCTCCTGCAGCCCCTTGAGCGTCTTCGGCCCCATGCCGCCCTTGCCGATCACCCCGCGCAGGCCGTACTTGCCGATCACGTCGGCCTGGAAAGGCTCCTCACGGGCGCTGGTGGTTGGTCCGGCCGCCACGAACGTGTAGTGCCCGTCCTCGTGCTTCTTGACCACCGGTCCGACGTGGTAGATGACCGAGTCCTTGAGGAACGGCGCCACCTCCTCGCGGAAGCCGTGGAGCAGCCAGTGGTGCGCGGCGTCGCGGCCGGTGATCATGCGCCCCGACAGCTCCAGGAAATCTCCCACCTTGAGCTTGCGGATAGCTGCCTCTTCACACGGAAGCTGTAGCTTCGCCATGCTTTACCTCCCGAGACGTCGGGCCGACAGCCGACAGCTCACAGCTGACAGCTCCCGCGCCCACCCCAAGAAATGTCGGAGAGGCTGGGGTCCGGTCATCGACGTCGATGAGATTTCTGAGTTCGGCAGTTGGCTGTTGGCTGTCGGCTGTGAGCTGTCAACTTTCAGTTGAACCATGTCACCTCTCCCTTCTCGGTTATCCGCGCTCCCGCCCGGCGGTTCGCCCAGCACATGTAGCTCACGCTCACAAAGTAGGAGGCCGGTAGGCGGGCGAGGTTCCCGATCTTGACGCCCAGGATCGTCGTCTTGCCGCCGAACCCCATCGGGCCGATGCCGAGCTGGTTCCCCTGCTCGAGCAGCTGCTGCTCCATCGCGTCGAGCTCGGGGACGGGGTTCGAGTCGTCGAGCCGCCGCAGGAGCTGCCGCTTGGACTCCACGAACCCGGAGCCGCGATCGCCTCCGAAGCAGGCGCCGATGATGCCGGGGGCGCACCCCTTGCCCTGGGCCTGGGCGACCGCATCGAGGATGCACCGCCGCACGCCGTCGAGGTCGCGATCGGCCTTCAGCTTGGTGTTCGGCAGGGAGTACTGCGCACCGCAGTTCTCGCACCCGCCGCCTTTCAGGATGAGGCGCACCTCGACGTCGGGCGAGTCCCACTCCTCGCAGTGCACGGTCGGGATGCCGGCGCCCTGCCCGTGGCCGGTGTTCTTGTCGGTGAGCGTGTCCACCGCGTTGGGCCGCAGCAGCTGCTTGGCGGTCGCCTGGCGCACCGCCTCCTCGAACGCCCCGGTGAGCATCCGGGTGGACATCCCGACCGGGTGGTGGATCCACACGAGCGGCGTGCCGGTGTCCTGGCAGATCGGCTGCCAGTTCCCCTTGGACATCTCGACGTTGGTGAGGATGGAGTCGAGCGCCTTGGCCGCCAGCGAGCCCGGCTCCTCCGCGTCGCGCCCGCGCTTCAGCGCCTCAAGGACATCCGGGGGCAGCTGCGAGGATGCATGCGCGATCACGTCCACGAACTTCTCGGTCCACTGTTCTCGCGTCAACACAGGGGGAACCTCCTTTGCACGATTCTCACGGCACCACGATGCGCTGCGGTTCGTCCATGGCCGGCGTCCGGGTCCGCGCAGCCTCGGCGGCGCCGCCCGGCACTCGAGCATAGTAACGCGCGCCGGGCGGCCACGCACTCCCTTCCACCGCGAAGCACCAGCGTACGATATTGAGACTGCTTTCTAACTAGAACGCCAGTTCCGCCTCGCCCGCCTTGCAACCGCCCTCTGCCCTGGCGTACGATCACTGGGCTTTGAGGGGGGCTCCACGCATGAGTGACGGCGAACAGGTCAAGAAGGGCAAGGGGACGGTCTTCGTGAAACCGGAGGTCTGCAAGGGCTGCTCCTACTGCATCGACTTCTGCCCCGCCCACTGCCTCGAGTTCTCGCGCGAGTTCAACCGCAAGGGGTACCACTACCCGGTGCTGGGACGCCCCGAAGACTGCACCGGCTGCGACCTGTGCGGGCTGTACTGCCCCGACTTCGCGATCTTCGGGATGCGCTTCAAGGACATCGAGCAGCGCCGCCAGGCCGCTGCCGTCCCGCCTCCGGTTCCGGCCGGGAGCTGACCCCGAGTTCGAACCTGGAGAGCAACGGAGGACGTCTTGCACGCCGATCCCAAGGGAGTTCTGACAGGCATTCACTTCATCGACGGCGACCACGCCGCCTGCGAAGGGGCGCTCGCCGCCGGGTGCAGGTTCGTGGCCGGGTACCCGATCACTCCGTCGACGGAGGTGGTCGAGCGCTTCGCCGCCCGCATCCCGCTCGTCGGGGGGATGTTCATCCAGATGGAGGACGAGCTCGCGTCCTCGATCGCCATCCAGGGCGCGGTGTGGGCCGGCAAGAAGGTCATGACAGTGACCTCGGGGCCGGGCCTCTCGCTCATGATGGAGCACGTCGGCCTGGCCGCGATCACCGAGGTCCCCTGCGTCTTCGTCGACGTGCAGCGCGGCGGTCCGTCGACCGGCCTGCCCACGCTTCCGGCGCAGGCGGACATGATGCAGGTGAAGTGGGGCTCGCACGGCGACTACGAGCCGATCGCGCTCTCGCCCAACTCGCCGCAGGAGTGCTTCGACCTGATGATCAAGGCGTTCAACCTGGCGGAAACCTACCGCGTGCCGGTGTTCTTCATGATGGACGAGGTGGTCGGCCACATGACCGAGCGCGT
The DNA here is from genome assembly GCA_003158745.1 of Acidobacteriota bacterium. GTDB lineage: Bacteria > Acidobacteriota > Thermoanaerobaculia > Thermoanaerobaculales > Thermoanaerobaculaceae > RBG-13-68-16. The sequence continues at coordinate 6,247 of PMLC01000069.1, forward strand.
CGTCATCCCCGAGGCATCCGAGATCGACGTCGTCGAGCGCAAGTGGACCACGAAGAAGCCCGGCGAGTATCGCCCCTACGAGACCGACGCCTCGATGGTCCCGGAGATGGTCAAGGCCGGCGACGGCTACCGCATCCACATCACCGGCCTCACCCACGACGAGCGCGGCTACCCCGCGATGAACGCCCAGGCGCAGGACAAGCTCGTCAGGAGACTGCTCAACAAGATCCGCGACAACCGCGACAAGCTGGTGGACGTGCGCGCGGACGGCGTCGAGGGCGCCGACGTGGTGGTGGTCTCGTTCGGAATCACCTCGCGCGTGGCCGGCGCCGCGGTCGAAGCCGCGCGGCGCAAAGGCGTCAAGGTCGGCCACCTGCGCCTGATCATCTCGTGGCCGTTCCCGGCGAAGGTCATCCGCGACCTGGCCCTCACGGCCAGGGCCTTCGTCGTGCCCGAACTCAATATGGGCCAGATGGTGCTCGAGGTGGAGCGGGCCGTCTCCGGCAAGGCGTCCGTGATCGGCATCCCGCACGCCGGAGGCACGGTCCACGAGCCCGAAGCCATCCTGGAGAAGATCATGGAGGCTGCGCAATGAGCGAGCCCGCCACGCTGGTGTGCGACATCGAGAACCCGGTGACGCCGTACCTCCGCGAGGAGCGGCTGCCTCACATCTGGTGCCCCGGCTGCGGCATCGGAACCACCGTCAATTGCTTCGCGCGCGCCCTCACCGAGTCCGCGATGAACCTCGACAAGGTCGCGATCGTCTCCGGGATCGGCTGCACGGGGCGCGTGGCCGGCTACATGAACCTCGACTCGTTCCACACCACGCACGGGCGCGCGATCCCGTTCGCGACCGGGCTGAAGCTGGCCAACCCCGACCTCAAGGTCGTCGTCTACTCCGGGGACGGCGACCTCTCGGCGATAGGGGGCAACCACCTCATTCACGCGGCGCGCCGCAACATGGATCTCATGGTGGTGTGCGTCAACAACTTCACCTACGGGATGACGGGCGGCCAGGTGGCGCCGACGACGCCGCTCGGCGCCACCCAGACCACGATGCCGTACGGGAATTTCGAGAACCCGTTCAACCTGCCGTTCCTCGCCGACGCCTGCGGCGCGGTGTACGTCGCCCGCTGGACCGTCTACCACGTCAAGCAGCTCGCCAAGGCGATGCTCGAGGGGCTCCGCAAGAAGGGGTTCGTGTTCATCGAGGCGATGGCCCCGTGCCCGACGCTGTACTCGCGCCGCAACCGCCTCGGCGACGGCGTCGACCAGCTCAAGTACTACAAGGAGAAGAGCAAGGTCGTCAACGGAGCCGACACCAAGGACGTCGGGCTCACCTTCCAGGGGGACATCACCGTCGGCAAGTTCGTCGATCGCGACCGTCCGACCTGGCTCGACGCGATGAACGAGCACTACATCCAGCACTTCGGCGAGAAGTACGTGCCGTACGGAGTGTCCCATGGACAAGACTGAAATCCGCGTCGGCGGCCTGGGCGGTCAGGGCGTCATCCTGTGTGGGATGATCATCGGCAAGGCCGCCTCCATCTTCGACGGCCGGCACGCCACCCTCATCCAGGCGTTCGGACCCGAGGCGCGCGGCAGCGCCTGCAGCGCCCAGGTCACCGTCTCGGACGAAGCGATCGGCTACCCCTACGTCAAGAACCCCGACGTGCTGATCGTGATGTCGCCCGACGCCTACACCCAGTTCGCCCCGCAGCTCAAGCCGGGAGGGATTCTGCTGTACGAGAAGGAGCTGATCGCGCTCGACGACAAGCTCCCGACCGGGGTGAAGGCGTTCGGCGTCCCCGCCACCCGCTTCGCCGAAGAGCTCGGCCGGCGGCTGGTGCTCAACATCGTGATGACCGGGTTCTTCACCGGCGTGACCGGGGTCGTCTCCTTCGACGCCGCCGAGAAAGCGGTCAAGAGCTCGGTCCCCAAGGGAACCGAGGACCTCAACCTGCGGGCCTTCCGCAAGGGCTACGAGTACGGCCGCGACCAGGTCGCGGGCGGGAACTAGGGAGCGCCCCGTGAAGCTCGAAGGATTCCCCCAGAACGTGGTGCTGCGCGACGGGGTCGCCGTCGTCATCAAACCGCTGGACGTCGAGGAGGCCTCCGCGGTGCTCAAGTTCTACCGCTCGCTCCCGGAGGAGGACAGGCTCTTCCTCCGCGACGACGTCACCAAGCCCGAGTGGCTCCGGCGCTTCGTCGCCCGCATCGAGTCGGGCGAGGTGGTCAGCCTGGTGGCCGAGAGCGACGGCAAGATCGTGGGCGAGGCGACGCTCTATCGCGCGTTGCACGGCTGGACCGTTCACGTCGCCGAGCTCAGGGTCGCCGTCGCGCCGCCGATGCGCCGCAACGGCCTCGGCACGGCCCTCGCGCGAGAGCTGGTCAGGCTCGCGACCAGGATGGGGATCGAGAAGATGATCATCCAGGTCGTGGAGAACCAGGTCGGAGCCCGAAAGATGTTCCGCAAGCTGGGGTTCCGACAGGAGGCCGTGCTCCGCGGCCACGTCAAGGACATCCACGGAATGAAGCGCGACCTGATCGTGGGCGCTAACGACGTCTCCCACATCTGGGACGCCATGGAGAGCCTCGTCGCCGACTTCTCGCCCTCGGTGGAGTGACGTTCGGACGTTCGAAGGTCAAGATTCAGCAGAGGAGCAGGGGGGCTGAGGAGCAGAGGAGCACAAGACGAAAGAGCAAAGTCTCTTCTCCTGCCGAGCCCTTCCTCTTGTTGAGGCGTCGAATCTCTGAACCTGCGGACCTTCGAACCGCGGAACCTGCGAACGGTCTCTGGCTCCTCTGCCCCTCCGCTCCTCTGCTCCTTGTTAACCCTCGGACCTCTGAACCTGTGAACCTCCGAGCGGGTTACCGCGCTGGTCGCTCGTTGGAGAGCAGCGCGAGCCCTTCGCCTTCCCAGAGCAGGCGCGCGTGGGTGATCCCGCCCTGCGCCAGACGGCGCGACCAGGCCCGCGTCTCCCCGACGGCGAACACGCGACGGTCGGACTCCCAGAGGTTCCGGAACTCCTCCGCGGTCGGGAAGTGTTCCTTCCGCTCCGCCCCGCTCAGGTGCGAGATTCCGAACGCCAGCTCGCCATCGTAGGCGGCGACGCCCACGGTGCGCTCGAGGTAGACGGGCAGGCTTTCGGGGAAACAGCGGTACGTGAACACGAGGTCTCCGGGGCGCCGTTGGGGGCGGAGGCGCTCCGCCACCGCCTTGCTGCTCCGCTCACGACCGACCAGCGGTCCAACCACCTGGACCGCGGCCCCAACGCAGCATCCGGCCGCGAACAGCGCGAACACGCGCCTCTCCCACTTCTGCCCGAACCCGCTCGCCGCCGCGAGCAGGGCGACGGCGACCACGAGCGCGCCCGGGACAAGCAGGCCGGGCGACACCACGCCGCCGAGGCCGAGCCGGTCGATCTTCCCGAGCCCCGCCCAAACGAGCGCCGCCCCGTAAAGACCGGCGAGGGCGCTCCCAGCGGCGATGCCCGCCGTCTCCCAGCGCGAGGCGACGAGCTTGCCGTCCCAGAGCTTGTCGATCACAACGCCGACAAGGACGGCGAGCGGCGGCAGCGCAGGCAGCACGTAGGGGATGAGCTTCGACTGCGAGAGCGAAAAGAAGACCACCACGAATCCGGCCCAGATCAAGAGGAACGCCTCGCCGCGGTGCTCGGCGAGGCCCTCGCGCGCGCTACGCCACGGCACAAGGCGGGCCAACGACGGCAGCAGGCCGGACCACGGCGCGCACCCCAGCAGCACCACAGCCAGGAAGTACCAGAACGGCTCCTGGCGCTCCGCGACCGGGGTAGCGTAGCGAAGCAGATGCTCGTGGACAAAGTAGAACCAGAGAAAGTCGGGGTTGCGGGCGGCGGCCAGCACATGCCAGGGAACCGCGATCGCGAGGAAGAGAGCGATTCCGGTCAGCCACGGCACCCGTTTCAAGACCCCCCACCGGCGGGTCGCGAGGAGGTAGAGAAACACGACCGCGCCCGGGATCACGATCCCGATCAGCCCCTTGGCAAGGACCGCGAGCGCAGCCGCGCCGAACGCCCCGTGCCAGGCGGCACGCCCGCGCCGCCGGTCGTTCGCCTCCTGGGCGATCCAGAAACATGTCAGTGTCGCGGTGAGAAAGAACGTCAACGTCATGTCCAGGGTTGCCAGGCGCCCAATCGCGATCCAAAGAGGCGATGTGCCGAGCGCCGCCGCCGCGAGAAGACCGGCCCGCGGTCCGGCGACCGAGCGGCCGAGGCGCCACGCGAGCGCGATGCCGGCGAGGCCGAACAGCGCGCTCCATAGGCGCGCCGTGAACTCCGAAAGGCCGAAGAGTCTGATGGCGGCCGCGTTGAGCCAGTAGTGGAGCGGGGGCTTCTCGAAGTACAGGACACCGTTCAGGTGCGGGGTCACGAAGTCGCCGCTTGCCAACATCTCGCGCGGGACTTCGGTGTATCGCCCCTCGTCGGGCTCGAGCAGCGGCGCCCCGCCCAGGTTCCAGACGAGGAGCAGGATCAAGCACGCCGCCGCGAGCGCCGGCGCCAGCCGCGCGGCAGCGCCTCCGGATCTCGGCCTCTCGTCCGCCATGGCAGCTCTCTTGTAGCACGGGCAGGGCCGGCAGGGCCAGAGTGGCGACCTCCGCACGTTCGCAGGTTCGCAGGTTCGAGTGGGGATGGAGGAAGTGAGGAGTTGAGAGTGAAGACCTGAAAGACAGGAGACCCCCGCGGCGCCGCGGACCGCAGTCTCTGAATTCTTGACTCTTCACTCTGAACTCTTGACTCGTCGTTGGACCTTCCAACTTTCGAACCTGTGAACCTTCGAACAGCTTTTGCCCCTCAGCTCATCGGCCCGCTGCTCCTCTGCTGACTTCAATTGGTACCGAATTGGAATTGGACTTGGTGGACTTGGTACCGTACCGTGGACTTGGTACCGTGTATGACGATCTCACGATTATCTCTGATCAGCGCGTCCGGCTTTCCCAACTGCCGCCTCCAGCCGCTCGCAGTCGGCCTCGAACCCCCGTTCCTTCTGTCGTCTCTCCCCTGCCTGCACCAGCCATCTGCTCACACTGCCCGGGCTCTTCTTCAGGCGGGCCGCAAGTTCCGCCACCTTCACCCCGAAGCGCTCGACGCCGACGATCGCGATGATCTCCCGTGCACGCACTGTCGCCGGCGCCTTGCGCCGCGAGCTCAGGTCCTCGCCGGCCACGCCCAACTCCTTCGCCGACCGGCGGATGAAGCCATCCACGTCGCGGACGGTGACCCGCTCGGCCACACCACGCGCTCCACCCGATGGCGTGGGCTCCCAGGCGCTCCCGTCGAGGTCCTCGTCCCCGCCTCGGCCCCACCACGGCAGCCAGCCCGGCTGCTCGCCCACCCACGGTTGCCCCCGCTCGCCCCGCAGCATCCGCACGTACGCCCGCCGCGCGGCCGCCCGCTGCCTCCCGAACAGCGCAAGCGTCGCGTCCACGTCCGTCAGCGGCTCTCCGCTGCGACCCAGCAGCTCCCGGTGACCGCTCCACCGGTAGGCGCTCGGGTCTGTGACGATGCCTGCACTCACGGGGTTGAGGTGGATGTAGGCGATCAGCTGCAGCAGGTAGCGGTCTTCCGCCACCGTCCGCACCTGGTACCGTCCCTGCCAGACCGGCCCCAACTGCCGCAGCCTCAGGTTGTGCTGCCGCGCGAATCGCCATTGCACGAGCCGGATGCTCCGCCACAACAGCACCCGGGCGGTGCGCAGGGCGAGGTGATAGTGATTGCCCATCAGACACCACGCGAACACGGTCAGACCGTCGCGCTTCTTGACCCCGCGGATCACCTCGACAAAGCGCGCCGCTTCCCCACGATCCGCAAAGACCATCTCTCCGCGAGCGATCCTGCCGTACACGTGGTAGCACGCCCCGTCGACGAAGTACCGTGGCGCTCTCGGCATGCCCATCCCTCCCGCTGACAAAGCACCGCTATTCTANNCGGTACCTATTCGGTACCTATTGAGAACTCCCGGTGTGCGCGATCGAGTAGGGAGCGGTTAGTGAAAACCTGAGCGTATCCGAGACCGATGCAGGACAAGATCAGGGCAAGATCGAATGGCGTGGTCCCTTTCCTGTCCTGCATAATCCACCAGTCGGGTAACTGTGGACGGGCCGCCAGCATTGCGGTTTGAAGGGCAAATAGGCCAACTACAAAGCCGAGGTGACGCCAAAGAAGGCGCGCAACCTGCGGTTCGACGGCGGGGCATGTGAACTTGTAGGGGGGAAGATCATGGCCCCCTCTAGTGCCCGTTCTGGCAAAGGTAAAGAACACCTCGAAAAGGGTGTAGGTGACTATTGACGCCGCTTGCAGTCCGTAGGGCCTACTTGCCAGGAGTAGGAACAGGGGTATGCTGCCCACGATCATGCACAGGAAGATAGTTGTCATCAGAGCGAAGCGCGGAAGCGAGAAGGTCCTATCCCGGCATGGATCAGAGAATGGCCACCGCTCCATCAAATGCGGTTGCGGTTCGAATGAAACAATCCGGTGGAGCGGAATGGCGCGGTGACTCCGATGGGTGTTCCGAGGAAGGGTCTCCGGAGAAATCACCTTGATAGAGAGCCGATCTCCGTCTTCGTTTAGCCCAACAACTTCCGCAGTAACCCGCTCGCCGCTTTCGAGCGCGAGGACACCGACCGTGCCCACGTCCGCCTTATCGAGCCATTCTGGAGCAAAGTACCGTTTTGCCTCATCGGACGTGAGGTTGCGCCGTGCGAGTTCCTCGTCGAGCGCCCGCTCGGCCTCCTCGGTGAAGCCGCCGTCCGCCCTAAGCTTCAAGAGCTCCTGGTCGGTGGCAGTCTTGTAGTAGGTGTGGAGTGCCTTTACGTCGGGCATGAAATTGGGAACTTCCTTTCTCACATGAGGTTGATTGTACCCGTGACTGAGGCGTGATCAAGACCAACTGGAGCCGCCTTGGGGAATGGGTACGAACGGGTACCGTGTATAGCGATCTCGCGATTGTGTCTAATTGCCCCAGGAATTGGAATGCTGCGCAAGCCCGACGCGACTCGCCTTGTCATCCACTTCACGTAGGCCACCTGTGTCAATGCGCTGGACTGCTCGTCGCTCTCGACTCCAACCTCCGCGGCCGCGTGCTATGATTTGGGATGTTGCGACACGGTTTCTAGCAGCTGGCAGCGGCACGAACGGGGGCGCGGGAACGGCGGGCACGGCGGCTCCGGCGCGGCCCCCTGCGGGCACGGAGGCGGCATCGCGATGACCTCGGCATTCGGCAAGCGCCCCGACTTCCTCCCCTTCTCCCGCCCGACGATTCGTCAGGTGGAGATCGATGAGGTCGTGGACACCCTGAAGTCGGGGTGGATCACGACCGGTCCGAAGGCGGAGAAGTTCGAGAAGGACTTTGCGGCCTACACGGGCTTTCCGCACGCCCTGGCGCTCTCGTCGGCCACCGCAGGCCAGCACATCGGTCTGATTGCGCTGGGCCTGAAGCCTGGTGACGAGGTGATCACGACGCCGATGACGTGGGCTTCGACGGTGAACATGATCGAGGTCGCTGGCGCGACGCCGGTGTACGTCGACATTCATCGTGAAACACTCCAGATCGACGAAAGGCAGCTCGAGGCCGCGGTCACGTCCCGCACGGTCGGCATCATCCCGGTACACTACGCCGGCGCGCCGGCCGACGTGGACGCGATCATGGCGGTCGCCGCCAGGCACGGCCTCTGGGTGTTCGAGGATGCGGCGCACGGCGTCGGCTGCCTCTACAAGGGCGTCCACGTCGGGTGCTTCGACCGACTCGGCGTGTTCTCGTTCCACCCGATCAAGAACATGACGACCGGCGAGGGCGGCGTCCTGGTCACGAAGGACGACGCGCTCGCGAAGAAGCTGCGGGCGCTCCGATTCCACGGCCTCGAGAAGCAGGCCTGGAACCGGTACGCCGAGGGCGGATCGCTGCAGGTCGAGATCGTCCTGCCCGGTTTCAAGTACAACTTCATGGACATGCAGGCCGCGCTGGGGATCCACCAGCTCGCCTCGGTTGGCGACTTCAACTCGCGCCGACGCCAGCTTTCGGCCCTCTACGACGAGCTTCTCGGCGCAGTTCCGGAGATCGAGCCGCTCGCCGTGCCTCCCTACGACCACTTCCACACCCGCCACCTCTACGTCGTCAAACTCCTCGACACTGCCCGCCTGACGCGGGACGACTTCATCGCGGAGCTCAAGGCGCGCAACGTCGGAACCGGGATCCACTTCCGTGCCGTCCACACGCAGCCGTACTACGCCTCCAAGTACCCGCGCTGGGTCGGCGCACTGCCGGTGGCGGAGTGGGTCTCCGAGCACCTGTGCTCGCTCCCGCTTTTCCCGCTCATGAGCGAGGACGACGTGCGCTACGTCGTGGGTGCCATCAAAGACACCCTTGCGCATGCAAAGGGCGCGGGCGCCCGCGCAGGCGACTGAGGGTCACATGCCCGAGCCCTTCCTGTCCGTCGTCATTCCGGTCTACAACGAGGAGGAGAACCTCCCCGAGCTGCTGCCGCGCCTCAAGGCGGCCCTGGACGCCATCGGGAGGAACTACGAAGTGGTGCTGATCAACGACGGCAGCCGCGACCGCTCGCTCGAGCTCCTCCGCGAGGCCGCCGTCCGCGACCCGCACATCGTCGTGATCGACTTCAACCGCAACTACGGCCAGCACTCGGCGGTGTTTGCAGGGTTCGACGAGGCCCGCGGCGAGATCATCGTCACGCTCGACGCCGACCTGCAGAACCCGCCCGAGGAGATCGGCAAGCTGGTCGCAAAGATGGAGGAGGGGTACGACGTCGTCGGCTCGGTGCGCATCAAGCGGAAGGACTCCTTCTTCCGCCGGATGGCTTCGCGGCTGGTCAACCGCGTGACCTCCATGGCGACCGGCGTCCACCTCTCCGACTACGGCTGCATGCTGCGCGCTTACCGCCGTGGTGTCGTCAAGACCCTGTGCCAGTCCAAGGAGATCTCCACGTTCATCCCGGTGCTGGCCGACATGTTCGCGGGCCGAGTCACCGAGGTGCCGGTCGCTCACGCCGAGCGTCTCAAGGGGCAGAGCAAGTACAGCCTCTGGAAGCTGGTGCGCCTCCAGTTCGACCTCATGACGAGCTTCTCGCTGTGGCCGCTGCGCTCGACTCTAGCGATCGGCATGACGATGGCGACGGCCTCGATGCTCGTCGCCGCCGTGCTGATCGTCGGGCGTATCGTCAAGGGTCACGAGTGGGCGGTCAGCGGGGTGTTCACGCTGTTCGCGGTGTTGTTCTTTTTCATCGGCGTCCTGCTGTTCGCCATCGGCCTGCTCGGCGAGTACGTGGGCCGGATCTACATGGAGGTCCGCCACCGCCCCCGCTACGTCATCCGCCAGGTCTTCGGCAGGGAGCGACGCCCATGAGCGGAGAAGTTAACAGTCGACAGTTAACAGTTGACAGTAGAGACGAGAAGACGCTCGCCAACTGCCTGGCGAGACTCTCTGCACTGCCATTGCTTCTGACTGTTGACTGTCAACTGTCAACTGTCGACTGGGTGGGCGGGCGGACTGTTAACTGTCAACTGTCAACTGTCAGCTGGGTGGGAGGGGGCCGGTGAGGGCCCTCGTCTTCGGCTACCACACCATGGGGTGCGTTGGCTTCGACGCGCTGCTCCGCCACGGCTTCGAGGTGGCCGCCGTGTTCACCCACGCCGACGACCCGCACGAGGATGTGTGGTGGGGGTCGCTCGCCGACCGCGCGGGCGCCCAGGGCATCCCGGTCCATCGCCCCGAAAAGGCCTACCTCAAGACCGACGCCTTCAGAGAGTTCGTCTCCTCGTACCACCCCGACTTCATCTTCTCCTTCTACTTCCGGTGGATGATCCCGACTCGCGCGCTTGCTCTTGCCCCTCGCGGCGCCTTCAACCTGCACGGGTCGCTCCTACCCCGCTACCGGGGTCGCGCCCCGGTCAACTGGGTGCTCGTCAACGGCGAGAAAGAGACGGGCGTGTCGCTCCACACCATGGTCGCGATGGCCGACGCCGGCGACCTCGTGGACCAGGAACGGGTCCCGATCGCCCTCGAGGAAACCGCGCTCACGCTGTACGGAAAGCTCGAGGCGGCGGCCGCGACCCTGCTCGACCGGGCCCTGCCTGCTTTGCGAGACGGCATCGCGCATTTGCGCCCGATGAACCTGGAAGAGGGCTCGTACTTCGGGGGGCGCACGCCAGAGGACGGCCGGTTCGAGTGGAACTGGAGCGCGGAACGGATCTACAACCTGGTGCGTGCCGTCACGCACCCTTACCCCGGCGCCTTCACAGCATGGCGCGACAAGAAACTCCTCGTCTGGTGGGCCCTCCCGATCCGGTCTTTCCCCGCCGCTCCTTCCGGAACCGTGCTCGCAGTGGACTTGGACGGCGTCACGGTGGCGGCCGGCGCCGGCGCCGGTGCCGTCCGCCTTGTCACCGTTCAGCTCGACGGCCAGCCCGAGCTTCCGGCGTGCTCGTTCGCTCTGGGCGCGGGAATCGCGCCGGGCGCGCGCCTCGGCGATCCACGACCTTCATCCGACCCGGGAACCCGGACCCCGGACCCCGCCTCTTCACGGAAACATGGAAACGGAGAAACACCGTGAACATCCTCATCCTCGGCGTCAACGGCTTCATCGGCAACGCGCTCACGCGGCGCATCCTCGAGACCACCAACTGGCAGGTCCATGGCATGGACCTCTCGGCCTCGAAGCTCGAGCACTCGCTGCACCATGAGCGATTTCACTTCCTCGAAGGCGACATCACGATCAACAAGGAGTGGATCGAGTACCACGTCAAGACGAGCGACGCCGTGCTCCCGCTGGTCGCGATCGCCACGCCGGCGACGTACGTCAAGGAGCCGTTGCGGGTGTTCGAGCTGGACTTCGAGGAGAACCTCCGGGTGATCCGCCAGTGCGTGAAGTACCGCCGCCGGGTAGTGTTCCCTTCGACCTCGGAGGTCTACGGGATGTCCACCGACCCGGAGTTCGACGAGGACACCAGCCCTCTCGTGCTCGGGCCGATCAACAAGCCGCGCTGGATCTACTCCTGCTCGAAGCAACTCCTCGACCGCGTGATCGCCGCGTACGGGCAGCAGGAGGGGCTGCGCTACACGCTGTTCCGGCCCTTCAACTGGATCGGACCCAAGCTCGACGACATCGACGCCGCCAAGGAAGGCTCTTCCCGCGTGGTGACGCAGTTCATCATCAACCTCTTCCGCGGCGAGCCGATCCGCCTCGTGGACGGCGGCGAGCAGAAGCGCTGCTTCACCTGGGTCGAGGACGGCATCTCCGGGTTGATGGCGATCATCGCGGACGAGCGCGGCACCGCCAACGGCCAGATCTTCAACATCGGAAACCCGACCAACGAGTGCTCCGTGAAGGAGCTCGCCGAGAAGCTGGCGCGCCTGTACGAGGCGCGGCGCGGCGAAATCCCGAACTACACGCCCCCGCGCATCGAAGAGGTCAACTCGGCGACCTACTACGGCAAGGGGTACCAGGACATCCTCACCCGCAAGCCGTCGATCGCCAAGGCCAAGAAGCTGCTCGGCTGGTCGCCGAAGGTTTCCATGGACGAGGCGCTCGAGATGACGTTCGACGCGTTCCTGAAGGACTGGCTGGCGCAGTGATCGAGACTGGGCGCAGGGGAGACGAAACGCCGGCCTCTCTCGACGACCACGCTCTCTGCTCATGTCACGCCCAAGACAAAGGCCCTGGCCTGCTGTGCCCTGTGCCCTGCGCCCTGTGCCCTTCGGCCTCCGGTCCGCCCTGGCGCACCAAGGCGGATCAGCTGCGATGACCGGGATGGCCACCGGGAAGGTGTTGGGGCTTCGCATCGACGTGGACACGCACGACGGCATGAAGTCCGGCGTGCCGGTGTTGCTCGACGTTTTCCGCGAGTCGGGCGTCAAGGGCACGTTCTACCTCTCGATGGGCCCGGACAACTCCGGCAAGGCGATCTTCAACGTGCTCCGCCGCCCCGGCTTCCTCGGCAAGATGCGGCGCACCGGCGCCGCGCGGGTCTACGGCCTGCGCACCTTGCTCTCCGGGACCTTGCTGCCCGCGAGGATGATCGCCGTGGCGCTCCCGGACATCGCCCGGCGGATCGTGGCCGAGGGGCACGAGGCGGGCGTCCACGCGTGGGACCACAGGCGGTGGCAGGACAAGCTCCCGCGGTTGTCCGACAACGAGGTCGCGTCGCAGCTCGGCCGCGCGCGGCGGGCGTTCATCGAGATCTTCAAAGCGCCCCCGCGGACCTTTGCGGCCCCCGCATGGTTCGGCGACGAGCGCTCGCTCCAGATCGAGGAGTGGTACGAGCTCGAGTACGCCAGCGACTGCCGCGGCTCCGAGCCGTTCCTGCCGGTGATCGGGGGCAAGGCGCTCGCCACGCCGCAGGTCCCCGCGACGCTCCCGACCCTCGACGAGGCGCTGGGCGACACCCACACCGAGGCGCGCGCCTTCTTCGACTCGATGCTCGACGCCGCCACCTCCGCGGCCTGGCCGGTCCTCACCGTGCACGCCGAGCTCGAGGGCGGCCCCTACGCCGCCGACCTGCGCTGGTTTCTCGAACGGGCCCGCGAGCGCGGCACCCGTCCGGTGCCCCTGGGTGAGCTGCTCAAGGCCCGCCGCGCGACCGGCAACCCGCTCCCGCAGCGCGCGATGGGCTACGGCGCCGTCCCCGGCCGTCACGGCACCGTCTTCATGCCGCAGGGCTGATCGCCGTGGGCAGCGTGCTCGCCGCCGTCTACATTCTGACAGTCCTGCTGATCTTCTTCGCCCTCGGGCTGTTCCTGAAGCGCCACGTGCTCAACAGGCATCCGCTTCCGACCGCCGCCCAGCAGGCCGGGCTCTCCGCGATGGCGCTGTTCCAGACGCCCGAACAGCGCCAGGCCGTCAAGGAGCTCGAGTTCACGAAGAACGACTGGAGAGACGAGGCGGTTTCCGGAGAGGGGAGCTGCCCGCACCCCAGGAGCAGTGCCCCTCGCGGATGACACGGGCGGCCGCGCGACGGCCGCCCCGTGCGGTTCCGCCAGCGACCCGCCAACCGGGCCGCCTCAAGCGTGCCGCCCTGTCCGGTTCGCCGCTACGGCGAGACTTGGATCCAGGCGTCCAGGTCGTCGGTTTCGCTGAGCGGGTGAGCCACGCACCAGCGTGCGTTGGCAGCCACGATCCCGTCGCCGTCCTGAGCCAACTTCCCGAGGAGCGTGCGCGCTTCGCCCCGCATCTGCGCGCTCCCAACACCCGCGATGAGGCGGAGCGCCACGATGGCCTCGCAGCGGAAGCGGCGGTCGGGGCTCGACGCCGCCATCTCTTCGACTGCCTTGAGCGTGCGCGCGGGAAGGTCAAGTGCGTACCGCCCGGCGGCGTCCTTGTGCAGGTACGGCCTCGTCTCGACCGCCGTCACGCGGGCCCCCGACAGGTACTTCTGCGGCGGCGCCTCGGCCGCCGTGACCGCCGCCAGCAACGCCAGTTCGGTCTTGCCATCCTTGCGGGCGCGATCGTAGATCGCCTCGGCCCCGATCCGGATGCACGCCAGCCCGACGAGGTCGTTGATCAGCACCGCGTCCTCCTGGCGGAGCAGGCGGCCGAGCCGGATGACCCGGCGGAAATCGGCCATCGCGTCATCGAAGGTCGCCGCGTCCGTCCCGCGCGCGACCCACGAGCGCGCGAGGGTGAGCGCCAAGAGCAGGTTCGCGATCTGCGTCTCACCGCCCCGCATGGGGAAGATGTCCGGGTAGAACCGCATCACGGCCTGGTCGCACCACGGCGCGGCCTCCGCGAGGAACTGGTCGTTCGGCGGGAGGATCGGACCGAACGGATCCCGGTCCACGCGGCGCGCCATCATGGCCTGCCCCTCCGCGACTCGCGAGCCGTTCGGCTTCGCAAAGGCGGCGTACCACTGCGCGGCGTTACCGGTCCCCGTACCGAGCGGCGCCAGCATGTCGAGGTCAGTGACGAACCGCAGCGGCCACTTCTCCGCGTTCGGGCACGACCAGCACGGGATCGAGAGCTTCGAGAGGTCGCACGGGTGCGGCGGCGGGACGGTGGCCGCAGGCGCCGCCGGTGGAGCGAGAGCGGGCGAACCGGGGGAGCCGAGCAGAGCCGCGGCGAGCGCTCCGCTCAGGACCACGACGACGACGCCGGCTGTGATCACTCCGAGGCGGACCATACGGGTGCGTGGGTCGCTCATGATTTGTCCTCCGATCGTTGCAGCGGTTGCGTGGAATTCGGGACGCGGGGAGCAGTGGCGTTCCCGGATGCGGCGCCGATGGCGACGTATTCTGCCCGCAGGCGAGGTAGCGCCACGACGCCCTGCAACTCGTTGCCGCGCGCCGCGAGGCTGGACGCGACGGACGGCGCCCGGGCCAACCGGCTCGCGTGCGCGAAGGTGCGAACAGCGACGTTGGCGACAACGAGCGCGATGACCGCCCCCACCCACGCCAGCCGCAGAGGCCGGCTCTCCCACAGCGCGAGCCAACGGTCGGCGGCGGGCCGTGCCCACGCGGCCTGGGCGCAAGCCAGCGTGCGCCCGCGCAGCCGCTGCGGCGGCTCCGGGTCGCCGAGCGCCCGGATGAGACGGTTGACGTTGTCGTGAAGGTCGGTCATTTCGTGCTCCCGAGCAGCCCGCGAAGCGCATGGAGCGCGAGCCGGTAGCGGCTGGCGGCCGTGAACGTAGGTATCCCGAGGCAGCGCCCGATCTCGGCGTGGCTCATCCCGGCCGCGTCGTGGAGGTAGACGACCTCCCGCTGCTTGGCGGAGAGCCGGCCCAGCAGGGCCCAGGCTCGGCGCGCGTCCACCGCGCGCCCGTTGTCCACCGGCTCCGCCGCCAGGTCTGCGTGTTCCTCGATCGGCTCCGCGTGCCGGCGGGCGGCGCGCCGGACGGCGTCCACGGCCAACCGGTGGGTGACCGACAGCAGCCACCACCGCGGGTCTCGGACCTCGCCGAGGCGGTCGCGGCACTGGGCGATGCGGACGAACACCTCCTGAACGACGTCGGCGGCAAGTTCGCGGCTGCCGGTCCGCCAGAGCGCGAGCCCGTACAGCCGCCGGCTCGCCATGTCGTAGAGCGGCCCGAGCCTCTCGGGGTCACCGGCGGCCAGGTCGCGGAACAGATCCACCCAGCCTGACGCGTCGTCCCAGGCGCCGGTGCGCGCCTCCTCGGGCGTTCCCGGCAGCACTTCCGTCATCAGGGGGGCCACCGCCTCCATGCTAGGAGAGACGCACCGCCTCCGCCACCTTGTCACCGTCTCAGGGGCAGTTGACAGCTTCCGCCCGACCACCCACCCAGTTGACAGTGGACAGTCCCCGCCCGCCCAAGAAACACAGCCGGCAGAGGAAGCGCTGGGGGCTGTTAGCTTTGGACTTTGGACTTTGAACTTCGAACCCCGAGTTGTGAGCTTCTGACTGTCAACTGTCAACTGTCAACTGTCAGCTCTCTTCTTCGGCGGCCTTCTCGAGTTCCGCGATCCGCTTGCGCACCATCATCTCGGCCATGTCCGGGATGACCTCCCAGGCGATACGCTCGAGCAGCGGGGTTGCGAGATCCACGACGCGCTTGGCGATCTTCTCGACCTGCTCATCCGAGAGCTCGGCAGCCGCGGCAGGCGGCGGCACCAGCTCGGCCGCTCGCTTCGCGACGCGCTCGACGTGCTCGTCCGTCAGCAGCTCTGCCGCCGTCGGCGGCGCGGGCACCAGCTCGGCCGCTCGCCGTGCGATGCGCTCCACGTGCTCATCGGTCAGTAGCTCCGCCGCCGTCGGCGGTGCAGGCGGCGCGGGCACCAGCTCGGCCGCACGCTTCGCGACGCGCTCGACGTGCTCGTCGGTGATCAGCTCCGCCGCCGTGGGTAGCGCCGGGGGTGGCGGCACCAATTCGGCCGCACGCCGCGCGATGCGCTCCACGTGCTCGTCCGTCAGCAGCTCGGCAGCGGTCGGAGGTGCCGGGGCCGCGGGCGGCGGCGGGATCAGCTCCTTGACACGCCGCATGACCTGTTCCACCACCTCCGTGGAAAGCGCGCCGATCGCGAGCGGTGCCGCAGCAGCAACAACCGACTCGACGGGAGCCGGGGCTGGGGCGGCGAGTTCGACCGCAGGCTTCGGGACGTTCGTCGGCCGGATCAGCAGGTGCTGTGTCGGCATCTCGTCGCCTACGGGCAGTGGTGGCAGCACCGGAGCGAACGTCGGCTCAGGAGCGGGCGCCGGCTCAGCAGCAAACAACTCATGCGCCGATTCTGGGTCCGTCTCTCTGACCGCGAACGGGTCAGCGGCGGCCGACATCACCCGCTCAGCCTTCGGCTGCTCAGGGGCGAACACCCGCGGCTCAACCGCGAGGTGTGGAACCTCCGGCGCAGGCGCCGGGGCCTCGACCGCGAACTTCGGAGCCTCCAGCGCGGGCGCTGGTTCCTCGAGGGCGAACGCATCGGCAATCGGAGCCGAGGGAAGAGCCTCGTCCCCGCCGAACGCGAACGACTGGGAAAGCGCCGAGACTGCCGTCGGTATCTCGGGCTCCACGAGCTCCGGCGGTGCTGCTCTACGCTTCGATGGGTGCGAGTCACCCAGCGAACTCGCGGTGAGCTCGATCCCGTCCTCCGGCATCGGAGATGGCGGCTGGATCTGCGCCGCGAGCTGGTCGAACCCCGCCGTGCTGAAGTCCAGCGAAGGCACGCCTTCGGGGATGCCTTGATCGTCGAGACCACCTGCCTCGCCGGGCATCGGGATCGCGGCCACAGACTGTGCTCGCCTGAGGAGATCCTCAACCACGTTGATCAGCTCTCGGGCCTCGAACGGCTTCGTCACGATGGCGTCGCATCCGGCCGCCAGCGCGCGATCGCGGTCGAAAGGTTCGAAGGTGCCGGTGAGGAGCACCACAGGGATATGCAGCGTGTTCGGGTCGCTCTTGAGCGTCTGGCAAACCTCGTAGCCGTTGATGTCAGGCATCACGACGTCGCACAGCACCACGTCGGGCTTGATCTCCGGCAGGCGCGCGAACAAGTCGCGACCGCTCCCGACAGCGACCACCTTGTGCTCGGTTTCGGCGAAGGTGAGCTCAACAACCTTCTGAATCGTGATGCTGTCATCGGCCAGCAGAAGGGTCCCACCCATGGTCACCTCGCCTCGGCTCTCTTCTCGCGTCCTTGGTACCACGAACAAGATGAACTGTCAACGACTTGGCGGGTTCTTCCGGCTTCGACGACCGGCTTTCCATCCTCGCCGATCCACACGACGGCGCCTGTCTCGAGCCATCCCGGCACGACGCGCGCCTCCCGTTGTCCCTGCTCGAACACCCACGGTCGGTGAAAGTGACCCCAGAGAACGACGTCGACGCCGGCGGCGAAGTGCTGCAGCGCGGCCGCCGTAAGCTCCGCGATCGGGAGCTCGCGACGGTATGTGAAGTTGGTCTCCCGCAGGCGCGACTCGGTCCCGAGCACGATGCGTTGTGCGACGCGTCTCGGCAGCAGCTGCGCCCAGAGCCGCGCAGGAGCGCTCTTGGAGAGGCCCCGCCAAAAACGGTACAAATGGTCGGCGCGGTTGACGAGGTCGCCGTGCTCGAGCAAGAACCGCCTGCCGCCCGCGACGAATGAGTGAACCGGCCCGGCGGCGTCGCGGAAGGGGTCGAGTTCCGGGGTGTCGAGAAAGAAGTCGCGGTTTCCCTCGACCAGAACCACCCTCGTCCCGTCGCGGCGGAGCGAGGCGAGTTCGTCGAGTCCGCGCCGCACCGTGTCGTCCCAAAATCGCGAAAACCCCACCAGTGCTCGGAACAGGTCGCCGAGGAAGACAACCTCATCCGCGCCACGACGGCGCACGGCGGCGATCGATGAGATGAACCTGTCGATGTCGCCGGAGCCCTGCCCGACGTGAAGATCCGCGAGAACGGCGCGCATCACGAGCCATGCTAGCATTTGCGTGTCCAGAGGTGGAATGTGCGAACAGGAAGCCCGGCCCGCCAGAACTCGCCCCGTCAAATGCCGTCGCAGCCGGACCGTAGGGTGCTGCTCACGGGCGCGCGCGGGTTCGTCGGACGCGAGGTGCGGCGTGAGCTCCTCGAAAATGGCTGGGAGGTCGTCGCGATCTCGCGCCACCTGCGCTCCGAGGAGGCTCGCCCCGGCGTGATCCAGGTTGCCGCCGATGTTGCCGAGGAGGGCTGGCAACGCTGGTGCGGCGGCTGTGCCGCGGCAATCCACCTTGTCGGGATCATCCGTGAGGTCCCTCGTGACGGCGTGACGTTCGAGCGCGCGCACAGGCTCACCACCGAACGCGTGATCTCGGTCTGCCGCGAGATCGGGATCAAGAGACTCGTGCATATGTCAGCGCTGGGGGCGCGTGCGAACGCCGCAACGGCGTACCACAGGACCAAGTGGCAGGGTGAGGAGGTCGTGAGAGATTCGGGCCTCGATTGGACGATTTTCCGCCCCTCCCTGATCTTCGGCCCCGGCGACGGCTTCACGAGCGCGCTCGCACCCGCGGTCAAGCGCTTCCCCGTCTTTCCGGTGTTCGGCGACGGAACCTACAAGATGCAACCGATTTCTGTCGCCGAGGTGGCGCACTGCTTCGTGGCCGCTCTCGATGATCCGGTCGCCATCGGACAGACGTACGAGCTGGGAGGCCCCGAGGCTCTGACCTACGACGAGGTGCTGCGCCGCATCGCCCACACCCTCGGCGTGCGCCGGACGCTCGTACACGTCCCGCTCGGTCTTGCTCGGTTCGTGGTTTCCGTGATCCAGCACTTTCCCGAGGCACCGATAACCCGCGACCAGCTCACGATGCTCCTCGAGGGTTCCACCTGCGACGTGGCGGCAGCGAGGCTGGCCTTTGACGTCCCGCACGTCCGGTTCGAAGGGCCGACCTGGCTCTCCAAGCGCTGACTACCGTTCGAAGGTTCGCACGTTCACAGGTTCCGTTGGCGAGGGAAGAGGAAAGACGAAAGGACGCCGGGAATCGTGTCTATCCTCTTCCGTCTCCCCTCTTCGTTCTTCCTCTCTTCGGCCCTTCCCGGTCTTCTTGGTTGTTGTCTTTGAACGTTCG
>PMLC01000145.1 GCA_003158745.1 Acidobacteriota bacterium
GGAGGCTGACGATGAAGATTGGGATTCTCGGCACCGGTGATGTGGGACGCGCCCTTGCGATCGGCTTCACCGGTCTGGGGCACGAGGTCAAGTTCGGGACGCGCGAGCCCGGCAGCGCCACGGTAAAGGAGCTGCTCGGCAAGGTCGGGCACGGGGCCACCGCGGGGTCGTTCGCCCAGGCGGCCGCGTTCGGAGAGGTGGTCGTGCTCGCGACGCTCTGGGGCGGCACCGAGAACGCCATCAAGCTCGCCGGCCCGGCGAGCTTCAAGGGGAAGGTCGTGATCGACGCGACCAACCCGCTGGTTTTCGCGCCAGGGGTTCCGCCTGCCCTCGCGCTCGGCCACACCGACTCGGCCGGCGAGCAGGTGCAGCGCTGGCTGCCCGGCGCGCGCGTCGTCAAGGCCTTCAACACGGTGGGCAACGCACACATGGTCAACCCGGCCTTCCCGGGGGGGCCGCCCGACATGTTCATCGCGGGCAACGACGCCGAGGCCAAGAAAGTGGTCACCGGGATCCTGACCGCGTTTGGGTGGTCGACGATCGACGCGGGAGGGATCGAGGGCTCGCGGCTGCTCGAGCCTCTGTGCCTTCTCTGGGTCAGCTACGCCCTCGCCACCGGCACCTGGAACCACGCGTTCAAGCTGCTCCGCAAATGACACGAACGGCCGGCAACCGTGTCGCGGCTGCCGGCCGTCGCCGATGACCAACACAGCCGGGCGCCGCACACACGGTGCCCGGTTTCCTTCAGAGACGGTTCACTTGAGCCCGAGCTTCTTGCCCTCGGCAAGCAGGCCGATGGCTTCGGCCAGCCGACGGCGCCGGGTCTCCTCCTTCTTGGCCTGGGTGATCCACCGGACGTAGTTCCTGCGGTACGACGGAGCCAGGCTGCTGAACGTCTTCCACGCCCGCGCGTTGGTCTTCAGGATCCGCATCAGGCCGGGCGGGAGCTCCGGCTCGGTCCCGGAAGGAAGGAGTCGCTCAGGTTCCTCCTCGGGAATCTCCGAGATCTGGAATGTGACCGTCGCCATCCCGGCAGGAGTCATTCGACTCCCGCGGACGAGCTTCGCCACCCGTCTCCGGTTCGACGGCGACCACGTGCTCCCCGCCTTCCTCGGCGTGAACTTCTGCGCGTACCGCTCGTCGTCGAGGCGCCTCACGAGGCTGTCGACCCACCCGACGCAGAGCGCTTCCTCGACCGCGTCCTCGTACGCGATGCGCGGCTTCCCGGTGTGGGCCTTGAAGAAGACGAGCCACACCTCCGTCTCGTCCTCGTGATGCCGCTCGAGCCAGGCTCTCCAGGCCGCCCGGCTCGTCACATGCAGCATCCTGGCAGTCTCAATCGGCATCTAGTCGAACTCCTTGACCGGCGGCGACTGGTCGGCGCCGACCCGGCCGGGCACGACGTCGGCGCGGATCATGACTTCGCCCCTCACCGGCGAGCCGGCAAGGCGCCTCAGCATGGCGATCTGACCGACGTGCGTGAGCGCGTCCGCGAGCGGCCCCTGGAAGAGCTTGTCGGCCGGCAATCCCAGCGGAGCGCCGGAGGCCAGGAAGTCGTCAAGCGACTTCAACAAGGCGAAGAACCTGGCGTTCTCCGCCGGCCAGGCCAGCGGCTCGGCCGGCCTCCACTCGCGCTGCCCCTGCGCGAGACGAAGCGTCCATTCGAGCAGATCTCCGATGTGCGCCAGGATCTGGACCGGCGTCCGAGTCGCATTGCCCACGGTGAACGTCGCGAAGTCGGGCGGCGCGCCGCGGAGCGTTTTCGCACCGCGGTACGCAATCGTCGCGAGGACGTGCCGAAGCATGCCCCAATCTGTACTGGTCGTAGGCGAGCTCATCGAACCCTCCAATCCGAACTCTACAACGCGTCGGGTGAAACCGGCCCTCGCCCGGCGTATCGGGTCGCCTTCGCTTCCCTCCGTTACACTACCGGAACGGGAAGCGGACAGAAGGTGCCATGACCGAGGACGCCACGAAGACGATGGGAGCGATCGCGTGGGTCGACCTCACCGTGCCGGACGCAGGTTCGGTCCCCGACTTCTACAAGGCTGTGGTTGGGTGGACCGACAGCGCGGTCGAGATGGACGGGTACGACGACTTCTGCATGAATGAACCAGGCTCAGGCAGGGCCGTCGCGGGCGTCTGCCATGCGCGCGGCGTGAACGCCGACCTGCCCCCGCGCTGGCTGATCTATATCAACGTGGAGGACCTCGATGCGAGCCTCGCGGCGTGCGCCGAGCGCGGCGGCAAGGTGCTCGGCAGGGTGCGGCAGATGGGGAGGGCCGGCCGCTACTGCGTCATCGAGGATCCTGCAGGCGCGGTCGCCGCCCTGTTCGAACCGGCACGCTGAGCGCCCGACTCGTCCGGCGCTTGCCCGAACTCAGTCTGCGCCCGGATCGCGCTCCTCGATACACACGTCGGCCGCAAACACGAAGCACTTGCCGGGCCGCAGCAAGTGTGATGTGTTCTGGCGCCACCCTGACGCGGCCTCGGAATGTACCTGCTCGAGCGCCGTCATCGCATCCATGACGCGAACGGCATACCCCGGCTTCCTCTCCAGCTTGCCAGACCACAGCGCCGAGAACTTCTCCACTAGCGTCCGCGGCCCCGTCATGACGCCCGCAGAACGCCACGCCTTCGACTTGGTGACAAGGAACGGAAGCGGCAGCCTGACGCCGACCCATGCCTCGCGGACCTGCTGAGGCGCCTCCCCGGGCGGTGTGGCGATGATGCGGATGTATCGTCTCCCGAACATCAGGCCCCCAGTCTAGCTTGTGGCCGGAAGGCTTCAGGCGCGACGGGCCGGAGCTCACCGGAGCCGATGGGCGGATGGCGCCGATCACCCACTCAGCAGAGCCCTGACACCGGACCACAGCTGGTAGCAACCGAAGAGCGCGAGCGCGACGGCCGACGCGCCCACGAGCGCCCGGCCCACCCGCCGGCCGAAGCGCCGGGCCGCTGCGGAGAGCACGATGATCGCCCCCAACGTCAGGACCATCGTCCCGTAGAAGCCGGCGATGAGCGCGATCCCGTTGCTGGGCGATTCGCGCCACCCCTTGAGCAGCAACGGGCCCATCACCAGGCTCCATCCGAGATAAGGACCCGGGTTGAGCAGGTTGACGACGGCGGCGCTGAGAACGCTCCGTCGCGTCGTTTCGCGGATCTCGACCTCGGCGCCCTTGGAGTGGCGCCATGTCTCGAACGCCCGCGCCGCCAGGACGAGGACGAACACCCCGCCGGCGCACCGCAGCCCCTCCAGAGAGGGCCTGGATAGATGGCTCAGGACGAGGAGCATAAGAACGGCCACCGGCCCGTCGCTGAGCAGAGGCGCGAGCGCCATAGGCAGGGTTCGCCGCCACCCTGCGCTCAGCGCTTGAGAGATCAGATACGCCAGGAAAGGGCCGGGCTGCACCGCGGCCGCGAACGCGTAGGCACACCCGAAGATTAGATAGGCAGCCACAGCAAACCCCGGCGTGGAGGGAGAATCCGCCCTTCCACCCCGAGCCGAAGGCACCCAGCCTCCCGCCGGGCTACCCGGAGGACACCCTCCCGCGACACCTTCGGCACTCCCTGCGTCGTCCCGCGCCCTCGCTCGGGCGCCTATGTCGCTACTTGATGAAGTACCCGGCTACTCGCCACGAACCGTCTTTCTCGTGCATCGGCGTGACCGTCTCGACCGCAGCGGCCTTGTTCTCGAACTGCGTGTCGAACTGGATGACGACGTACTCGCCGTCGGGGGCGCCGGGGAGCGTCTTGGTGAACGTCGCGGACTTGAGCGCCCGCGACTTGACGGCGCCGAGTTGGGAGCGGACCGACTTGAGGGCCTTCTCCCAGTCCGATTGGGTGATGGACGCCTTGAAGATCGCGGCGGCCTCGTCCCAGGTCTCGGCGTACTTCCCGCTGTCGGCGAGAGCCAGCCACGCCTTGGCGCCGTCCTGTGCCTTGGTGACCGCCTCGTTCTCCGCAGCCGAGGCGGATGAGACGAGAAGAATCAGGGCCAGACCAACGATGGGAATGAGCCTTCTCACGGTGTCCTCCCATGGGAAGGGTATCAAACCCAGGGCGTGGCCCGGAGCGAACGCCCGCGCAGCCGAGCGGTTGGCGGTCCCCACCAACAGAGTTCAGCGCTCCTCTGCCTACGACAGCTCTTTGGTCAGCACCCAGATCATGTAGGCGCTCCGCAGCGGGTCGAACGGCGTCCGGTCGTAGTGGCCGAACAACTGCGCGACGCGAAATCTCGCGTCTCGCGCCATGCCCTCGAACGCATCCCGCTCGATCAAGGAGAACTCCATCGCAAGCATGCGCTTCCAGGCGATGCGGCCATCGTTTCCGTACATCTCATAGAACTGGAGCCGCGTGACCACCGGCCGCCCGCCCAGCTCCATCCCGGAGACCACGAGTGACCCGTCGTCGGTCGCGAACCTCCCGACGCACCGCAGAACCCCGTCCACCAGGGCGCGGCGGACCGGCGGATTGTGGAGGGTGCAGATGAAGCGCCCGCCCGGTGCGAGGCAGCGGAACACAGCCGCGAGCGCCGCCCGCTGATCGGCCTGGGAGACCAGCTCCATGAAGGCCTGGAACGGAACGAGCGCCAGGCTGAAGCCAGCCGGGAGGTCGAGCTCCCGCACGTCCATCTGAACGACCTCCGCCGCGAGGCCCTTCCGGAGGAGTTTCCGCTCCAGGACTTCGAGCATCTTCCTGGATGCATCCACGCAGGTCAGCGACGCCCCCGCCTCCACGAGGGGGATCGACAACCGGCCCGTCCCCGCCATCAACTCGAGAATGGGACCTTGGGTCGTCCGGACCTCCTCCACGAAGAACGAGACGTCGTAGTCGGCCTTGACGTACAGGTCGTAGACCTCGGCAATGCTGTCGTAATCGATGCAGATCATGGCGCTCCTCGCCCGGACGTGTGACGTCGCGGCCCAACTGCACACCCGGGCGCCGGTGACGTGGGTGAACCGGTGAGATTCTTCATTGTCGGGCGCTCCGTTCGAGAGAGCGAGGATACGCCAACCTGCCGAGCGCCTCACCCTTCGGCGGCTTCCTCCACGTGGAGGGCCGTCACCTCTCGTCTCTTAGCGACGAACGTGCGGGTTCTTGATTTGCCCCTGCATGAGTGACACCGTCCTACGGTACTTTGGCGACGACGAAGATGTAGGTGAGGGCGGTCTTCCCGGTGTTGACGACATCGTGCTCTGTGCCGGGCGGCGAGTACGCGGCGCACCCACTCTTGATTGGGATCGCGTGCTTTCCGGGGATTCGGATCTCGCCCTCGCCCGCAAGCGGCACGAGCAGCTCCTCGTAGCCCTTGGTGCTGTGAACGCCGACCGACTTTCCGGGATCCAGCGTGACCAGCCCCGATTCCATGGACGCGGTGTCGGGCGGGCCGGCGAGGATCGGGAAGAACGGTTGCGCGCTCTCCGGCAAGGTGACCACCTTGACCTGCGGGGCCACCTTCCGGCTGGCAGGAGCCGCCGGGCCTGAGGCCGCACACCACCAGCAAACCACGATCGCTGCCGCGAGACCGATCCGATGTGCCAAGATCCACCTCCCCATTTCTACCTGCCGCCCCCTGCCGGACACGCCGCGCAACCTCGGCGGGGCTGAAACGGCTACTGCCTCGGATAGAGAAACACGGCCACGAGGAACGGCACCAGAAGGATAGCCGGCGCGTAAAGGTGTAGCTGAAAGACGAACCGGCTCGGGCTCGCCGGCAGGAAGAGCAAGTCGATGCACCCGAGAAGGACATGCGCCAGCCCGAAACCGAGCAGGCAGAACCCCCCATGCCTGTTGACCCGGTACCACGCCTCCTCGGAGACGAACGCCGCGGGGATTCGGACCCCATAGGCGCGGTTACGCTTCACCCTTCCCCGAA
This sequence comes from Acidobacteriota bacterium, assembly GCA_003158745.1. Classification (GTDB taxonomy): domain Bacteria; phylum Acidobacteriota; class Thermoanaerobaculia; order Thermoanaerobaculales; family Thermoanaerobaculaceae; genus RBG-13-68-16. Next base: position 5,879 of record PMLC01000145.1, read on the forward strand.
TCAACGGGATAGCGAGCGCCACGAAGAGCAGCCCCATACAAGCGAACGTGAGGGCGAAAGCGATGCGATGGTCCGGCATTCCAACCTCTCCCGAATCGACGCCGCTCGGACGCGCGGCTAGGACTGGCCAGGCGATAACTTCTGACCGGTGCTCAAGAAGTGGTTGAGTTCCTGCTCCCACTCCCTCATGAACGACGCATAGTGCGAGTCCGTGAACCGCGCCACGAACTCGTCACCCGCCGGCCCGAGACTGGTGTGGCGGTAGCAGACCCGGGCCGCGGAGCCTTCCTCGTCAGGCTCGAGCTGAATCGTGAGGCGGCAGGCGGTCACGCCCGGGGTGACCTTCACCATCTCGACGAAGAAATCACTCGGATCGAGCCTGGTGACGACCCAGACCGCCGCCGGCTCGCCTGTCGTAGTGAAGACGCAGTCTTCCTCTATGACACCGCCGGAGGACCACACGTGAATCGGGTCCCAGCCTCTCGCCCACTCGGCCTCGCGGACGGGACACAGGAGCGGGAACACGACGTGAGGAGGCGCGACGAGCTTCTGGGTGTAGCTGCGGACCGCACGGACAGGTTTCGAGATCAGCATTCCGACAGCATACCGCCGGGAGGTCACCGGGCCATCTTGAGCTCGATCAGTCGCTGCAAAGTGCGGAGGTCGCCCCGGGTCGCGACCCGCAAACGGATGCCGCGGCCCTCCGCATAGCGAGGGGCGGCGTCGATCAGCCTGAGAACGGCATCGGGCAGATCCCTCTCGTGCGCAGCGCTCGCCGCCTTCTCGCCGAGGACCACGCCCGCAAGGAAGCCCCCGGCCTGCGGGATCATGTAGACCACAACGCGCTCCTTCCGCCTGAGACGCAGCGACCAGCCGTTCGTGGCGCCCGAGAAGCTCCACTCCTCCGTAATCGGGTCATGATTCTCCGCAACATGAGCGATGAGCCGGTCCCACAGCCCGGCAGACGTGCCCAGGACGTCCTTGACCTCGGCGGCATCCGGTGGCCTGGACTTGTCGTCGAACGCACTCAGAGCCATCTCCACAACCCTCCCAGGAAAATTGCGGTTCGAAGTGCTTCTGATACCGCACGTCACAACGGCGCGTGAGCACGAGCGCCCCAGCGCCCGCGGCGGGCGCTGCTCACTCGTCGTGCCAGATCCGCCTAGAGGACCTCTGAGACCCATAGGCGAACCGTGTCGTGGTGTGCGGACCACGCCAGCCAAACCGCTTTCGCCCAGGCGTCCACCGCGGCCAGATGCTCCTCGGCGTCGCTGGCACGAAGAACATCGGCGACTGTCGTGTCGCCACGCGAACTCGGCGGCGAGAGCCATGGGAAGAAGTTCTTCCGGGACGCCGCGGTCCTGATCGCACTCGTCGCGCGCCGCATGTCGACGCCGCGTTCGAGAACGAGGCTGAGGCTGATGAGGTGACCGGCTACAGACTGGATCGCCTGGGGTGACTGGCGGCCGGGGTGCTGGGCGGCGTATGCGTCGACCGTGAGACGATGCAACAGCCCGTACGCCGGGTCGCTGTACTCCCGAGCCAGGACCTCGCCGAATGCCGCCCAACAGCCAGGCGAGGACTCCATGTAGCGATGGGTCGGGCCACCGTGTTCGCGGAACATGACGCCGCACCCCACGCAGGGGACGGGCTTATTGCTGCTCATTCGCGTGCCACATCTCCCGATGCCTCACGCAGCGCTCCCGCGGCGCCGCCGCGCGACGGCGAGCCGCCGGCAGCATTCACCGCTTCCCAGGCTGAGTGGCCTACCGCTTGGCAAGCTCGGCGAGGAGAGCGTTAACGGGAAGTTGTTCGGAGAGTCTCGGGAGGATTGCTCGCTGAGCTTGTTCAAGTGTCTGAGCAGGAGTCTTGTGTCGCCCATCCCAAAATCCTCTCGGGGCCAACTCAGCGGCAGGTTTCTGCTGCTGCACCAGCGAGCACCGATCAAAGGCATCCGCTGCACGCGTCGGCTCGACGCCACGTTCAGTGGCAATGGGTCGTCGACGCGGAACCCCTTATGGATTCGCCGGGCCGACTGCAGTCGAGTTGAAGGGTGAGGCGGTAATCGTTGACTTCGTTGACCCGCCAACCGGTCGAGTCGAGCGAGAAGTGGAAGACACTGCACTCCGATCGGCGGAACACCACGCTCCGGTCGAACTGCGCGTCGGCGGAGAAGATCCGAACCGCGGGACCATCGAGAGGATCGACGACCAGGCGAACGACGAGGTTGGCGCCTTGGTTCTTGAAATCGGCGCCGAGGAAGAACTCGCGATCGCCGGCGGTGCACGCGGCAGGAGTGACGACCTGGTCGCCGAGGACCTGGGACGACACGGTGAAGGACCCGAGCGCTGATGGTTCTGAAGGTGAAGCCTTCGAATCCCCGACTGATCGGCTGGAAAGACAACCGACCAGAAGTGCGACACCGACGAGCGGAAGAAGGAGGGCGAGCGGCGTTCTCACCACGCTGTTCGTTCGTCGCGTCTGGCGCCGCTTCACCTGACTCGCCACTTTAAGAGATTCCATTCGCATAGCCTACTCCCCAACGTATCTCTTCGCCGACAGGCCCGAGGTCCAGGCAGCAATCTGGTCCGGGCTCCGGTGGTCGGACGTCATCTCTGCGCGGGCGGGTCGAATCGGAGTAGATCCGGCGCAACCTGTTCGTCGATCACGGCCTCGTACGTGGTCGTCTGCTGCGTGCGAAAAGTCGGGAGGGTATCCTCGAAATCGATCCTCCGAACGAGAAACGTCTTTTGGTCCACCCACACCACCCTCGGCGAATTGGCGTACTTGCCCTCGACGCGAAAGCAGTCCGCGCTACCAACCTTGGCGTCGGCGAGGCGCTTGGCGTCCGTCATGTCCGTGAGCCGCCTGCCCTCGACCTCCCGCGGCAAGAGCAATGCCGGGATGGCATGCGCAGATCCCCCCGAGACGCCGGTCGCCGCGCCGAGGGCCGAGCCGAGTGACTCCTTCTCCTCGACTCCGGGCTTGACATCCCACCACGTTTGCACGCGGGTCCCGACGCGACAGACGATGTACCGCCTCTTCGCACCAAACAGACCCGTCTCCGTGTACTCGAAACGGAAGCTGTCCGGTCTGACAAAGGCGGTTCTGAAAGGCCGCTCCTCGATTCGACTGCGCCCGGACTCCAGATACACGATCCTCACGACGCCCGCGTCCTGATATGACGTGCAGTGCGCGTACGTCGTTGCGAGGCGGGCAAGGACCTCCTGCGCGGACAGGTCAGCCGAACCCTGCGCACCGCTACTGTGAATCCCGAACGTCGAGATCGCCAGGAGACCGACGACAACTGCTAGCCCGGTTAGCTTTGCGCTCCGCATCAGAGACCTCCATCGGTTTCCCCCAACGCCCGCTTTCAGCGAACGCCTCGGTGGCCCAAGGCCACACGACTCAGCAAGCAACATGATAGAAGGTAGATTGCCGAGCTTGCCAGTGCGATCTGTCACGTCGTTCTTTCCGGAGACTGTCCGGCACCAGCCTTTCGGGAGCACCCGCGATTATGCGTGCTCCCACGATTCGAGGATCGTCGCCACCTCACCTGCGACCATCGTGCGCGCATCGTGCCGATCGACACCTTGGGAAAGAAGCTCGTCGTAGCGGGTGTGCACATGCCGAACATGGGCGGCAACGGCGAGCTCCACCGCCTGCCTTGCGAACACCTTTGCGGACGCCGAACGGCCCACCCGACCGCTGTACTTCAGGCACGCGTGCTCGGCGACCTTCCGCTCGGTCCCCTTCGGGGAACTGGGAAAGACCTCGCGAACACGGGCCGCGAACCCCTGCACGTACTCGCGATCAAGCGCGGAGCGGCGCTCGGCCTCACGAACACGCCGCCGCCTGCGGGCGTCATCGTCGGCAAGGCACTCCCCTTCCGCCAACCTGAGGGCGGCCTCTTCCACCAGCAGGCCCTGGCGCTCGTACCGCTTCCGCGCCCTGCTCCACTTCAGGACGACCGCCCACAGGACAGAATGGCCTCGAGCGCGACGAGTGAACGCCGCCTCCCCTGATGGCAGGAAGACCAGGTGCTCAAGATCGGCGCAGGCCAGACAACGCGCTCCGCGTTCGCCGGCAAGCGTGATCCACGCGCGTGTGCCTAGCGCCTCCCCGCACTCATCGCACGACGACTCGCGTGTCGCGATGAAGACCTTCAGCTCGGGCTTTCTCAGCTCCGCCATGACCGCCCTGGGTTTGAACTCCGCGCCTTGCCGGTGACGCGTCTTCGGCTCCTTGATCCTGGCCATCCTGACCCCCTCCCAGCATTAGGTCAGAGTGTCACCTTCACCGGGCCAACGTTCGCGCCCGCCGCAAGCGATGGTTAGCCTGCGGGCAACCCCCGCGAACACAGGCACTAGGCCAGTGGACGCCACGGCCCGATGAGTAGTGCGACCGCCACGACGAAGTCGAGGGCCGCGCACATGGGAGGAAACCAGGGCGAGACTCGCGTAGGAACCAGGTTGGGGAGGTGGAGAAGGTCCCATGCCCCGTGAAGTACGTAGCCCGCCGCAAGATACGGTGTGGACGCTCGAAGCCCGACGACGGCGCACGCGAACACGACTCCAGCGACCGCCAATTCGAGCGCCACGAAATGACCTGGCACCGATTGCGCGAGAAGAGCGCCGCAATAGAGGCCCGCCGTCAGCGCGAGAAACAGGGCGATGAGCTGGCGAGCCGGCTGTGGAGCGACCGAATGAACCAGTACCACGAAAGCGAGCCCCAGGACGATGCCGACGAGAAATGACTTTATGCCTGCCATGTTTACCTCCTCAGTTTGCCGCCGCGCCTCAGCAGGCCAACCACCTTGCGGCGAGTGATTGATACAGCCTACTCCCCACCCGGCATTACGGCAAAGCCAAACTGGTCTTGCGTCACCAGCGGGCTCCGGAATCTCACGACTTCGTCGAGGAGACCAAGAGTAGCACGAGACCGACGACGACCACCCCGCCCGCTGCGAGGTAGGCCGTTGCGGGACCCGCGGTCTGCCAGAGATATCCTCCACCCACGCCAGCCGTGAGCGCTCCCAGGCCGACCGCCGCATTCAGCAGCCCCATTGCCCCGCCGCGAAGCTCCTCGGTGGAGAGTTGCGCGGCGAGCGATCGCTGGACACCGTCCGTGAGCGCCGGGAAAAGGCCGAGGATGAGGAAGCCCCCGGCAAGCGGCCACGGCGAGTGCGCGCCGTTCAGGACAAAGTAGCCGATGAGAAGGGTTGCGTACCCCAGGCATATGACGCTCCGGGCGCCGAGCCGATCGCTCATCTTCCCGGCCGCCATCGAGAACCCGGCGTAGGAGAGGTTGTAGACCATGTAGAAGAGCGGGATGTCCGCGATGATGAGTCCCAGGGATTGGGTCGTGAGGAGCAGGACCGCGATTGGCAGGCTGCCCACGGAAAGCACGAACACCGAAAGTGCGTACAGCTTGAACTTGGGCGAGAGCCGGCCGAACGCGGCCAGAATCGTCGCGGGTTCCTTCTTCAGCGTGAGCGTGACATCGGAGATGAAGAAGAGCGTGAGAATGGTGATGATCCCCACCACGAATGCCGTGAGGAACACGGCGTTGAAGTGGAGCGGGTAAAACCGAAGGATGAGGTAGGCGACCAGGGGGCCGAGAATGGAGCCGAGGGTATCCATTGCCCGGTGATACCCGAACGACCGGCCGAGTTCCTCCTTCGGGGTCGAGAGGGAGATGATGGCGTCTCGCGGCGCGTCCCGGAGACCCTTCCCGACCCTGTCGAGCACGCGGAGCCCCAGCGCACCGCCGACCGCCGAAACGAAGACGTAGAAGGGCCGCGTCAGGACCGAGAGTACGTACCCCGCGACCACGAGCGCTTTCCGCCGCTGGAGCCGGTCGGAGACATTCCCGGAGAAGATCTTGAAGAGGTTTGAGAGGCCCTCTGCGATACCGTCCACGAGGCCGAGCGATCTGGCTCCGGCCTTGAGGACCGTCGTGAAGAACGCCGGGAACACGGAGAACACCATTTCGGAGGAGAAGTCGTTGAAGAGGCTCGTGAGGCCGAGGAAGAAGATGTTCTTCGGGAGCCCCCAGATTCGCGGGCGCGGACTTTGCGCTATCTCGGATTGGTGGCGTGGCATGTCTGGAGTTGCCCTATCCCCGATTCGCGAACATCCCAATATGTTAGTCCTTCCACAACCCCCGAGGCCCACAACGGGCTACGGCGAGGTCGTATAACCACCTCACGCCCTTCCAGCGTTAGTTCAGAGCGTCAGCTCCATCTGGGCAACGTCCCCGCTCGCTGCAAACCGGTGTTAGGCAGCAGCACGGGTACGGTCCGAGCGCATGGGTTACAGAATATTCTAGGCGCCTGGGTGACAAGTCAAGGCAAAGTGGCCGGAGGAGGCCCGATGCCTTGGAAGGAGATGTCACCCATGACGGAGCGAATGAGGTTCGTCGCCGACTACCTTGAGGGCGTGTACCGGGTCTCGGAGCTTGCGCAGCGCTACGGGGTATCGCGCAAGACGGCGTACAAGTGG
>PMLC01000052.1:0-17947 GCA_003158745.1 Acidobacteriota bacterium
CGGCGGGCCTCCTCAGGATGCCAGAGATAGTCGGGGAGACTCTCAGAACAATGACAGTTGGGGACGATGGGATTGCTTCGCCACTTCGCTCCTTGCAATGACGGCAGATTCGCGGGCAACCACCCGCCACGAAATTCACGGAGAAATGGCTTTGGCCAGGCCAAACGCCGCAGCGGCGGCAACGCCGCCGATCAATGCGGTCTGGACCGCGCTGCGGAACGGCCGAGTGCCGGTGAAGCGACCCTTGACGTATCCGAAAACGAACAGAGCCAGAAGCGTGAAGCCTATGGAGTACAGAAGGGCCGTCGCCGGCGCGTGCACCAGCATGTAGGGTGCCAAAGGCACCAGCCCGCCGCCGATGTAGGAGAAGCCGATCGTCAGGGCGCTCCTCAGGGCGCGTTTGGGGTCAGGCTCATTGAGGCCCAATTCAACACGCATCATGAAATCAACGAACGCTTCGGGACGCAGGCTGAAGGCCCTGGCCACAAGGTTACTCTGCTTGTTTTCGAGGCCATACCCCACAAGGACCTGTTCCAATTCGGCGACCTCGGCCTCGGGGACCGTGTCCACCGCGCGCCGCTCCGTCGCTCGCTCGGTCGCGTAGTGCTCGGCATCGCTTCGGGCCGCAAGGTAACCACCAAGTCCCATGGCGATCGAGCCGGCCGCGATCTCGGCAAGGCCGCCGGTGATCACGATGGTCGTGGAGTTGGCGATGCCGGAAAGTCCTGCCGCGAGGGCGAAGGGAACCGTCAGCCCGTCGGACATCCCAATGACGAGGTCTCGAACGGTTTCGGAACCCGTGAAGTGGCGCTCGATGTGCGGGCTCTGCGGCATGTCGTTCCTCCAGTCCTAACTGCTCGTCCGTTGCTGTTGTTGACCTTATCAGACCCACCCATGGCCTCGGGTTCCGGCGGGTTTGGGGCGTTTTTGACGGCCTACTCCACCATGGTCGGCATCAACACCCGGCTCGCCTCCGACGACCTCTCGAACCGTCCGCCGCTCGCGCGATCGTCTTGACCACCAGCAGGGCCGACGCCAGGATGAAGAGCGCCGGCACCACGGGGGATAACCCCACACACGGGCGGCACCTCGGGTCGGGTCCGACGCAGGAGGAACACCGTGGCGCCCGTGGTGTCTCATGCCCGCGCCCGTTTGCTCAGCGGCGCTCCGCAGAGGCCCGAGCGTACCGGCCGTCTTGACACGCCACGTGGTACTCAGCGAGCAATTCTACCCCTCGCGAGGAGGTCCGCCGTGGAGAAGCTCGTTGAGCTCGTTCGCCAGTTCGAAGCGGGAGAGATCGTCCTACCGATCATGCAGCGAGAGTACGTCTGGAAGGCGAAGAAGGTCGAAGCGCTCCTGGACTCCCTCTACCACAAGTACCCGATAGGCAGCTTCTACCTCTGGCGGCCGTCGCGGAAACAGCCCGCGCGGTCTGGGAGGCAGAAGCTGCTGCAGGGCGAGCCCGTCCGTTACCCGCTGGACGGGCAACAGCAGCTGGCCAGCCTGGCCCGCGCGGTCACGTCGGAAGGTCAGGAGACACCGCTGCCGCCGCCGGGCGGCGGACAGCGCGACGCCATCAGTTGGCGGGCCTTCTTCGACATCAAGACCGAGGCGTTCATCGTGAAGGGCCGCAGCGCGCGGGCCCGGAGGCGGATCGCGGCCCATGACCCGGGCTTGGTGGCGATGTCCGACCTGGTGTCGCTCCGCGGGCTCGATGTCGCCCGGGTCACCGCGGTCACGGAAGAGACCGTGCGCCGGATGGTCGCCGACGGCCACATCACGGACAACGAAGCGGAGAAGAACATGGTCCGCACGCGGCTGGCCCGCGTCGCCCGGATGCTGGACGTGGACGTGCTCTGCCAGTCGGTCGAGACGGGTACCCCAGGTTCCGAGGGCGAGGACGAGGTCGACCAGGCGATCACGATCTTCGAGCGGCTGAACCGGGGTGGCCTGACGCTCAGCGCTGCGGACGTTGCAGCCGCGCGACTCTCGCACGAGGCGACCGAGGGCATTCTCGGCCCAATGCGCGACTTTGCGCGGGACCCGGCCTGTGTCGCGCTCGGCATCAACTTCGGCTTCCTGACCCGGACGCTGGTGACGTTCCGGCGCGGGAGCGCGAAGGTCGCCGACCTGCCGAGGCACTGGGTGGCAGGCCCGCCGCCGATCGAGCAGGACTGGAGCGTCGTGCGCCGGAGCCTGGCGGCGGCGATCGGGGTCGCGCAGGGGGCCGGCTGGTCCGCGAGGGCGTGGCTGCCCTCGATCAACGCACTGATCCCTGTTGCGTACTACGCGAAGCTGAAGGGCGGCACCATCCTGGCGGCCGACCGCACCGAGCTCGTCAAGTACCTGTGCAAGGCCGCCTGGGGCGGGGCGTTCGGTGGTTCGGCGAAGACTGCGATCGATCGCTACGTGCACCACCTCCAGAACGCCGGCGCGAACTGCGAGTCATCAGGGCTCGGCGCCTGGGTGCCCAAGAAGCACACGCCCCGGATCACGGTGGACGACATCCTGGAGGAGACCTCCAAGGTCGGCCCCCTGATGCAGACGTACCTTGCGTACCTCGTCTCCAGGCAGGCCAGGAGCTGGCCGAGCGGCCAGGCCCTCGGCGAGGCCAGCCGGCAGGGAGAAGGCCGGCACGCCCTCGAAGTCCATAGCATCTTCCCGCGGCAGGTGTTCGAGCGCCTGGGGCTCGGTCACGACGCGAACGCGATGGCCAACTACGCGATCCTCACGGACGCCGACAACGGTGTGCTGGCCGACGAGGTGCCCAAGACCGCATACGAGCGGCTGGGTCCGGAGCAGAAGCGCTGGGCGAGTCATCAATTCATCCCGGTCCGGGAGCTCGAGCTCCTCGACGCGTCGGCGTTCGACGCTTTTGCCAGGCGCCGCGCCAAGGAGATGGCCGGGGCGTTGAACGAGTTCCTGGGGCTTTAGAAGTGGGCGCGTCGGGACGAACCTCAAGGTGTTCCCAAGGCCTCAGGAATACTCACGCAGGCTCGGCGTTGTTCTCAAGTGACGGGCGGACCGCCCGGCCGAACAGGAGGCTCCCGTGTCGATCCGCCCTGTGAAGCGGTTGACCCAGTCGACACCGACGATCGAAGGAGCCGGCGTGCGCCTGCGCCGGGCTTTCGGGTTCGGCGACACGGCTGAATTCGATCCATTCCTGCTCCTCGACGACTTTCGGAACGACCATCCCCAGGACTACCTCGCCGGTTTCCCGTGGCATCCACACCGCGGCATCGAGACGATCACCTATGTCCTGGCGGGCACGGTCGAGCACGGCGACAGCCTCGGAAACAAGGGCGCCCTTGGCGCCGGCGATGTGCAGTGGATGACGGCGGGNNGGCATCATCCACCAGGAGATGCCGAAGGGCGACCCGGAAGGCAGAATGCACGGGTTCCAGCTATGGGCGAACCTCCCGTCCTCGCTCAAGATGACGGCGCCGCGTTACCAGGACGTGAAGGGAGCCGACATCCCCGAGGTGACCGACGACGATGGCACCACGGCCCGCGTGATCTGCGGCAGTTTTTGGGGCAAGACGGGCCCCGTCGATGGCATCGCGGCTGAGCCGGCGTACGTGGACGTGTGGGTCCCGCCGGGCAGGAGGAAGGTCCTCCCGGTCGAGACCACGCGACATGCTTTCGCCTACGTGTTCGCGGGTTCCGGCAAGTTCGCCAACGCGTTGGCCCCCCTCGCGGTGCTCACCGATCGTGTCGGGAGCGGCGAGCCGGTGTCATGGGAGGAGGCCGGCAACCGCTCGCTCGTCGTGTTCGACCGCGGCGATGAGGTGACGGTGCAGGCGGGCGAGCACGGGATCCGATTCCTCCTCGTGTCGGGCAAGCCGCTCGAAGAGCCGGTGGCCTGGTATGGCCCGATCGTGATGAACACCCAGGCCGAACTCGAGGATGCTTTCTCCCAGCTGCGGGACGGGATCTTCCTGAAGCAGCGGCAGACGCCAGCTCGAGTCTGACTATCGCGTCTGCCCGCTCTCCAGAAGCTCGAAAAGGCGCTGCGCGAGTTCGGCCAGCTGCACGGACGAGAGGGGAGTGCGGTCGGCCGGGACGTGAAGTTCGTACCCCATGGTCAGCGGCTGGCGCAGCCAGGTCTGCCCGGGGACATAGCGGAGGGCAGGAGCTCTCTCGGCGGCCGGAGACTCGTCCCACGCGGCCCACCAGGTGTCACGTTTCTCTTCTTCGGGCTGGGGCTCGGGTGCCGGAACGGCCGCCGGCGGCACTGCCGGGGCCACCCGGTCGCGGATTTCGTGGAGGAGGGCCCCCTCCTCCTGCCACGCCTTGATCTGAAGCAGGCGGGTCAGATGTGCTTCGGAATATTGAGCTCCGCGACCAAGACCTTCCGGGGGTGGCAGCAGCTCGCGCTGGACGTAGAAGTGCACGGTACGGCGCGAAACGCCGGCGGCGGCCGTCAGGGCACCGATCGAAAATACGCGCTCCGTACTCACGGAATTAATCTAACAGTAGATGTCACATTGTCAAGTGTCACATTTGTGCGCAAGGTCGCCGCCGGGCGGCCGCCAAGCCAGCGGTGTAACCATCAATGCGAGGCGATAGGGAAATGCCTGCGAAGGACCGTCGACCTTGTCAATCAGAGCCAGCCAAATATGCTCGGACGTGGCCGGCCGCACCGTTCCACGTGCGCGAACTCGCCGGGAGTCTCGGGGCCGGGAGTCCTGTTCGAGCCAGGGCGAGGACGAACCCGGTGATTATCGTCGCAGCCCCGGGCGGCCGGCGGCTACTCCCTCGTCCAAATCGGGACGCGGCCGGGCGTCCACGGTCCTCCGGCCTTCTCGAGAGCATCCTCGAGACGCTTCAGGTCGCCTTCGACCAGCGCCCTGAGGCTTGCCAGCACCGGTGTGAACTCGTCGGCTGCGATCATGTAGGCATCGCGCATCGTCGTCGTCGGTGCCTGGGTGGTCGCCCACTGGCTGGTCACCACGTTCTGCACGCGCTCGACGATGCCGGGCCTGGTCGGCTCGTTGCGCTTCGCCATCTCGCGATCGCCGGAGAGAGCGACGTCGATCGCGCGCAAGCGCGACCGGATCGCGTCCGCCTGGTCGAGCAGCTCGGGTCGCGCGGCCGGGGTGTCGCGCAGAGCGACCTTGATCTTCTCCAGGCGGGTCCTGGTTTCCTTGGCGACCTCGACCGCGCCGAGCACCGCCCGCTGCAGGCGCGCGGTCTTCTGCTCGAACGCCAGAACGACCTTCTGGTCCTGGGCCTTCAGGGTTGCGAGGCCGAGCGGCACGACGTTGAAGCTCTGAGGTCCCGCGAGCTCGGTGGTCACTCCGTCGACCCTCGCTGTCAGCGTGACCCGGTAGGTGCCGGGAACGGCCATCGGGCCCTGATCGGGGGCGTCCCAGGGCTCCTTCTCGGCCTTCTCCGCCTCGGGGTTTGCCGGAACGGACGCAGGGAAGCGCAGATCCCACGCCACCCTGTGGAGCCCTTTCCCCGTTTCGCCGACAATCCGTCGGATGACGCTACCATCCGGGTCGCTGACCATGAGGATGACGGCCGGTTTCTCCTCGATCGCCTCCTCGCGGAGTTGCTCCGCCGTGGGATAGGGCGGTACCGTGTCTTTCTTGTAGGCTTCCTTTTCCGCCTCGTGCCGCCGCTCCTTTTTCGTCTTGAAATCGTTCTTGAGGTAGTAGGTGAACACGGCCCCGAACGGAGGGTTTTCGGCGGTGAAGAAGGTATCCCCCTGGAACGATTTGCCCTTGCCGCCAAGGAGCGACTTCTCGACGTACGCGGGGGCGTCCTTGACCGGGAGGAGGAGCGCGCCCTTCTCGAGCGCGGAGCGTGTGAGCTCGCGCAGCGGCGCGACATCGTCGAGCACGTAGAATCCGCGGCCGAACGTGGCCAGGACGAGGTCGCCCTCCCTCTTCTGCATCGCGAGGTCGCGCACCTCGATCGTGGGCATGCCGCCCTTCAGCTTGATCCAGTGTGCGCCTCCGTCGAGCGTGAAGTACGCGCCGTACTCGCAGCCGGCGAACAGGAGGCCCGGCTCCTTCGTGTCCTCGATCACGGCGTAAACGACCTCGCCCGGCGGGAGGTCGCCGGCGACCGAGGCCCAGGTGCGGCCTCTGTCGGAGCTCTTGAGGAGGTACGGCTTGAAGTCGGCGTTCTTGTGATTGTCGAACGAAGCGAACACGATGTCCTTGGCGTGTTGCGAGGCCTCGAGATGGCTCACAAACGTGCGTTCCGGGACGCCGGGGAACGCGTCGACCTTACGCCAGGTCGCGCCCCCGTCCTCGCTGATGTGGACGAGCCCGTCATCGGTGCCGACGTAGAGCAGACCCTCGACCAGCGGCGACTCACAGAGCGCGGTCGCGTTGCCATAGAACGACGTGGACGCGCTCTTCGCCACGGCGTCGGCGGGCCACACCTTCCCCATCAGCGGCAGTGTGTTTCGGTCGATGCCGCGGGAGAGGTCGCCGGAGATGGCCTTCCAGGTGTTGCCCCGGTCGTCGCTGCGGAAGAGCTCGTTGGCGGCGAAGTACAGGCGGGTGTGGGAGTGGGGCGAGATGATCAGCGGGGAGTCCCAGTTCCACCGCAACGGCGGGTCGTCCTTGCCCTCCCGCGGCTTGATGTCGACCTCCTCGCCGCTCCGCCGGTCGAAGCGCACGAGTCCGCCATGCTGCGACTCCGAGTAGACGATCGCCGGGTCCTCGGGATCGATCCGGGAGAAGAAGCCGTCCCCGCCCGTGGTGACGAACCAGTCGGCGTTGGTGATCCCGTTGCTCGTGTTGGTCCGGGATGGGCCGCCGAGCGAGAAGTTGTCCTGGGTGCCGCCGTAGACGTTGTAGAACGGTCGGGCGTCGTCCACCGCGACGCGGTAGAACTGCGTCACGGGCAGGTTGGTCTTGAACTGCCAGGTTGCGCCACGGTCGTAGGTCTCGTAGATCCCGCCGTCGCACCCCGCGAGCAGGTGGTCGGTGTCGGCCGGATCGATCCACAAGGCGTGGTTGTCTACGTGCTTGGTCTTCTCGCCGACCTTCTTGAACGTCTTGCCGCCGTCCTCGGTGACGTGGAGCCACGTGTCCATCGAGTAGACCCGGTCGACGTTCTTAGGATCGCAGAAGATCTCCTGGTAGTACTGGCCGCTGGTCGTCTTGTAGTCGCCCCGCTTCTCCCAGGTCTCGCCCCGGTTGGAGGAGCGGAAGAAGCCGCTCTTGTCCTCGGCCGCCTCGACCAGCGCGAAGACCACGTCGGGGTCGACGGGAGAAACCGCCAGGCCGATGCGCCCCAGGTCCACGTCCTTCGGGAGGCCCTCCTGGACCTTGCGCCAGCTCTTGCCGCCGTCGGTAGTCTTGTAAACGGCGGACTCTGGTCCGCCGTTGATCAGGGTCCACACGTGCCGGCGGCGCTGGTACGCCGAGGCGTACAGCAGGTCGGGGTTGCGCGGGTCCATCGCTACGTCGGAGACGCCGGTGTTCTCGCTGATCTTGAGCGAGGCGACCCAGGTCTTCCCACCGTCAACGGACTTGTAGAGCCCGCGGTCGCCGCCCGGGCCCCACAGAGGCCCCTGGGCCGCGACCCAGACCACGTTGAAGTCGCGCGGATCCAGGAGGATCTTGCCGATGTGCTCGGAGTGCTTCAGCCCCATGTTCTGCCAGTGCTGGCCGCCGTCGTCGGAGCGGTACACGCCGTCGCCCCACCCGACCGAGCGCTGGCTGTTGTTCTCGCCGGTGCCGACCCAAACGGTGTTCGGGTTGTTCGGGTCGATGGTGACGCATCCGATCGAGTACGAGCCCTCGCGGTCGAACACGGGGGCCCAGGTGGTCCCGTCGTTGACCGTTTTCCAGACGCCTCCCGACGCCACCGCAACGAAGTAGCGCCCGGGGTGCTTCGGGTCGACGGCAAGGTCGCCGATCCGGCCCGACGTCAGGGACGGGCCCAGGGCGCGGAGCTTCAACCCGGCAAAGGTCTCGGCCGACATCACGTCTGCCGGCTTGGTCTCGTCCTTGGGCTTGTCGGTTTTCGGCTGGTCGGCCGAAGCGGCAAATGCAACGGGAACCATGAGTGCCAGGGCGGCCAGACGTGGGGTCTTCATCGGTGCTCCTCCTTGTGACTGGTCGGGGTGTGTCTCACAAGATATTCAGTCTATCAAGATCAGGCTGTTCGTTAACCGGGGCTTCCCCGCGGGGCTCGTACCAGGAAGGGATTAGAATTGAAACTGGTCACCCGGTCGTCGCGTTCAAAAGGCCGGGCAAGCCGAGGGAAGGGCCCGGAGAGCGCGGGAACCAGCAATGGCGACTAACCTCATCCTGCTCATCGAGAATCGGCCCGACGACGCCGCTCTCATCACCGATTTTCTCCGGCGGACCGACCCGCGCGCCCACGTTCAGGTCGTCGAGGACGGGGCGAAGGCGATCGCGTACCTGGCTGGCGAAGGCGATTTCACCGACCGCTCTCGGTATCCACTGCCGTCTGTCATCCTGCTCGACCTCGGTGTCGGTGAGCCCGGCCTGGCGGTGCTGGAGTGGCGCCTCCCGCGCAAGGAAATCCGCGAAATACCCGTGGTTGTGCTCACCTCTTCGAAGTTTTCCGCCGAGCTGAAGCACGCCTACTCGCTGGGTGCCAAGTCACACCTGCTCAAGCCGTTGACGCCGGCTGCGCTTGCGGATGCCCTCGACGCGCTCGCCCCCGCGTTCGATGAGCCGGTTCGGGTGCTCCTGGTCGACGACAGCGCGGACGACCGGCAGGCGGCGATCACCCTCCTCAGGCTGGAGCTTCCAACGGCCGTGGTGCATGAGCTGACCTCCGTCGAGGACTTCGAGTCGGTCGTCGCGGAGGGCGATTTCGATATCGTCGTCAGCGACTTCCACATGAAGAGCTGGAGCGGGCTCGACCGGCTGAGGACCGTGAAGGCGCACTGGCCCGACTGCCCCGTGATCATCCTCACCGGAACCGCCACGAAGCGGGATCTCATGGGCGCTCTGCACGCGGGCCTCGACGATTACGTGCTCAAGGACCAGCGGGATCTCCCCCGCTTGCCCGCCGCTGTTCGGTCCGCGATCGGCAAGGCGAGGCAGCGGCACGCACTCGCGGCGTCCGAGGCCCGATATCGGAGGCTGTTCGAATCCGCCAAGGAAGGGATTCTCATCCTCGACTGGGACTCGGGCGGGATCGTGGACGTCAACCCCAACCTGACCGAGCTGCTCGGGACCACGAGAGACGCCCTACTCGGCAGCAAGTTCTGGGAGATAGCGCCTCTGAAGGACATCGCAGCCAGCAAGAGCGCGTTCTCGGAACTCAAGAAGAAGGGGTTCGTTCGCTACGACGACCTGCCTCTTGAAACCAAGGACGGTCGGCGGATCGACGTCGAGTTCGTGAGCAACAGCTACCTGGTCGATGGGGACCAGGTGATCCAGTGCAACATCAGGGACATCACGGAGCGCAAGCGCGCGGCTGACCTGCAGGCGGCCATCTACGAGATCGCCGACGCGGCTCAGCAGTCTACCGGGCTCGAAGACCTCCTCGCCGCCATCCACCGGATCGTCGGGCGGTTGATGGACGCGAGGAACCTCTACATCGCCCTCTACGATCCGTTGTCGGAACTGCTCAGCTTCCCGTACTTCGTAGACCAGCAGGACGTTCCCGTTCCTTCGCGCCCATTGCTGCGAGGCCTGACCGAATACGTCCTGCGCACCGGCAAGCCTCTTCTGGCCACTCCCGAGGTGTTCGAGGAGCTGTGCCGCAAAGGGGAGACCGAGTTGGTAGGCGCCCCTTCCGTCGACTGGCTCGGTGTGCCCCTCTTCGCCGGCGACCAGACGTTCGGTGTCCTGGTAGTCCAGACCTATGCCGAGGGCCCGCGGTACGGGAAGCGGGAGCAGGACATTCTGGCGTTCGTGTCGCGCCAGGTGGCGCTGGCGATCGAGCGCAAGCGGACCGAGGAGCAGCTTCGCCGGAGCGAAGACCGCTTCAAGAAGATGGCCGAGACGATCCACGACGTGTTCTGGATGTCGACCCCCAAGGTCGATCGGATCTTGTACGTCAACCCGGCGTTCGAAAAGGTCTTCGGGTACCCGTGCGAGAGTCTCTACCGCGATGCGAAGGTCTGGGTCCGGGCGATCCACCCGGGCGACCGCGACCGTGTCGCCGCACTCATGGAGGAGCAGATAGCGCGCGGCGGCGACTTCGAGTACCGCATCGTCCGACCGGACGGGTCGGTCCGGTGGCTGTGGGATTCGGCGATGCCGATCCGGGACGAAAGTGGCGACGTGACCCTGGTCGTCGGAGTTGCCAGGGACATGACTCAGCACCGCATGGTCGAGGAACAGCTCCGCCAGGCGCAGAAGCTCGAGGCGATCGGGAAGCTCGCGGGCGGGGTGGCGCACGACTTCAACAATCTGCTCCAGGCGATGCTAAGTCAGACACAACTGCTTCGAGCCCGATCCGCAGTATCTGACAAGGTGGTTGCCGTGGCTGGGGAGCTGGAACAACAGGTGAGACGCGGCTCCGCGCTCACACGGCAGCTTCTTCTGTTCTCGCGCCAGGAGACGACTCGGATTTCGCGGGTCGACCTCAACGGGGTGATCCGCGACGCGAGCCAGATGCTCAGGAGGCTCGTGCCGGCCAACGTCGCCTTCGACGTCCAGTCGCACCCGCTGCCGCTCGCGGTGGATGCAGACTTTCCCCAACTCGAGCAGGCGCTCGTGAACCTCGTGGTCAACGCCAGCGAAGCAATGCCCGCAGGCGGCAGCCTCACGATCCGCACCGGCAGAGAGGATCCGGGCTGGGTGTGGTTCGCCGTCGAGGATACCGGTCGGGGCGTGCCGGCGGAGATACGCGACCGCATCTTCGAGCCGTTCTTCACGACAAAGGAGGCGGGCAAGGGGACCGGCCTGGGCCTCTCGGTGGTGAGGACAATTGTGGACCTGCACCGGGGCCACGTCGGCGTGGACAGCACGCCCGGGCATGGCGCTACCTTCCGCGTCGTCTTCCCTGCGGTACCTTCCGACGCCTCGTCCGTCGTGGAGACCTCCGAACAACTGTCCGAGCCGTCGCAAGGCTCGGGCGAGCGCGTCCTGGTCGTCGAGGACGAGGACGGCGTCCGCGAAGGCCTGCGCGACGTTGTCGCCGCGCTCGGCTACGAGGTGGTCGCCGTGCGGAGCGGCGAGGAGGCGGCCGCGCTGCCGCTTGAACCGGTGTTCGACGTGCTCCTGACCGACTACATGCTGCCCGGGATTCCAGGCACGGAGCTCACTGGCCACCTGCAGGCCCGGTGGTCAGCGCTCAAGGTCATCCTGATGTCGGGATACGCGCCTGGAGAAACCACCCGCTACGACATGGCCGCAGGCGACATCCGTTTCCTGCAGAAGCCGTTCGACATGGACACCCTCGCCCGCGAGCTTCGGGCCGTGCTGGACAAGAGCGCTACCTAGATCCTCCACTGAAGCGTTTGGCCTCAGTGATTTGCTGTGTTACCAGCGGCCGGTGGGCAGCCTCAGTAGGAGGAGGGGCTCTTGATGATGCCGTCCGACGGCAGCTTGAACTGCTCCGGGCGCGCCTTTACGACCTCGCGGAGCCACGCTTCCGGATAGCCCAGCTCCTGGGGTTCGCTGGCCTCGTTCTTTACGTACCCGTCGTTGTACGTGGTGAACAGAACCTCCGCCAGCTCCCTCCAGCGCCGGAACACCTGCTCGCCGGCCGAGACGCTGTAATCGGTGAGGAACCGCCGGGCGCGCTCCGGGTCGCCCTTGAGCATGTCCATGGCAGTCTTCTCGACGGCAGGCTGAAGGGCGAAGAAGTTCCCCTCGAGTTCCTGCTGGACCTTCACGATGTCCTTGACCATATAGGAGAACTTGAGCTGCGCGTAGTTGGCCACCAGGTTGAACACCCACCACGCCGAGTCCCAGGAGAACCTCTGCAGGCTGCCGCGGGCGTACGACGGCGGGACGGCCGTGATGCCGGCGTAGAGCGGCAAATAACAGCTCGTGTAGGTGTCGTCCACGCCGTACCAGAGGACACCGCCCACCTCGTCGGGCATGAACGACCTGAGATGGGCCACGAACGAGCAGCCGGTCTGCTGCGTGGAAATCGGCCGCTCCCAGGAGTAGGTCTCACCGTCGAGCTTGAACGTCATCGGGCGGGCCCGCAGAGGCGAGCCATAGGGTCCGGCGTCCACGCCCTGGGTCATGTCGATGGGTGTTCCCTCGTAGTGGTCGCGCATGAGAGCCATCACGTCCTGTACTGAGAGCTTGCGGTCGGGTTTGATCCAGAGTGGG
The DNA here is from genome assembly GCA_003158745.1 of Acidobacteriota bacterium. Taxonomy (GTDB): domain Bacteria; phylum Acidobacteriota; class Thermoanaerobaculia; order Thermoanaerobaculales; family Thermoanaerobaculaceae; genus RBG-13-68-16. The sequence continues at coordinate 12,243 of PMLC01000052.1, forward strand.
TAGGGTCTGGCGCCCGCCTTGCCGCGACTGTAGTCCAGCGGCAGCTCGAGCGACGGCGCCGCCCTCCTGAAGATAGACCAGACGCGGGTCTCCGTGTAGCGCAGCGTCTGCGCCGTCGCCGGGCAGTAGACGTCGCAGAAACGGAACGGGCCGTCCGTCTTGGGGTTGTAGTACCCCTTCTGGACCGCGAACTCGATGACGTTCGAGGAGTAGATGCAGTTCTGCGGGTCAGCCAGCGGGAACGTCCCGATGCGCGATTTGTTGGCGTGCGCCGAGATCATGCCGTCCGGGACCTTGACCGCCACCCAGATCGCGCCCTTGCCGCCGTCGCCGGGTCCGATCATCTCGAGGATCCAGGCCTCGTTGGGGTCCGCGATGGAGAACGACTCTCCCGTCGAGGCGTAGCCGTACTGGTCCACGAGGTCGGCCATCACCTTGATGGCTTCCCGGGCAGTTCGGGCGCGCTGCAGGGCGAGCTGCATCAGGATCCAGTAGTGAAGGCCGCCCTGCTTGTTCTCCAGCTCTGGCCGGCCGTCGAACGTCGTCTCGCCGATGGCGAGCTGATGCTCGTTCATGATCCCGATCACCGAGTAGGTGTGGGGCGGTTGGGGGATTCTCAGGCGCACGGCGCCGTCCCGGCCCTTGACCTCGTAAAGATCCCCCTGCGCGTGGTCCGCTGCGGGCGTGGTGCGCAGCGTCGGCAAAAATTCGCCGTCCACGGCATAGGTGATGATCACGGATCCGTCGGACGATGCGCCCTTCGTAACGATGATGTTGGTGCAACCGACCGCTTGCCTGATTGAGCCGGCTACGAGCAGGACCCCGAGAACCAGCATCTCCTTGCGCATGCTCGCCTCCCCTCCAGAGGTGTGGACACGACGTGCGGCAACAGCCCTGATGCCGGCGCCTCCGCGAAGCCGAAGGAGGCGTGATCGGGCGGGACATGATACGACGGACGGGGAAGCCGGTCCGCTCCCGGGCGTGCGCGGTCGCATCGCTTCTGCGGCCGCAAAAAGTGGTACAACATCATCAGACATCTGAGCGTGGCCTTGCTCTGCCGCACGGGGGAGTGTGATTCGGTCGGGGGGAGCGATGGTCGAGGGTAGGGGCGATGGGGAGGTCGGGCTGCCGTTGACCCGGACGCAGGAGGTCGTGGCGTCGAGCGGGTGGCTGGTGGCGATGAGGTGGGTGGCAGGCGTCGGGGTGGTGGTGGGCGTTTGGGTGGTGCGGCGGACGCTGCTTCCGGGGCTTGAGGCGGCGGGACTGTACGCGATGGGTGCGCTGATCGTGGCGGCCAACGCGGTTTTCTGGGCGTGGCAGAGGCGGCTGAGGGGGGGGGGAGCCGCTCGATCGGATTACCAGCGGTTGACCCACGTGCAACTGGGGTTCGACTGGGTCGCGATGGTGGTCTTGATCCACCTGACTGGGGGCGTGGAGAGCCCCCTGTTGTTCATGTTCGTGTTTCACATCGTGGTGGCGTCGTCGGTGTTCGCGCGGTGGTCGGCTCTCGGGTACACGTTGGCTGCGATCGGGTTGAGCGCTGGTCTGGCGGTGGCGGAGGCGACGGGGTTGCTGGGACACCGGCACATGCAGGGGTTTCTGCCCGGCGAGCCGAACGGGAAGGTGGCTTTCGGGGTGGTGATCCTGGCGACGTTCGGGGTGGTCAGCCTGATGACGTGGGCGGTCACGTCGTCGGTGGCGGCGCGGGTGCGGCGGCGCGAGGACCAATTGGCGACGCTGGTAGCAGGGGTGCAGGCGATCAACTCGACGCTGGAGCTGCGGGAGGTGCTGGAGCGGCTGGTTCAGGCGACGGTCGAGGCGATGGGCGTGCAGGGGGCGTCGATCGGCTTGCTGGACACGACAGGCACGCAGGTGGAGCTGGCGGCGTCATACGGGCTGAGCGAGGTATACCTCAACAAGGGGCCGGTGCTTGTGAGCCAGAGCCCGGCACACCAGCAGGCGCTGATCGCTGGGGTGCCGGCGATCATCCAGAGTGAGGAGGAGCGGGCGCGGCTGCAGTACCCGGCGGCGGCGGAGGCGGAGAACATCCGGTCGATGGTGTTCGTGCCGTTGCGCGGGAAGGGGCAGCCCCTGGGGGTTGTGCGGGCGTACAGCAGCCGCGAGAGGGCGTTCGGTGCGGAAGAAGTACGGTTCCTGGAGGCGATCGCGGCGCAGGGGGCGGTCGCGATCGAAAACGCCATGGCGTACCAGGCATTGCGCCGGTTGGACGAGCAGAAGTCGAAGTTCACGCGGACGGTCACACACGAATTGCGGGCGCCGGTGAGTGGGGCGCAGACGCTCGTGAGCCTGATCATCGAAGGGTACGCGGGACCGTTGGAGCCGAAGCAGGCTGGTTTCTTGGAGCGGTTGCGGCGGCGATTGGAGACGCTGCAACAGCTGATCGACGACCTGATGAGCCTGGCGGCCGGACGGACAGGGTTGGGTGTGGAGGATGTGGGCAGGGTTGGGCTCCTCGAAGTGTTGGAGAAGGCCGTCGGACAGGTGGAGGCGCAGGCGGAGGGGAAGCATCAAACGCTGGTGTTGGAGCGCGGGGAGGGGGCGGATGGGTTGGTGGTGGAGGCGACGGCGCAGGGGCTGGGGCGGATCTTCAGCAACCTGGTAGGGAACGCGGTGAAGTACACGCCGGATGGGGGTCGGGTGGCCGTACGTGTGGAGCGGGTGGGGCCGCAGGTGGCGGTACGGGTGGCGGACACCGGGATCGGAATCCCGGCACAGGCGCAGGGGCGACTGTTTACGGAGTTTTTCCGGGCGCCGAACGCGATGGCATTGGAGACGGGGACGGGGCTGGGGCTGGTGATCGTCAAAGAGCTGGTGGAGCGGTTTCGGGGGCGGGTGGTGGTGGAGAGCCGGGAAGGCGCCGGCTCGACCTTTACCGTCTTTCTCCCAATTGTCGACAACTGAAATTGACATCCCACCTCCCGCGGCTTTGCGGGGAAGTGGGTGCCCCCTTTTCTGCTGAGGCACGGTAGAATCCGCAGTGTCGTTGAGGGAGGCTCGCGGTGGCTCACGTTCTTTTGGTTGACGACGACGCGGACATCATCGAGATCTATCGAACGGTGCTCGAGGCCAAGGGCCACACGGTCTCGGCGGCATTTTCCGGCCAGCAAGGATGGGACGCCCTGGAGAAGTCCAGGCCCGACGTTCTGGTCCTCGACGTGATGATGGAGGAGTTCGACTCCGGTTTTCGTCTGGCCCACGACGTGGCGATCAAGTACCCGAAGCTGCCTATCCTGCTTCTCACGGCGGTCCACGATTTCATGAGCGACCAGTGGAGCTTCAGCAACGAGAAGGACAAGGACTGGTTGCCTGTTGTTCGTTTCCTCGAGAAGCCGGTCACGCCTGACCAGATGCTCGCCGCGATCGACGAAGTGGTACACAGCGTCGCCGTGTAGGGCTCGACCGGAGCCGGCGCCCCTCGCACCTCATGCAGTCTCTTCATTGCACGCAGAGTTCTGACGCAATCGAAGGCGGTGATGGAGCGGACGAGCGTGGGGTTGGCGTAGAGGGAGTGGAGGCTGGCGCTGAGGACGGCGACGACATCGTCGACGGTGTCGAAGGTCTGATTGCGAATGTGGCTGGGGCGGGCGGTCAGCTCCCTTCGGTCTCCTGGATGCCGAGCCTACGGATCATCTCGTTGAGGGTGGATGGCCGTACCCTGAGCATCTGGGCTGCGCGGCGCTGGACCCCGCCGCACCGGGCGAGCGACGCCTCGATGAGCGCACGGGTGTACGCGTTCACCGCATCCTTGAGGTCCATGCCTTCGGCCGGGAACTGCGCGGTGGGAGCGGCCTGGGGGCTCAGCACCTCGCCCGGCAGGAGGTCCACATCGATGACGTCCTCAGGACAGAGCACGACGGCCCGCTCGATGACGTTTTCCAGCTGGCGGACGTTGCCCGGCCAGTGATAGCCGACGAGCACATCGAGGGCACGCGGCGTGAGGGCGAGACCGGGCTTGTCGTTCTCCTCCCCGTAGCGCTTCAGGAACTGGCCGGCGAGGGCCAGGACGTCTTCGCGCCGGCTGCGCAACGGAGGGAGCTCGATCGTGATGACGTTGAGCCGGTAGAAGAGGTCTTCGCGGAACGTGCCCTCCGCAACCATCTTGGGCAGGTCGGCATTGGTGGCGGCGATGATGCGAACATCCACCTTGACGGTCTGCTCGCCTCCGACCGGGATGAACTCCCGCTCCTGGATCACGCGCAGGAGCTTGGCCTGGGTTGGCGGCGTGATCGTCCCGATCTCGTCGAGGAAGATCGTTCCCGTGTCTGCGACCTCGAAGAGCCCGCGGCGATTGGCAACCGCGCCGGTGAACGCGCCGCGCATGTGCCCGAACAGCGTGGACTCGAGGAGATCGGTTGGAACGGAACCGGTGTTTACGACGACGAACGGCGCGCCAGCCCTGGGCGAGAGCTGGTGCACGGCGCGCGCAAGCAGCTCCTTCCCGGTCCCCGACTCGCCCGTGAGCAGGATGTTCGAGCGCGACGGCGCCGCACGCCGCACCATCTCGATAACCTGCTCCATGAGAGGCGAGCGCCACACCAGCGTCCCGAGTCCCTCCAGGCGCTGGCGCAGGTCGCGGTTCTCGGTGCGCAGTCGGCGCTGGTCCAGCCCCTTCCGGACGGTAAGGACGACCTCCTGGTTTTTGAAAGGCTTCGCGATGTAATGGAACGCGCCTTCCCGCATCGCGGCGATGGCGGTCTCAACCGACGAGTACGCCGTGATCACCACGACCACGACCTCGGGGTCGCGGGCCTTGAGGTCCCGCAGCACCTCGATACCGGGCTTGTCGGGAAGCATTAGGTCCAGCAGCACGAGGTCCACGTCCCCGTCTTCAGCCTGGCGGAGCCCTTCGCCGGCCGTCATCGCCTGCAGCACCTGGAAACCCTCCCTGCGGAGCAGGGTGGACAGGACGTCCTGCAACACCGGCTCGTCGTCGATGATCAGTACTCTCATTCTCTCTCCTGTTGAGTCGGAACCTCGATCCGCATGGCCGTGCCCCCGCCCTCATTTGCCAGCGCACGGATCGTTCCCCCGTGTGCGACTACGATGTCCCTCGTGATGGCCAGCCCGAGCCCGGTGCCGCCGCGGCCCTGGCGGGATGTGACGAACGGCTCGAAGATGCGCTCGCGGAGGTCCTCGGTTACACCGGGGCCGGTGTCGCGGACCTCGAGCCACACCCCGTCGTTGTTGGAGCCGAAACGGACCTCGACCGTGCCTCCGCGCGGAGTGGCCTGGAGGGCGTTCCGCAGGAGGTTGTGGAGGACCAGCTCGAACTGGACGCGGTTGACGGAAGCGGTCAGATCCGCCGCGCGCTCGATCTCGAGCGCCACGCCGGCACGCTCAGCCTCGGTGCGCATCTGGCTCATCTCCTCGCGTGCCAGGAGCGAGAGGTCGACGAGCTGCCGCTCGAATCCGGAAGGGCGCGCCAGTTCGAGGAGGTTGGTCACGATGCGCGACACGCGGAAAGCCTGCTCCTCGAGCTTGAGCGCCAGGGGCGAACGCGGGTCGTTTGGGGGCGTGAGCTCCCGCAGGAGCTGGGCGTAGGACGCGATTCCGGTCACCGGGGTGTTGACCTCGTGGGCGAGGCCGGCAGCCAGACGGCCGAGCGAGGCGAGACGCTCCTGCTCTGAGAGGCGCTGTTCGAGGTTCAGCTGTTCGGTGATGTCGTCGAGCGCGACGACGCGGCC
>PMLC01000052.1:17969-39418 GCA_003158745.1 Acidobacteriota bacterium
ATGCAGAAACTCGCCCACGAGCTGCTGCGGCGCCCGGCGCAGAAGGACCGCTGCACGCTCGTTGACCCTCAGCACGCGGCCTGCCGTGTCGCAGATCAGCAGCGCCGCAGCCGAGAACTGGAAGATGCGCTCGAGGTAGTCTTCGAGGAGCCGGTGCTCCTCGACCTGGCGTCGGAGGTTCGCCATCAGGAGGGTGTTCTCGAGGGCCAGGGCGGCCTGGGCCGCGAGCGCTCCGACGAGCCTGCGCTCTCCATGGCCGAGCGGTAGCTCGCCGTGGCGGCGCCCGCAGTAGACGAGGCCGATGATCCGTCCGTCCCGCTCCACCGGAAAACGGTGCCACAGCCCGCGGGCTGGAAGCTCGGCCTCGGCTTCGGTGGGAAACGGCCCGCGCACCTCGTCCAGCGCGAGCACCGGCCAGCGATCCGCGGCACCAGAGGGGTACAGCTTGCCGCCGAGCGCCAGGTACGTCACTACGCGCTCGACGCCGAGTGCGTCGTGGAGGAGCTGGGCCAGGCGCAATAGAAGGGTCTCGGGGTCGCGGTGGGCGACCGCCTCCTCGGCGAATGTCGTGAGAGCGCGGCGCGCCGTTAGGCGCTCGCGGTACTGCAGGTGCTCGAGCCCTTCGAGCAGCAACTTCCGCGCAGGCACGGTCAGCGTCGCCAGCAGGACGCCGCCCGCCACCGCCACCAGGTTCCGCCAGTTCCCGAGGCGGAAGCCGAACTGGGTGATGGCGTAGTTCAGGAACGCGAAGCTGACGCCGCCGAGCAGAACGGCGACGCCGGTCGCAACGACCTGGCGTGTGATCTCCTCCAGGTCCCACAGCCGGAACTCGAGCAGCGAGGACGCCACCCCCAGCGGCACGAGCGCGAGCGGCAGCAACGAGATCCACGTCAGGACCTCGAGGTCTGCTCCGGCCAACTGCGGAATCAACGAAAGCAGCAGGTACGGCGCGAAGCCCGCCGCTGCTCCCAGCGCCACCCACTCGACCTGGCGTCGCCGCGTGGGGTCGCTCTTGTAGCTCACGTATGCACGCACGGATAGGGCGGCCGCCGCGATCACGCCGAAGACCGCGAGCACGGCGGTTGCGCTGTCCAGAGCCTCAGGCAGCAGCACGTCGGCGACTACCGGGGGCAGCAGGCCCGCGGCCAGGACCGTACGCCCGATCGCCACCGCCAGCGAAGGGATGAAGGTTACCCAGAGCCATGAGAACCGCTTGATCGGGGCCGGGAAGCTGGCGAAGAACACCACGAGGAACGGGGGCAGGGCGAGCCGGCCGAAATCACGGATCAGCAGCAGGAGCTGCCAGGAGGAGTCCGGCTCGAGGGGGAACGGAACGACAACGGCAGGAAACAGCGCCTCGGCAAGAGCGAGGAACCGTCCCGCATGCGCAGTGGGGTGCCCGAGGTAAACGAGTCCGGCCACCGCCAGCGTGAACATCGCCGCGAACGCCACCAGCAGGTAGCGCACATCGACCTGGGGGACCGGCGGGTAGTACGCGACGTCGCGGACCTTGCCGTCCCGCAGGATCGACAGCGTCGAAACGCGTCGGGAGTACAGCGCTCGCTCGAGGTCGTCAAGCTCGGCTGCGGCAGTCGCATCGACCGCGACGATCGCATCGCCCGGTGCGATTCCGGCACGGGCCGCACCGCTCCGTGGGCTGACGCTGAGGACGGTAAAGCTCCTGACCACCCGTATGGCGCGGAAGTCGAGGCGTTGGAACTCGCTCACGCGGCGCTCGGCTCCGATGAGTCCCGCGGCCACCGAGACGACTCCGGCCACTGCAAGGACCAGGCTGCGGGCCCGGTGCTCGTGCAGCTTCAACCACCCCCGGCCTGGAAGCACGAAGTGAACCGAGTCCCCCGAGACTGGGGTTTTCCCGTCGAATACGTCCATTCTTTCGAATTATATCCGGTTTTCCGGACGACGACGCGTTGGGATTGTCCGGTCTTCCGAATCCCACGGTGGGATTTTCAGCACAATGGCCCCAACCGGGCGCATTGGAGCCGGCAAGGTGGGCCGGGCTTCACGCGCTCGCTCGTGGAGGGGGACACCTACGGGTGCTTGTGGACGTTGACATCCCCGGATGAAGTGTTGACGTCGATCTCGATGGCGTCCCCTGCGGCGGTGAACGAGATCTCGTGCTCGCGACGCTCGCCGGTCCCTGAGAAGTCCGAGTGGATGCTCCCGCTCCTCGTGGAGATATGGCCGCGGAGCGGCGCCGCCTCGGGAATCCGGAGCCTCACGTCTCCCGACGAGGTGTGGACCCGGACGTTCGCGCCGGGGGCGAGCGCGGCCCAGCTCGCCGCGACCTCCCCGGACGAGGTGTCCACCGAGAGACCGCCTTGAAGCTGCTCGAGTCGCACGTCGCCCGAGGAGGTGCCCACGATCGCGCGCTGGCTTCCGCTCTCCAGCGTGACGTCTCCGGAAGTCGTATCGGCCTCGAGTTCCGTGAGGGCCTGGTGACGAACCACCACGTCGCCGGAGGACGTCTTGACGATCAGCTCTCGGAGGCCCCCGGTGACGGTGACGTCGCCCGACGAGGCGCGGACACGGACCGGCCCTGCCAGCACGGCGTCGCCCCGGACGGCGACGTCCCCGGACGAGGTGCGGACCTCGAGGCGGCACTCCGGCGGTATCACCAGCTTGACTCGTGCCTTGGCGTTCAGGAAGCCGAAGACCACGATTCCGGTACGGCCGGACGGCTGCCGGATCTCGAGGGCCGACGAGGAGTCCTCGAACACCGGGGAGTGGGACTCCACCCAGCGGTGCGCCGCGCCTCGGGAGGATGAGCGCGCGTCGATTTCCACCTCCGCGGTGATTGCGCTGGCCGGAGCAACCCTCACGTCAACATCGAGCGAGCCAACGTCGAACCTCACCAACTTGCCGGGAGCGGTTGGGAAGGTCTTGGTCTCGTGGACCGAAAGCGGTGTCTTGGTGCGAATGCACGCGCTTCCGGCGAGCACCACGATCAGGACGGCAATGAGGATGGCACGGCGCATGATCACCTCCACAGGCTTCAACGTCTGTCGAACCGGCCGGGTTCGCGCCGGCGATCACGGCTTGATCGCCTCCAGCATTCACACCGCGAGGCGCAGGAAGTCCGCCTCGGTGACGATAGCAAGCAAGGTCCGATCGTCGGCCACCACCGGGAGGCACCCGTACTGCTTGTCGAGCATGATGCGCGCGGCGTCGGGCACCCGCATCGTCTTCGGCGCCGCGAACGCGTCGTGCATGACCTCGCGGACCGGGATCTGCGCGAAGATCTGGTGCTCTTCCCGCCGGCTCACCTGCCCAAACACCGAGAACGAGGCCGCCAGGATGTCGCTATGCGTGACCAGGCCGACCAACTGCTGCCCGTGCACCACCGGGAGGTGCCGGATTCGCCCGCGCTCCATGCACGAGCGAGCATCGGCCCGCGTGTCGTCCTCCGCGAGCGCAATCTCGTCGCGGCTCATGATCTCGCCGACCGTGAGGCGCTGAGGCATGTCGTAATTATACGCGGCAGGCAACGCGCGGGGTTGGAAGGTTCACGGGCTCGAACGTTCGAAGCGTCAGAAGCGAGTTAAGAGTTGAGAGTGAAGAGTGAAGAGTTGGAAGCGGGCTCGAGCCACCACCCGCGTTCCGTCGGTAGCTGCGAAACGCCGCTCCTGGTCCCTCCTCCTGAACTCTAAACTCTTCACTCTCAACTCTTCACTCGTTCTTGGTCCGTCGCAACGGGTATACTCCGCGGGCAGCTCAACGCCGGGAAGCGGGACGCACGTCGTGCGGTTGTCTTGCGGGGGGGACAAATGGCAGCGATCGAGAGCACTCCGGAGTTCGTCAAGGCCGTCTACGACCGCACGCGAATGCGCCTGAAGGCAGCCCGGGCGCTCCTTGGGAGGCCGCTGACGCTGACCGAGAAGACCCTCTTCGGGCACCTCGAACACCCGGAGCAGGCCGAGTTGGATCCCGGCAAGGCCTACCTGGAGCTCAGGCCCGACCGCGTGGCAATGCAGGACGCGACGGCGCAGATGGCGTTGCTGCAGTTCATGCTCGCCGGAATGGACCGCACCGCGGTCCCGACCACGGTCCACTGCGACCACCTGATCCGGGCGAGGTCCGGCGCTGCCGCCGACGTAGCGCGCGCCATCGAGGAGAACAAGGAGGTCTACGCGTTCCTGGAGTCGGCTTCCGCGCGCTACGGCATCGGCTTCTGGAAGCCCGGCTCCGGCATCATCCACCAGGTGGTTCTCGAGAACTACGCCTTCCCCGGCGGGATGATGATCGGCACCGACTCGCACACGCCGAATGCCGGCGGTCTCGGGATGTTCGCCTCGGGCGTGGGCGGCGCCGACGCGGTGGACGTGATGTCCGGCTTTCCGTGGGAGGTCCTGCAGCCGAAGCTCATCGGCGTCAAGCTCACCGGGGAGTTTTCCGGCTGGGCCGCACCCAAGGACGTGATCCTCAAGCTCCTCGGCATTCTCACGGTCAAGGGCGGCACGAACGCCGTCGTCGAGTTCTTCGGACCCGGGTGCGCCTCGATTTCGTGCACCGGCAAGGGGACCATCACCAACATGGGCGCGGAGCACGGCGCCACGACCTCGATCTTCCCGTACGACGCCCGCATGGAGACCTATCTTCGGGCGACCAGGCGCGGGGCGATCGCGGATCTCGCCAACGCCAACCGCGACCTGCTCGCGGCCGACCCCGAGGTCGAGGCCAGGCCGGAGGGGTTTTTTGGCCGCGTCGTGGAGATCGACCTCTCCGCCCTCGAGCCCTACCTGGTCGGCCCGCACACCCCCGACCTCGCGCGGCCTCTGTCGAAGGTGCCTGAGGCAGTCAGGGAGAACGGCTACACGGCGGCGATCTCGGTCGCGCTCGTCGGTTCGTGCACGAACTCCTCCTACGAGGACATCACACGCGCCGCCGCCGTGGCCCGCGAGGCTCTCGCGGCGGGTGTCAAGGCGCGCGTGCCGCTCCTGATCACGCCGGGCTCCGAGCAGGTGTACGCCACGATCGAGCGGGACGGGCTGCTTGCGGTGTTCAAGGAGTTCGGGGCCACCGTGCTCGCCAACGCCTGTGGCCCGTGCATCGGCCAGTGGCAGCGCGACGAATTCCCCAAGGGGAAGGCCAACACGATCGTCAATTCGTTCAACCGCAACTTCCCGGCTCGCAACGACGGCAACCCGGCGACGCTCTCGTTTATCGCGTCGCCGGAGGTGGTCGTCGCGTACTCCGTCGCGGGCACGCTCGCGGTCAACCCGATCGCGGAGGAGATTCAGGTCGACGGCCGCACGGTGAGGCTCTCGCCGCCGCCGCCGGCCCCCGAGGTCCCCGAGAGGGGATTCGTCTTCAAGGCGGATGGGTATGTGGCGCCGCCGGCAACGCCGTCAGACCTTGACGTGCAGGTGCGGGAGGGCTCCGACAGGTTGCAGCTCCTGGCGCCGTTCCCGGCCTGGGACGGCAACGACTACGTCGAGCTGCCGGTGATCATCAAGGCCAAGGGGAAGTGCACCACCGACCACATCTCGCCCGCCGGGCCGTGGCTGAGGTTCCGAGGGCACCTCGACAACATCTCCAACAACATGTTCTCCGGCGCGGTGAACGCCTTCAGCGGCGAGGCCGGCAGGGGGAAGCACCCGATCACGGGCGAGTCGATGGAGTTCTGCAAGATCGCCCGCGACCTCAAGAATCGCGGCATGCGCTGGATCGCGGTGGGTGACGAGAACTACGGCGAGGGCAGCTCGCGGGAGCACGCCGCGATGGAGCCGCGCCACCTCGGCGGCGTCGCCGTGATAGCCCGCTCGTTCGCGCGCATCCACGAGACCAACCTCAAGAAACAGGGTCTCCTTCCGCTCGCGTTTGTGGATCCGGCGGACTACGACAAGGTGCGGGAAGGCGACCGGGCCAGCATCGTGGGCCTCGCGGCGCTCGCTCCGGGCAAAGCGGTGACGGTGGTCCTCCATCACGCCGACGGATCGAAGGACGAGATCGCGTGCAGGCACACGCTCAACGCCGAGCAGGTGGGGTGGTTCCGCGCCGGCAGCGCGCTCAACGTCCTCCGCCAGAAGCGATAGGCGTCGCCGATCTCCGGCCATGCGCGTTGTTGCGCTCGCCGGCTCGAATCCTCATGTAGCCTCCGGCTACACTCCGGTTCGGCCGGCTCGCGCGCCTAGCGGCTGGCCGAACCTCGGCGGCGCGGCTACATGCACTCCGCCGCAGCCCTGCATCATTCAGCCGACTTCTCGCCGTGTGGGGTCTTGTCGTTCCGGTGCCTGGAGCCCGGAGCCCGGTTCTTTCCTGCGCTACTTCTTCGTGATCGCGGTGGTGGGGGCCCCGTGCAGCATGATCACGCCGCATCCGATGCGAGGTCCGGCGTTTCCGGCGGGCTGGGACGTGAGGTCGTCGGTCTTCTCGTGTACGACCACCGAACGGCCGAGCACCCCGGTCGGAGCCTGGTCGAGAGTGATCCGATGCGAGACGAGCTTCAGTACGGCGTGGCCGCTCGCGTCGGCCTCCAGGTTGCCGAAATCGCCGGCGTGGGCCGATGCGGAGTCCGGCCCGCCGTGGGTTTTCCCTTCGGGGTTGAAGTGGCCGCCGGCGGAGGAGCCGTCGGCCGCCGAGCAGTCGCCGAACTCGTGAATGTGGAAACCGTGCGAGCCGGGAGCGAGCCCGGCGATGTCCGCGTCGATCTCCACCCCGTGCTCGAGTTGCATGAACCGCACCGTCCCCTTGACCGCGCTCGTACCCAGCGGCTGCACGGCCGCCACGGCCGTGGGCCCGCTCTGCGGCGCCGCAGCGGGCTCTGCGCTCCAGACAGCGCCGGCCGACAGCATCATGGCCGAGCACACGAGAGCAAGCTTCGCGTTTTTCATCAGGTCCTCCCTACGCGGCCCTTGACGACCGCTCACTGGATGGAACCGCCGATTGGAGGTTTTTCTTCCCCCCTGCGGTGCGGTTTTCAACCCAGTTGTTCGAGAGACCCCAAATTGGTGCCACACGAGGTGGGAGTGCGAGTATCACGTGACGTTCATACCGAAGCGCCGCAGGAGGGCGCTGTTCAAGGAGTTGCGGCGGCATTTTGGGGAGGTGTTCCGGGCGTTGGCGCAGCAGAAGGAGTGCCGGATCGAGGAAGGGCATGGCATCTGCTGGAGGACCATGTGCACATGCTGATCTCGATACCCCCGAAGCACGCCGTGGCGCAGGTCGTGGGCTTTAGCATGGGCAGGAGCGCTTTCCATATTGCGCGGGTATTCGGCGGTACAAGGAAGAAACCCACGGGGCAGCGTTTCTGGACACGGGGTACGACGTATCGACGGTGGGTCGCGATGAGGAGACCATTGGCGAGTACATCCGGGGCCAAGAGGACGAAAATCGGTGGTTGGATCAACTGCAGATGTTCTGAGAGCGCCACCCGTGGGTGGCTACCGTCTGCGAGCCGCACGAGGCGGTTCGAGCAAACGCCGCTCGCGAGCGGCCCAACACGAACGACCGCTTTGAGCGGTTAACATCATCAACCCCCCGGCTCTCCCGGGGGTTGATGACTTCTGGTCGTCGGGCCGGTACGGGCAGGGGTGCTCCAGGACAGGAGGCCTTCACCGCCGCCGGCGGCTACGACCCCTGCCTCGTTGTTGTTTACGTGCTGCTGCCAGATCTTCTTTCCTTCGGGTGGCCGGGTGACGAACGAGGGCGGCTGTTTGCGGCTCCTGGGAAGTTAAGGACCGTACGCATCCAGCCCCCCACAACTGCTGGCCACTCTGATACGATGCAACTAGGAAAAGTCCGTTGGGAAGCCGAGCGGGGATAGCCAACCTCGGCGCCGGGTCGTCGGGTTCGCGGTACTTCGCATGGTTCCGGAGATAGGAAATTCCGATGTCTGAACGCCTGTTGCGGGCGGCTCGACGGCAAACATCGGAGGATCTTGCGATTGATGCCTGACCAGTTCGCGAAAGCAAACGTCATTGTCGGTCGGGCCGGCGAGGGCCCATATCGCCGCTCCTGGTGGGTGATCCCGGCGATTGTGCTAGTTGCCGCTTTCTTCGGTCTCATCGCGGTCCTGTCGACCCTGTTTGTCTGCGGACGTGATCGTGTCGGGTTCCTGGGCGTCCACTCCGTGGCGGTCCTGAGCACACTAACGAAAGGCGCCGCCGGTCCCTCCGTCGCTCTCGGTATCGTCGCGGTGGAGGGTGGCGTCTACGTTGTTGACACCACCAACGCCAGAGTTCTGAAGTTTCGGCTGACTGGCGAGCCGGTGTTGTTTTGGACCGTCAGCGGCGACGGAAGGACCAGCCTAGAGAAGCCGGTCGATATTGCCCTGGACGCCAAAGGACTTGTGTACGTGCTGGACGCAGGTTCGGGGTATGTGTCCAGGTTTGACGCTCAGGGTACTCCCCGTGGTCGTCTTCTCGGACCCGGGACCGGTGTTTTCAGCCCGCAAGGTCTGGCGGTCGACGGAGTCGGAAACGTGTTCGTGGCAGACACGGGCACGTCACGATTGGTTCGAATTGAGGCCTCCGGCAAGGTAGTGTCCATCGGACGAAAGGGACGGGACAGAGACGGCTTCTGGGAGCCAATCGGGATTCGCATCGACGAATCGGGGTGGTTGTACGTGGCCGACAGCGGCAACGGGCGGATCAAGAAGCTGGACATCAGCGGACACACCGTGGCTGTCTGGAGGCTCCCGGGCGACCCCGCCTACGTTGCACTCGGCGATCACGGTCGGATCTTCGCAACATCACCCTTCTCGGGTTGCGTCTTTGCGGTGTCGACGGTTGACGGTGTGGTAGCCATGGTTGGAGGAGGGCCCACTGAGAGAGTCGTCTTCGGGCAACCTCTGGGTGTGGACGTCCGGGAAGGGCGGCTCTACGTGACAGAGGGCGGAGAGGTTCGAGTGTATGAGCCTGGGTCGCGTTAAGGGGTACGACCGGCTGATCCTGGCTGCTGTCCTGGCCGTTGCCCTAGCGGTGAGACTTGCGGGCGTGATAGCCGTTCGAGGAGTGAGCGTCGCGGATGTCGCCCAATTCGAAGGTTGGGCCACAGACATCGAGCGTGGTCAGAGCCCCTACGTTGTCCACCGGTGCAACTACCCGCCGGCAGCAATCTTCCTGAGCGTGTTCCTCCGGGCATTGGCACGCCTCAGCGGTATCACGTTCGACGTGCTCTTCAAACTTCCTGGACTCGCTGCGGATCTGGCCATCGTCGGTCTTCTGTACTCAGTCCTCCAGAAGAGGCGCAGTCGTGCCATTGCTTCGATTGCCGCCTTGGGCTATGCACTGAATCCGGTGGCCGTGATCATCACCTCGCTCCACGGCCAGCTTGATGGCGTCGCGGCCTTATGCTGTCTCGTTGCAGTCCTCCTGATCGAGGACCGGCGCGACCCTGCTCTCGAAGTGCTGTCGGCCCTGTGTCTTGGCGCCGGAATCGGCTTCAAGGTCTGGCCGGTCCTGCTCCTGCCCGTCGTCCTCTTCCACCTGCGCGGATCGCCGTCGCGACAGGCTCGGTACCTCGTTCTGGCATGCCTTCCCGCTGCTGCCACGATACTGCCCTTCTTCCTGGACGCGCCGCGAGCAGTCCTGACCAGCGTCATCGGCTACGGCGGTGTCACGGACCAAGGATGGGTGGCGGCGCTTCGCTCTCTCTGGTTTGTGCGGACAGGCAACTTGTACTTGCCAGGCACATTGGCGGAGACCCTCACCCGGTGGGGGAAGATCGTTTTTGTAGCGCTCTATCTTGTGGCGCTGCCACTGGGTCGACGGTATTGGAACTTGGCCGGCCAGTGCGCAATGACGTTCCTCCTCTTTTTTGTCGTTTTCGGAGGGCTCAGCTCGCAGTATTTCATTTGGCTACTTCCATTTAGTTTACTTGAGCTGGAGATTATGACGGTTCCTTACACCCTGACCGCCACACTGGCGCTCGTGACCTTCTACCTGCGGTTCTTCCCCGAAGTGCTCTTTGGCACGCGGCCGCCCCCTGCACTGAGCCCAAGCACGGTGGCCCTGGCCCACGCTATCTCGACCGGTGCGTGGTGGCTCACCTGCGTGGCATGGCTCCTCGCACTTGTTGTGAGATGGAGGCGGCTTCCTGGCCGGAGCCGAGCCTGACCTCAGCGGTTCGAAGCGGGGGACGGCCCCAGGCTGTCAGGCGCCTCCGGTGTCTTCCGAGTTTGGGCCTCATCAACTGGCGCATAGGCGGGCTGTTCGGTGTGGACGGCATCGCTCGGAACCAAACCCCGGGGCGGGCCCGGCGGGCCGCTTATCAGGCCCATCTGAACCGTCGGCCAACTACTCAGTCACCCGTCGTATGGACGGGAATCGGCAGTGTCACTCTGGTCGTCTCGTACTCCTGTTTGGTCAGCGGTGTCAGGTTGTCGAGTGGAATCACGCTCAGGTGCCCGGAGCCTGGCGGTTGCCACCAGCACCGCAGGGCCGAGGCGAAGCTCCCTCGTTGGTAACGCACGACGAGGAGGTGATCTCCGGGCTTCAGACGGATCTTTCCTCTCACCACGTCGGTGTCCTCCCTGTGTCCCTGCGCAACGACAACCGCGCCGTCGATGAGCAGGTAACCAGGATCGCTAGAGACGAGGCCGAACTCGTACTCGCCTCCCTGCTCGACATGCAAGCGCGCGGTCCAGTCCGCGGTGAAGTGGCCGGGCAGGCCATCCCCGTCCCAGTGGAAGTGGAAAGAGACGGCGGGGTCGTACCGGAAGAGGACCGGTTTTCCACTCCACGAGTCGTTGCTGTAGAAGGCGCCTAGAAGGCCCCGGTTGGCCAGTGCTGAGTCCGGGCGGCGTGCCCCGGCGGGCCAGGGTACAGCGATGCTGACGAGCATCACCCGCCCGAACGGATCGATGTGCAGTCGGAACGAAGCTTGCGGGAAGGCTCGGCGGAAAAGCGGGACGAGGTCCATCTGGTACCCATCGAGAACGTACAGGTCGCCCGGCGGCTGCCCTGGCCCCGGGATCCGCGGGACCGGCAGGTGGTCGCTGAGGAGAAAGCGGTTGTATCGGAGCTGCCCCCCCAGGGGAATCCGTACGGTCGGGTAGTCGTAGTAGATCGGGTCCACCCAGACCCTGAACCCGTTCGCCTCATCTCGGATGATCCTCGCGACTTCCTGGTAGTCGGCCTCGAACGCCATCCAGGCTCCGCGGTCCCTGACTTGGAGCACGAAGTAAGTCACTACGTTCTCTGCTGCTGCCGCGAAGGCCAAGGCCGTGAACGCGAGGGCGAGGAGCGGGCCGGTCCGGGGCTTTCGCCCCACATGGGCGGCCGACCTCGAAATCACCTGCAGAGCCAGCGCGATGAGGAGAAACACGGCAGGTACGGCGCCGATGGTTCGGTAGGCTTGTGGTGCCTCGATGGTGAGGATCCCCGGCAGCATCATGACAGCCAGCCACGAGAGCAGGAGCGCCTCGGGCCATCGGGTGCCGCGCCCAAAGGCGCATCCAAGCCCGAAGACAAGCAGCACGCCCTCAATCGCCGTGAGGAGCGGGCTCCCGGTGAGGTTGTGCCGGGGGTTTCCGTCCCCCAGGACGTTGAACATCAGCAGGTGGGCCCGGAGGTTCGTCCAGAGCGCCTCGGGGAAGTGCAGATGGTGCTGGGGGCTCCAAAGGGCGACCGTGCCAGTGCGCCGAAAGAACTCCTCGGGGTGTTTGAAGGCGTATGCAGCCAGCGGCGTGAGTAGGATCGCTGCCGTCAGGGCCGCCCACCCAATGCCTCGGGCGACCACCCGCAGGTTGGGGCGTGGCCTTGCAAGCGCAGATCGCGACAGAAAAACCGCGGCCGTCACGGCGAGGACAGCCGGGAAGATGTTGAACGCGTAGTAAGTCTGGAGGCCGGCAGCGACCGCGACTCCCAGGAGGACGTAGTCGCGGCGGCGTCCCCGGTCGAGCGCCCTGAGGAGCGCAAGGAGCGAGACGATCTCGATCAGTGGGCAGAGGATTCCGGTAAAGCCGATCCTCGAAAAGTTCAGATGCCAGCGGGACCCTGCCAAGAGGATGGTGGCGGCTACGGCCGGGGCGCCCGGGAAGAGACGGCGCGCCAGCATGTAGAAGGCGGGTACGGTCAACGTTCCGAGCAGCGCGGACAGGCACCGGCCGGCTTCGAAGCTCGGTCCAAGAAGTTTGACGACCCCGGCAAGGAGGTAGAAGAAAAGGGCGGGCATCTGGGTGGCGTCGGCGATGTAAACTACAAAATGTCCTTTCAGGATCTCACCGGCTACGAGAACGTTCTGGGCCTCATCGAAGAACCCGCCGGGCGGCCAGCGATCGAGCGCGACGAAGCGCAGCACGCCCGCCGCCAGAATGGTCGCGGCGAGGAACCCCTTTTCCCACGTCGCGAGGTGCGGCGGCGCTGGAGTTTCGGTGTCGGGGCGGGGAGACATCAACCAGACGGCGACCGCAGCGAGCGCCATGCCCACAAGAGCAAGGCGGCTGCCAGTCGACACGAAGGTGCGGCCGAACTCCCACTGGCCAGCTGTGATGAGTCCCAGTCCTGCGAGGAGTACGGCGCTCCCGATGATCCAGCGGTGCTCAACGCGGTCCCGGACTGGTTGAACGGTTCCCTCCCCGATCATGGGCGTGGTTTCTCCAGCGAGATCAGCTGGCCTTCGATATCCGAGACCAGGATCGGGCCGTCCTTCGACTGGAGCAGAATCCCGCACGGCCTCCGAAGCCCAACGCCGAGTGTGGTGCCGGTCGCGAGACTGTGCAGGAGCGAACCTTCCGGGGAGTAGGCCCTGACCTCGCCTTCAAGCGGCACGGTGACCCAGATTGCACCGTGCCCATCCACGGCGACGTGGGGTTCCGAGTAGACCTCGCGGCGCCAACCCGGCACGGGGAAGGCTCGTAAGTAGGTGCCGTCGGTGTCGAAGACCACGAGCCGGCCGTTGTCGTTGTCGCACACCAAGACGCGATTCCGTTCATCCACCGCGATGCCGGAGGGCTCAGCGAGCCGGCCGGGCGGGTCCGTGGTCGGTGCGACAACCAACTCCCTCGCGCCGTCGACCGAGAACCTGATGAGCCGGTTGTTGCCGGTGTCGGCAACCCAGATGTGCCCGGGTCCGTCCGTGGCGATACCACGTGGGCCGAAGAAGTCCCCTTGCCACTGTCGGAGGTAAGTGCCGTTGGAATCGAAGACCTGAATCCTGCTGTTCCACGTGTCGGCAACATACACGAGACCGTCAGGGCCCACCGCCACTCCGCAAGGTTCCTGAAACTCCCCGGGCTCCCTCCCGCGCCGGCCCCAGGCGGAAAGTGGCTTCAGGTTTCGGTCGAATTTTTGGATCCGGTTGTTTCCAAAGTCGCAGACGTAGAGATTGCCGGCTCGATCGGCCGCAAGTCCGCGGGGTTGTCTCAGCTTACCGATTGGATCCTGTGGGGTGGTTTCTGGCCGAGCCGATGCCGAGGGCGCTGCCGTCAACGCGGTCTCCTCCAGGACCGTCTCGGAGGTGAAGGGAGGCTTCGCACCCACGAAGTTGCCGTTGACGGCGAAGATCGTCACCGCGGGGTTCTCGTAGAGCAGCGTCATGAGGTCCTTCCACTTTCGGAAGTTCGTGACGTTTGCTCCGCCGTACGTCCGGCGCTCCAGCGGCCCGACGTACACGAGCGCGACGTGGTAGCGCGCAAGCACGGCCGCCACCCTCTCCTGGCTGCGCCCGGTGAAGATCGTCTCGAGGTCGGCCTTACGTCTATCGATCTCCTCGTGACGATGGCCGCGCTGGAAGACGTGGTAGTCCCAGCCGAGGACGACCGGCAGGCCGGTGTTCATGCACACCCTTGTGTACTCGCCGTACGAAGGCCCGTACGCCTCGGCGAGGACGGGCAGCCCGCGCACGTTTCGGTTCAGCCACTCGAACGCGGCGAGCTCCTGCGGGTCCGTCCGCTTGAGGTAGGCCATCCCATCCAGCGTGAAGCGCGGCCCTTGGGTGTGGCGGTGCGTCACGAGGCCCCACGCCCCGGAGATGGATGTGAACGCGGCGAAGGCCAACGACGCCCCGACGAGTCCCTGCCAGACGAAACGAGATCGGCTGCGCGAATTCTCGCCGCGGAAGAGATCCCACAGCACGATGCTGGATGCGATACTCAGCAGGAACCACGCCTCCAGGTAGAACTTGAAAACCGTGTTCATGCGGTCCCACACGAACACGAACTCGCATCCCGCGACCAGCGCAAACGCGAACGAGGAGAGGAGCAGCGACAGCCGGTACCGCTCCTGCATGCGGCGGTCGAGCGCCAGGCGGAGAGCAAACAGCGTGAGAGCGATCGCAAACGTGCTCACCGAGACCGCCGGACGGAGCGAGAGGTGTCCGAGCGCCCGGAGGTCGATCAGCGAGAGCAGCAGCGCCGCAGCGACCGCCCCCATCCTCGCCCGGTTTCTGCGCGAAAGCGGCTCGCCCGCAGGAGTGAGGCCGCGTCTCCACCTCGCAAAGAAGAAAGGTACGAGGAGGATGAGAAAGACGCCGAAGATCGTGAGCACGTCGGTCGGGCGCGCGTAGGGACCGACCTCGGGTCCCCACTGGTGCGCGGGCACGGAGAAGTGCCGCCAGAAGGGCCGGAACGCGAGCAACGCTCCGCCGATGATCGCCGTCGCCGGCAGGAGCACCGAACCGAGGCCGGTGCGGAAAACACGGACTAGGCCGCCGCGGGCACGGTGGGCCAGCCAGTCGGCGCCGAGGAGCGCGATCAGCAGCGCGAAGTACGCGGGCATGCTCCAACCGTTCGTGGCGGTGATCGCGCCCAGCATCAGGGCGCACAGCAGGAGCAGCGTGATCGTGGCCGTTCGCGCGCGTGCCGCGGTCGGTTCGGCCCGGCGGCCGAGCCAGAGAACGACGAGGGCGAGAAAACCGACCGCCCACGGCATCACCAGAACGTGCGCGTGCAGGTCGGCGAAAACGAAGCTCCAGAAAGGGTACTCATTGATCGTGTCGTGGATGACGCGAGACGTCGCCCAGAAGTAGTCGAAGTTGACGGCCCGGCGGAGCAGCAGCTCCCGAACGCCCGAGAGGTTGCCGAGGAGCAGGGTCACGGCGGCGGCCGTCGCCCCGAGACGCCACCCACCGCCAACGAGCGCGCCGACGGCGAAGAGGGCCGCTGCGGTGAGGCCTGCCACGGTCGCGATGCCGAGGTTGAACATCACGGCCGGGTGGATCGCCAGCATCTTGCCGATGGCGGCGACGACGTAGTGGCCGAAGTAGGTGTACATCAGCGGCGAGCCGGCGAACCACGGCTCCGGCGGCGGGAGGGTCTCCGCGCGATAGAGGGTGTTGAGGAACGAGAAGTCCATCGGTTTCTCGCCCCAGAAGATCTCCGGGTTGAGCAGCCTCAAACAGAGGAAGAGCGCGAACGCACCCCAGAACACCGCCTCGCTCGCCACGAGCTCGGCGCTCTCCGGCCACGGCTCGCGGCGGGAGCGGCTCACGAGCCATCCCATCGCGGCGATCGCCGCCATCGACGCGGCAAGCGTGGGCCGAGTGAATGTGGTCAGGCCCAGACTCGTCGCAATCCAGGGGAGGTACGCGAAGACGAGCACCCCAATCACCTTGGCGAGCGCGTAGACCCCCGGGCGCGCCGGCAACGCTACGCGCAGCAGCGCGTAGGCGGCGAGGGCCGCCGCCTCGAGCAGCAGCATGCAAAGGACGGTCGCGAGGAGCGACGAGCGGACGATCTTGTCGCCGCTGGCGCGGGCGCTCTCGCCCGCCGAGGCCAGGAGCATGGCCGATCTGGATACGGGACGGGACGGCAGCGAGTTGCTGATCCTCGTCTCGAAGGCGGCCGCGTTGAAGTGGCCGGTGTTCCGGAAGATGACAGCCTTCGGATGGTCGTAGACCGAGAAGGACTCGTCCGCAAGCTCGGTGGGCAGCTCGACGCCGAACAGACCGGGGCGGGAAGACACGTCCTTCACAAGTGTGTAGCCGAGGTCGCCCGCGAACAGCTCCCGGAAGAAGTTGTCGGTGAAAGGGTACTTCTTCGGCACACGGCTGATCGCCCCGTACAGCCTCTTGGTCTGGAGCACCAGCCAGTCCGAAGATGCCAGCTCGCTGGCGAGGTGTTTGACCTTGGCCGGCGAGTCGCTTTCATAGAAGCCGAACTGGAGGACCTTGAAGCGGTCCGGCGGCCGTCCCGGAAGGCCGAACGGGAAACCCTCGTCCCAATCCTGGGTCAGAACCTTCGACCCCGCCTCGGCGTGGTCGTAGAACCAGGCGGAAGCGCTGACCGCCGAATGGGGTCGCGTGTAGATCGAGAGAAAGGCGAGGAGGTACAGGGCCGTGCCGGCCACGACGGTGCCGCGGGCCCAGCGGCCGGCCCGCGCCCGCTCGGCCCACTCCTGGAGCCACGCCGCGCCCCAGAGGATGAGCGGCGGGTAGATCGGGAGGAGGTAGCGCACGAACTTGACATCGAAGGAGCAGGTGACGGCGAAGAACGGCACCACCCACGCGAGCAGAATCCAGTCAGCGGCCGGGAGGGGACGCGCTTTCGGCCTCAGCCGGCGGACCGTCCCGATAAGCGCCGCGATTCCGAGCAGCGGTCCCATCCCCCATACGACCATCTCGCGCAGGTCGTACAGCACCTTTGGGACGCCTACGTACTGATTGGTGTAGGCGACATCCCCGGCGTGACGCACCATATGGCTCTGCTCCAGGATGTCGTGGAGCCACGCCCGCGAGTCGAGCAATGCGTACGGTTCCCCGGCGGCGAAGGCGGCCAGCGCGCACGCTCCGGCGATCGCGAGGCCGCCGAGCGCGCGCCTGGGGGTGCGTTCCCTGCGCCACGCGAGCGCCGCCGCGACCGCCAGCGGGAGCAGCAAAGGAATCGCGCTGAACTTGGTCGCGACGGCGAAGCCGATGGCTGCGCCTGCGCCGGCCCACGCGCCGGCGGCGCCGGTCCTCTCAGCCGCAATCATGCAGGCGAGCGCCGCCAGGACGAGGAACGTGAGCGGCACGTCGGTGGTCGCAAAGTGGGAGTTCTGGACGTGCAGCACGGTGGCGCCGAGGAGCCCTCCGGCGAGCAGCGCTGTCCGCCCGCCGAACAGGCGGCGCCCCAGGAGCATCAGCAGCGCGACGGTCGCGGTCCCCCAAATCGCCGAGAGGGCGCGCCCCGTGAGCACCGCACTGTCGTAGCTGGCAAACCACGGCTTCACGTTCGAGAGCGCAGAGGTGACGAGCTTGGTGACGTAGAAGGGGAACGATCCGTACGCGAAGAAGTGCGGGTCGAGCTGCAGCGGCCTGAACGACAGCTGGGTGACCGCTTCCGCGATGCGCCGCTCGTCGGGGTGGTAGTAGTGCGACTGATCGAAGTTGAGCCCGAAGAGACGGACCGCCAGGGCGACCGCGAGGAGCGCGAGTGCGAGGCTCCGTGTGCGCGTCAACGCCGCTCTCATCGGCCGCGCATCGCCCGGTCGGCCGTACCTAGGCCACCCCTTGTGCCGGCGGCGGCGCGACGGATCGTCCACCGGCCTGATCGCTCAAGTAGCGGGCGAAGAGCGCGCCCCATGGAGAGGTCCGCAGGAACTCGCGCACCCTGCGCCTGCCGAGGACCGGGTACCAGAGGAAGTCGTGGTAGAAGTACGACCCGGCGACGAAGACGTACACGAGCGGCGTGTGGAAGAAGAGCTTCTGCAGGCCCTTCAGCGGGCCGAACCAGAGCACGTCGCCGACCCGGCTCGCGAAGTTGTCGCCGACCGAGAAGTGCCAGTTCTCCCGGGCGGCCTCCGTGTCGCCCACGAGCTCGATCTCGCGCGGGTCCGCGACCCCCAGGCCGCGCTCGTGCGCGAGGGCGAGGTAGCGAATGGACAACGGGTCGAACCCCATCATGCGCGCCGACACCGCGTCGATCGCGACCTGGTCGGCAGCGGCCAACATCACGTCCTTGCGGACCGGGACCATGGTGCGTGGCCCGGGGCCGTTGCCGACCGTGGTCCCGTCCATGACGGCAAAAAGCCCCGTGTGGATCTCCTTCTGGATGGCGAGGAGATCGACCAGCGTCTCGTGGATCCAGGTGTGCGTATAGTGCCGCCGCGTCGCGAGCAACCCGCCGAACGCGTTCTTCATCGCCCCCGTCGTGGTCGTGTAGATGTGACACTTGACCGTCGGCAGGTGGACGATGTTGGTGCCGAGGAAGAACTCGGGGATGTTGATGCCGTGCGGGAAGACCTTCCGCAGCGCCAGCATCTCGGCCTTGGGCTCGTAGCGGACCCACTTGAGGTCGTCGGGATCGCAGTTGTAGCGGACGGGGATCCCGTAGCGCTCGAGCACGCCCAGGTAGCCGTTGAGGCGCTCGCCCTTCCTGGGGTTTGTGACCACGGTGTTGTTCTGAACGCAGACCAGGTCTGCAAGGCCCGAAGCACGCAGCGCGCGGATCGTCCCCTCGAGCTGCCACGGCGTCGTGTTGGCGCCGGGGAACGGGTAGTGCCAGGAGATGTTGTCCTTGAGGATCGTCGTGGCGCCTGGTCGGAGGGCGTCCTTCATCCCCGCAAGCTCGCAGAGGCGTTCGATGTCGGGGAGGACGGTCTCGGGTTTCGTGCGCAGAACGGCCACCCGGCTCTTCACTTCACACCTCCGGTCGTGTAGACGATGGCGCCCGCGACGGCGATCCAGAGCGCCACCGTCGCCAGGAGCGGCCGGTCGCGGAACAGCGTGGCGGTCGGGTCCTGCGCGCCCTCCTTGTGAAGCAGGAGGAGGTACCGCATGATCCCGAACAACACCAGCGGAACGGTCAGCAGCAGCGCGTTCGAGCCGCCCAACTTACGGGTCGTGTCCGGCGCCACGGTGTACAGCGTATAGGCGACCAGCGTGACCCCGGAGAGCATCGTGACCACGTCGTGGAGGTACGACTGGGGATACATAGGCGAGCGCCCCCCGGTGTGTTCGGCCTCCGGCAGGCGCTTGCCGAACGCGAGCAGGAGGGCGAGGAGGAAGCCGCACACGATGAGCCACGGGGAGATCGTGACCGGTATCGCCACCGCGCCGGCCACCAGGCGTAGCAGGAATCCGGTGGCAAGCGCCATCGCGTCCACGACGGCGATGGCCTTGAGGAACAGCGAGTAGAGCAGGGTCAGCACGACGTACCCGACCAGCAGGAGCACCACGGACCGCCCGCTCCTGAACGCCGCCGTGACTGCGACGACGTAGAGGATCGCCGCCCACGAGAGCGCCGCGGCGACCGACATCTCGCCGCCGGCGACGGGGCGGAACCTCTTGACGGGGTCGTTGCGATCGGCCTCGCGGTCGAGCACGTCGTTGACGAGGTACCCCGCCGAGGAAACCAGGCAGAAGGCGACGGCCACCGAAACGGCCTTCAACATCGCCGCCGGATCCAGAGCGTGGCCCGCGAACACCGCTGGAGCGAGAACGAAGCCGTTCTTGAGCCAATGGCGGGGCCGCATCGCCCGGACCAGCGCGGAAATGTGCTTCCCCAGCATAGCCGGGGCAATGCTAGCATCGCTCGTGGCCAAGGCACGAGTGCGGCTGGACCAAGCGCTCGTCGAGCGCGGCCTCGCGTCGTCCCGGGCCCGGGCCCAGAGCCTCATCCTGGCCGGAGTCGTGCGCGTCGACGGCGAGCTGGCCGACAAGGCCGGGAAGGCCGTGGCGCCAGAGGCGCGAATCGAGCTCGTCGGCCAGGATCACCCCTGGGTATCGCGTGGCGGCGTCAAGCTGGCCGCCGCGCTCGATGCGTTCGGGGTCGACCCGGCCGGC
The DNA here is from genome assembly GCA_003158745.1 of Acidobacteriota bacterium. Classification (GTDB taxonomy): domain Bacteria; phylum Acidobacteriota; class Thermoanaerobaculia; order Thermoanaerobaculales; family Thermoanaerobaculaceae; genus RBG-13-68-16. The sequence continues at coordinate 37,635 of PMLC01000052.1, forward strand.
AGGCGGTGCCTCGACGTCGGCGCCTCGACCGGCGGCTTCACCGACGTGATGCTCTCGCGCGGCGCGGCGCAGGTGGTCGCGCTCGACGTCGGCCGCGGCCAGCTCGACTGGCGGCTCAGGCAGGATCCCAGGGTCGTGGTCATGGAGGGCGTCAACGCGCGCCTGCTCGCCCCGGCCGACGTCCCCGGCCCGTTCGACCTCGTCACCGTGGACGTCTCGTTCATCTCGCTCCGCCTCGTGCTCCCGGCGCTGATCCCGGTCCTCGCAGCCGACGGTGACCTCGTGGCGCTCATCAAACCGCAGTTCGAGGCGGGGAGAGGCCAGGTCGGCAGGGGCGGCGTCGTGCGCGACCCGGTCGTCCGCGAGGCCGCGATCCTATCGGTGCTCGAATCCGCCCGCGAGCTCGGGCTGGACTGCCGCGGCCGAATCCCCTCGCCGATCCCCGGCCCCGCCGGCAACGTCGAGGAGCTCGGCCACTTCCGCCACGCCGAGCCAGCCGAGTGACGCGGAGCCCAGCTCTGGTTGCTGGCGCTTCGCGGCGACTGGGGGGTGCTAGATTCGTGGTTGGAGAGCGATGTGACATGCACGGACGAAGAAGAGAAGGTGAGAAACTGGTGCCGAAGGCGGCATCTGTAAAACAAGAAAGCAGCCGGCCATGCTTGGGAAGGTAATGAAGTGATACCCGATCAAGGTCGATTGCGAGCGGCTGGAGACGGCGAATGGGAAAGCCGGCAGGGATATTCGGAGATAATTGTGAGATCGTCATACACGGTACCCATTAGGAGGTCCAGTGACTGAGAATCTGGCCAGGATTCGGGTAATGCTCGTCTTGAGCGGGGACCGGTTGGACTTTGAGGAGACTTCTGCCCTGCTCGGCGTTCAACCGGACATGGTACGGCGGAAGGGTGAGCCTTTTGGAAGCAGGAACACGCCTTCTGTGGAAACGTTCTGGGAGAAATCACTCGACGTGACGGGTGACAACATCGAACCGCCGCTTCTGAAGGTCATCGAGACAGTGTGGCCGAGGAGACGGGAGCTCGCTGCACTTCGGACCAAGAAGGGTATCAGCGTCACAATGGTCCTGTGGATTGACGCGCTGGAGAGCTGGCCGGTGATGATCCTTGGCGCAAACACAGTCGCGAGGCTGGCGGCTCTCGATGCTTCACTCGACATGGATCTCGCCGACTACAGGGCCCCTGACCTTGACGCGTAGAGGGTCGCACCGAAGCCTATCGGTACCATTGGTACCGCGCATCAGTACCATCAGTACCGCGTATCACCATCTCACCTTCTTGCGCAAGAGGCGCAAGGCGGCACGTACGGGCGCAGCTGAAGCGGAGCGCCCCCGGAAGTTGCCTACCTGAGCAGCTCGCGGACGCGCTCGAAGACCTCGCGGCGGTGGCCGGTCGTGACAACGAGGATCTCGATGCGCTCGGCTTCGATGCGGTAGACGATGCGCCAGTCGCCGGTGCGCCAGGAGTAGAGCCCCTTCAGCGTGAGCTGGAGCGGTTTGCCGCGGCGTGGATCCTCACGCAGTGAATGGGTACCGCGTATCACGATCTCACGAAGATGGGCTCGAATAGCGGTGTGTTGTCAGGGGGAGAGGCGTGCCGAGAGCGCCACCGACTCTCGTGGACGGGACATTATGAGATCGTCATACACGGTATCCACTGCGGTACCCATTGCATAGGGGATTGTCCGTATCTCGGGGAGCCTTGCCCCGGGTGCCGCGACGCCGAAGCTCCGCGCCTCGCCAGCTTCCGTCGCCATCGCAGCACCCGGGA
>PMLC01000005.1 GCA_003158745.1 Acidobacteriota bacterium
ACGCTCACCACGGTGGCCTGGGTGGTCACGGCGAACGTGAGCGCCACGACGGGTTTCGTGGCCGGATCTGATGCGGGATCTCCGGCAGCTTTCGGCGGTCGACATGACCCTCGATGGCGAGCGCTACCGGCTCCGTACGGAGCCGCAGGGCCACGCCCACCAGGCGCTCGTCGCGGCCGGCGTCAGGCCACCGGCCACGGTGACACACCTGGGAGACGCTGATCCACCGCCCCCGAGGAGCCCTCGACCCAAACCGTGGAATGTAGTGCCAAAATCAGAACCACGTCTCATAACTCATGCAACATGAAATACTTCACGAATCACACTGTCGAAGATCAGTATGACCGTCATCCTGACCCTAACCCACGCAGAGGCGCGGGTTCGTATCAGCGAAACGGCTACTTCCTCGGGTTCTTCTTGGCCCCGCCCCTCCCCCCGCCTTTGTTGACATTGGGCTTGAGCCTATTCGCGCCGATGCTCCGGGCCCGGGATTCTCCCAGCTTGCGCCCGAAGTTTTCGCGCTCGAGCGAATGGACGCCCTCCCCTCCGGAGCGTGGCCGGACCGGCTGCCAGATTCTCCCGTCGTGGCGTTCCCACCCTCCACTGCCGCGCCGGTACACACTTCCGTCCTTCCCGGCGAAGAGGTCGTTCGTTGGGCGGGACCTGGTAGATGTCACAGCACGACCGCCAGCCGCCGGCTTCGCGGCGTTCGCGGAACCCACGACGGACTGCCGCGTCCCAGACGCGGCACCGATGGGCCTCGACTGCGCCTCTGGCAGGTGCCTGACGCCACGCTGTCCGCCGGACCCGACCGCACCCTGGCGGGTTGCATTCACGCCGGAGCGAAGGGGTTGGCGGTTGACGACGACGTTCCTACCCCAGCGGTTGTAGATGTTGTGGTTGTTCAAGGTGATGTTCCGGCCGGTCCAGTGCGCTCCCCACAACCCACTGCCCCAACCTCGCCAACCACCGTACCACCCACCCCAGCCGCCGCCCCACCAGGGACCCCACCAAGGATGGTAGAAGGAGCCAGGCCCCCACCACGAGTTCCAACCCAACCCGAAGCTCCACCCCCAACCGCCCCAGGAACTCCAGCCGAACCCGGCGGAAAACCCCCATGTCACCGGTGACCCGAACCACAGTGCGCCCACCCACGGCCGGTAGGTCCAGCCGGTTCCGTACACCACGACCCCATCATCGGAGAGGTAGGAACCGAGGTACCCTGGGGTGTACCCGGTGTAGATCACCTCTGGCGTCGCGTCGTAGACCCGCACGTAGGTCACGTAGTGCATCGGCGAGCTCGGGGGGATGGTGTAGATGACTGCCGGAACGCGGTCCGTGGCCGTCCACGGACCAGTTGGAGAAGTTGCCGCGAACCACACGCCGTTCGACACCGCGAAGTAACTCCTCTCGTCGACACGGATCACCGGCGTAGGCGTGTTGGCAGCGTAGGACAATGGTGTTGACTCGATCGGTTCGAACTTCGGCTCGCCGTCATAGCTCGCTTCGAATCTCGCTTCGGAGCGCCTGACCGTCGCGGTCTGAGGGATCGTGTTGGCGATAGCGGCTTCCTGGGCGCTGGGTGTCCCTGCCACCGAGGTGAGAACATCGCCCTTCGGGTCGTTCTCGGGGACACGGGCGAAGTCGCCCGGAAGCTGGTCCTGCGCGACATACTGCCAGGGTCCCGTGAGCGACTTCGACTTGAACCAACGCCCGGAAAGCAGCACGTAGGTCTCCTGATCGGGCACGTGCACGAAGACGTTGCCCGTCGTGTTGGTGGCCGTCAGCAACTGGGTGCCGGCGATTGGCGAGTAGTTGGGCTCACCATCGAGCACAACCAGTTCGGCAGGAACCGTGCTGACGTAGATATCGGGCAGCGTGTCAGGGGGCGGTGCCTCCTGCTTGGGCTCTGCTTGAGGGGTCTCGGCCTTCAGTTCGTTGCCGGGCTGATTTCCTTGTTCGTCGCTTGCACTTTGAACGGCGTCGGCTTTCCGCTCGATTTCAATTGCAGCCTTCGCTGCCACCGACACCTTGACGGGCGGTTCATTCACCTTCCATGGACCTTCCAGGGAGCTCGCACAAACGAACTTGTCGCCCAACGGCATCCAGTAGTTGCCGGTCTCTTGGTCCTGCCACAGCAGTGCACGCGTGTTGATAACACGCAGGAGCGACGGTGCGCCGGCCGGGCGCAAGGCCGGAGGACCATCCACCAGCATGAGGACGGCGGCCCGGGTGCTGACGATGATGCGAGGGGGGTCGTTGTTGACCTGAATCTTCGTTGTTCGCCGCTCCGCCTTCTCAAACATGAGCATCGCCTCGAGGCGATCGAGCGATATCGACCCCGACCATTCCGGAGCGTGCTCCCGCAACACATCCACGTCGTGACTCTGGTCTGCGCTCTCGACCGGAAATGTGAGCCTGGAGATCACGATGTCGTCCAGCGACACCAGCCGTGTTTCCTTGTCCACCTCGGTGCGCGCCTCGAACCACATCACCCCGTACTTTGGCTGCGGGTTGACCTTGGTCTCGACCGAGACAGCCGCGCGTCCGGCGAGGTGGTTGTTCTGCCAGCGATCGAGCTGCGGTTGATACACGACGACCTTCTCGTCGTCGCTCTGGATCGTCCTTGGCCAACCATTCTCGAAGGAGGTCGCGCTCCCGCGGTTGGTGGCAACCTCATTGGCGAGGCAGACAACGGCAGGCTGAAGCCACAAGATGGCTAGAAGTGCGGCAGCGGACAAAAAGCCCACAACCAGGCGTTTCATCGGACGATCTCCCTTCTCGAACGTTGGTCGGTCCATTCTTCTTAAGCCTCAACCCCGTCCATTGTGTGACGATCGGCGACACCTCAGGTTGACCCGCGGTGCTGCATCGCTATTGACCCTATGCCCGAAAACTGGAGCAATGGTAGCTTGAGAACCGAAACCTGGGCTAGCGCCGATGCCGGTCCGTCATGAGAGCGTCGACGAGCTAGCCCCGTCGACAGATGAACTACTAGAGTCTATCCGCAAATAGGTGC
>PMLC01000078.1 GCA_003158745.1 Acidobacteriota bacterium
CGCCCCTGGTGCCGGCTCACGATGTCCTTGACCACCGTGAGACCCAGGCCACTCGACCTCCCGGGGTCCTTCGTGGTGAAGAACGGCTCGAAGACCCTGTGCTGGATCGCCGCTGGAATCCCGACGCCGGTATCGCTCACTTCCAGCCACACCCAGCCGTCACCCGACCGACCCGTGCGCAACAGGAGACGACCGCCGTCAGGCATCGCCGCGGCGGCGTTGGCCGCGAGGTTCATCACGACCTGCTTGAGTTGCTCCGGATCGCCCAGGACTTCGAGCCTTTGCGACGCGTGCTCCTGCTCAACCGCTATGTTGGCCGGCAGCATCGTGCGAAGCAGTTCGACCTCTTCGGCAACGATCTTGCCGAGGTCAAGTGTCTCGATGTGCGGCTCGACTCGGCGGGAGAGCAACATGAGATGACGAGTCAGCGCTGCCCCCTGCTGGGCGCGCTCCTGGAGGGCACGGGCGACGCCGGCTATGCGTTCCGAGGATGCCGGGTGGATGCGCAGCACCTCGACGAGACTCAGGATCCCCTGCAGCAGGTTGTTGAAGTCGTGAGCCAGGCCGCTCGCGAGGCGGCCGACCGCCTCCATCTTCTGCGCGTCGACGAGCAGCCCGTGCATCCGGTTGCGTTCGGTCGTGTCGGCCGCCACCAACACGAGGTCTGCAACCTCCGCATTCGGCCCGAAAACCGGGCCCACCGACAACATCAGTTCGATCGGCTTCCCGCTGCGCCGACGGTAGACGACCTCGGCCGTTTGGATGGGCCCTCCTCGCAAGACTCGATCGAGGATCGCGCTGAAGCCGTGCTCGGCTTCGTGCGGCACGGCAGGAAAGCGATGCCCGATGACCTCAGCCTCGCTCCAGCCAAACCACCGCTCGGCTGCCCGATTCCAGAGCTTCACCAGCCCTTCGCGCGACAACCCCACAATCGCGAACGGAGCCGCATCGATGAGGGCCTGCTGGGCACGGTTGGCCTCCCGCAACGCCAAGCCTGAAGTAGCTCGTTCGGTGACGTCCTGCCTGAACAGAGCCAGAGTCGTCACGCCTCCCCGGCCGTCGCCGATCGGGCAGATCCGATAGTCGCGGACGCGCCCGCTGGCGCTCGCCTCGAAGCGGACGGTGCGTCCGGTCCGTATCGCCACGTCCTTATGTGCCTTAACCAACTCGGCTTCATCGTGAGTCAGAAGGTCGCTCAACCGCCGTCCGAGGATCTCTCCGAGCGGCCGGTCGAACCCGAACGCTGCGGCGGGGTTTGCCACCAGCACGTGCCCGCCGGGGTCCACGAGAAGGACTTCGTCCGGATTGATGTCCAGGAGGGTTCGAAGTGTCGCCTCGCTGTCCGCCAGCGCCTCTTCCATGCCGAGTCGTTCGGACAGGTCGGACACCACGGCCATCACACAAGGAGGCAGGCCGTTTTCCTGCAACACGAAGCTCGCCGACAGATGAGCTGCGAAAAGCGATCCGTCGAGACGGCGTGCCATCAACTCCCCGGACCAGGCCCCCCGGGCCCCGAGGCCGGCGAGCGCACTCTCCGCCGTCTCGCGCGCCTGCCACAGCGTTCCGAACGGTTTCTCGACGATCTCCTGAGCCTCGGCGCACCCCCAGAGCGCGACGAACGCACGGTTGGCGTAGGTGATCGCCCCTTCGAGGTTGCAGAGCGCGATGCCGCTGGCCGAAAGCTCGATGGCCGCGTCCTTCAGCCGCAGGCTATCCTCCAGCTGCCGTCGCTGCGACACGTCACGGATGACTGTCGCAACGGCAACCACCTCGCCGTTGACCCACACCGGGAGCTTCCGGACCTCTGCTGTCGCGGCGACCCCGCCGACCTCGATGCGCTCCTCGGTCACCAGGGAAGTTCCAGTTGCAAATACGTTCTCGAAGTCCTGGGTGCCCAGGGGCGACAGGAACGGGACGACTTCCACGAGGGAGCTGCCGACAGGACTGGACTCGTGGCCGAGTCGCTCAGCCCAACGCCTGAAGCTCTTGTTGCAGGAGATGACTCTGAGGTCACGGTCCACTACCAAGAGCGGCGCGTCGAGCGCGTCAACTATGGCGGCGGATAGCGATGTCAGCTCATCCATGGGTAGTCCCTATGGGCCCGTCCGGCCGCTCTCGTACGACCGGGACCCTGCCTGCGGCGCGAAGCTCTTTTCGGGCCGGAGTTTTCACTTCGCGAGATGCCCCCACGCTTAGGCACTGTCCTCCAGCGCCGCCCGCACCTCGCGGGCCAGCGTCTTCATGTCGAACGGCTTCTGCAGGAAGCGGAACGATCCGCTGCCGAGCTCGGCCCGCATCGCTACGTCCTCGGTGTACCCGGACATCACGATCACCCTCATCGACGGCCAGCGTGCCTTCAGCAAGCGGGCCACAGCTCCACCCTGGACGCCTGGCAGCTTCACATCGCTCAGCAAAAGGTCAAACTCCGAATCCCCAGCGGCCCGGAGCGCTTCCTCTCCGCTCCCCACGCCGACGATCCGGTAGCCGAGCATCCCGAGCGCTTCAATCAGCCCGGCTCGTGCGTCTTCCTCGTCCTCGACGACGAGGATCCGTTCGCCTCGCACGGCCGGGCTCGACCCCGCATCGATGCGCGGATCAGCGAGGCTCTCGTTCGGCTCAGCCGTCGCCAGCATCGGCAGGACGACCCGGAACGTGCTGCCCTTGCCGATCTCAGAGGTGACCTCGATCCGGCCACCCAGGCCCGTGACGATGCCCTGCGTGACCGAGAGGCCGAGCCCCGTGCC
>PMLC01000129.1 GCA_003158745.1 Acidobacteriota bacterium
GCAACGGAAGTGCTCGCGAAGGACCGTCTTGCCTCCGAAGCGGATCTGTGCGTCGCCGTAGACGCTGGCGGTGGAACCCAGAGTCGCCGCGAAGGGAATCCCCGGCAGATGGAGGGCAGCCAACGCGGCAACCGCGGCGACGGGGATTCCAACCCCTGCGGGACTGATCTGCTCGTCGTCCCCGACAACGACGATTTGCTTCGCGAGGCCGTACAGGAAGAGGCCCTCGATGCCCATCTGACTCGCCTCGTCAACGATGACGTAGTCGAACATCTCGGGCTTCGGGTCAAACGACTCCGCCACCCTGTACCGGGGCATGATCCATGCTGGGATGGCCTCGACGCAAACCGCCATGCTCTCTCGAGCCGCAGCGCGGAGCCCGGCGGCCCTCTTTCCGGTTCCCTTCCCGATGGCCTTCACATCCTGCTTCCACGCCTCAAGGTGCATCCGTTGGCGGCCAGTCAGCCGGGTGAGGAAGTGCTGCCATGCTTTCGCCGCTCCGAGCTTGGCGGTGGTCTCAGCAATTTTCGCAAGCGAGCGCCGGATCGCGGTTTCCGCCTTACCAACCGCTTCAGGTCCACGGAAACCCGCGAGCCACCGGTCGGCAAAAGCCCACTGCCACGCCGCCTCGAACGACGCGAACCTCGAGTCCCACTGTGGGTCGTTCGCCGTGGACCGTAGTTGGTCCCAAAGCGGCGGCGCCATTGCCGACAGTTGCCCAGAGAGAGCCTCAAGCCTGCGAAGTCGTGCCTGCCGCCGCGCGAGAAGCTCGGCGTGCGCATGGGCCTCCGCCCAGCCCTGCACGTTGCGCTCGATCAAGGCCCGGAGCAGCTCACGGTTGACGTCATTTGCACCGCCAACCGCAACGGTCTCATCCAACGTCTTTGCGGCGGCGTCCAAGTTAGCTGAAGCGCGCTTTGCCTCGTCGGCAGCTCCCGCCGCATCGAGCACTTGAATCAGCGGAGCAATGCCCTGATCGGACCATTCCGGCAGGCGCGCGGGAGGTTCCAAGCTCAACACCGCTTTAGATATCTCGTGCACGTTTCGTTGCAGGGCAAAAACGATCTCGAGAGCTGCCAGGTTCTCTTGGAGTCCGGCCGCCCTGGTTTGCAGCGCCGGGGTCAGCGCTGCTGGCTCAGAAGACCAAAGAGCCTCCGAGTAGGACAACTCGCGGCGCACCTCCAGGACGACAATCAACTTCTCAAGTTCCTCAGGCGAAGCCGCACCCGTGCCATCGATCCGAACACGGTCCCTGAGGTACTCACGGCCCCTGACCCAACTGGGGCGGAAACCGAATCGACTCCATCTGCCGCCAGCTTTGAGGCGTTCGAGGACAGCCCTCGCGTCGCCAATGATTCGATCCTCTGAGTATCCCTCCGGAAGATCCAGATGAATGCGGTCCGCCGCCCCCGGCTTGTCACCGAGACGAAGCAGGACCTCCCGCGTCCGTTCAGCCCTCACCAACCAAGGAGCGTCTCGCCCGGCCAGGATCTCGCTCAATGCAGGAGGGAGCCAGGGCTCGGTGCGCCGCCTCACGACATCGAACGCCGCGAGAGACTCCCGCAAAGCCGAACGGAGAGATGCTCGCACGTCACTGGCTACGTTGAAGAACCCCTGCAGCCGTGGATCCTGGAGTAGGCTCGCGTGGCTCGAAGCCTTTGCGTGCGCACGCTGTTCCGCTGCGACCCACTGTGCGAAGACGCTTGGTGCGGGCAGTCCCTCAAGAGGAGCGATGGGCCTCGCATTGTCGTCCGGCTTTGCGGTGGGAAACTCCCGGAGCAGGCGGAGCAGCTCGGTGGTCTCCTGTCCCGACAGAGGAGGCTCCGTCTTGGCCGAATCAGGCAACTGGAGCCACTCGAAGCGTGAGCGGTCCGACGCGACCCTCTTGGCGATCGTGGCCGCCGTGCCCCGAAAGGCAGCGTCGCCTATGGTGACCTCTCTCGCTTCGGCCTCCCGAAGCTCCCGAAGCTGGCGTTCCGCCGCCGCCTGTCCGGTTCTCAATTCGCACAACTCGCGTTCGGAGCCTGCGATCCGTTTCCCCAGGTCCTTTTCCGTGTCTGGATACCACTGCGTGTGTCTCAAACTGATGGCTTTCACGGCTCCCTCGAGATCTGAGAACGATGCCGTGTCAGCGCCTAAGAGACTCACGCACAGCGGCTGAACCTCCTTCGGGATCTTCTCCTTCAGGACAGCAAGGGCGCGAGCAGTCTCGCTCGTCACGAGAACGCGCTTCCCGTTTGCGAGGAGGTGACACACCAGATTGGCGATGGTCTGGCTCTTCCCGGTCCCAGGCGGTCCCTGGACAAGGACCCCACGGCTGCGGCGTAGCTGATCGACAACTGAGCGTTGTTGGTCGTTGGCAGGAAGTGGGAAATACAGCTCGGCCGGCTCAACCCCGGCGCTCGGCTCTGGCGATTCTGGATCGGACTCCCTGGAGCGGCCGGGTCCATCCTCGAGAAGGTCCACGAGGCGGGCGAGCCCAAAGGGGATTGGAGCACCCTCGGCAATCATGGCAGCCAGCCGTTGATACATGGCGAGCGTGCCTCGAGCGGTGCGTCGGCGGAGCACAAGGGCCGGTGAAAAACTAACTGTCGGGCCATCCCCCGCGTCCGCCGGGGGTTCCAGGTTGCTCAGAAATTGGGGCCCTGGGGCCGGCGGGATCGAGTTCGCCCAGCTTCGAAGCACCGGGTCCATTTGAGCCCGATCCCAAATGGCGTCGCCGACCAGCCCAAGCTGTTCTTGGACAGCCAGGTAGGCTTCGGGCAGAGGCCTTTCGTCAGGCTCAAGAAACTCGTCCTCGATACGCAACCGGGCCCCCTCCGGTGGTGGTGGGCATCGGAGCGAGATCACACCGCGCTTAGCGTCGAAGTCCAACTGTGCCTGCGCAGCGACAACATGACGGCGTACGCGTTGCCCTTCGTGCCGATTCGACGATAGGAGCCCCAGGCCGACAACGAGCTCATACGCTTCGCCAAAGCGCTTCTGCTTCTGATAGGCGCTATACAACGATGCGTAGACCCGCTGCACGGAAGCCCGTCGGGCGTGTTCACGGGCCCACGGTCGCCACTTGGCCAGATACCGTTTCCATGCTTCGCTGACCTCTGGATGCTCCTCCAGCTTGTGTTGCGACACGTGCGGTTGTGGCTCTTCATTCCCGTCGTCTTCCGCATTGGGCTCTGAGGAAGGGCTTTCCGGTTTGGCCGGCGCGACCGGCAAGTATGCAGTCGCGCTGAGTCGTGGCTCGGGGCCGTCGGAGGCTTGAACATCTGCCACTTCTACCCACGGTTCCACATCCGGATCGAGAGGGGGGCACGCGGGCAAGTCTTGCTTCTGAACACTGAGCCAAAAGTCAGCTTGGCCCTCCGGTGGCTCCTCCCAAGCCTGGCAGAAGACTCCATCCGTCCTTGGGAGATCGTTGAACCAGAGCAGCAAACCGTCGTCTACGTACCGGGCAACATCCAACACGGGGGTGGCGCCCTTGAGTTTGACGAATTCCTCAAGGTACTTGAGGAGCCGGAGGACCTTCTGGCGGTACTGCTCGAAGTTGCCTTCGGGTCCCGGAGGCCATGTCCCAGCGGCGTCGCTCATTCTTGCCTGCTCCAAGGTCGGACGACGAAGATGCCTTCGTGCATCCTAGTTCGATACGCTCAGCCGGTCAAAGCAGGGTTCCTATTTGCGGCGGATGTCACGGCACGCCCAACAACACCTCGCCGGTGTGGGCTGCTGCAATCGAAGGGCGTCGTGCAATGGTACCGGGACTTCGGCCAAGCCGATTCGTGTTGCGGTAACGGGTTCATCGAGTTGCTGATACCTCTCAGAGCCGCTGAATTGCGACGTTCGATCGCGCATACTCATGGTGGGAGCCGTCCCATGAGCGGGCCGCCGCCGTGCTCGCTCGTCGCAACGACTCCGCAGTAGAGACCGTCGCTACCGCTGCATCGCTACCGTGGTCGGGTCGTTGGTGATGTTGTCGATCACCGAGGCAAACCCGAACACCCCCGATCCCGTCTGCACCGTGATCTTCGCGTACCCACGGTCCATCGCCGTCTGCAACCCCTTGTTCAGGAACGGCTGCGTCTCCTGCGCCCACTGCCCCACGGCCAACGACACCGTGTACTCGGTGAGCTTCGTCCCCGCCCCATCGAAAAGCTCCACCAGCACCATCGCACTTGCCGTCCCCGTGTTGACCACCCCGATGTTGCACCGGTACGAGGCGTCCTCGGTCAGTCCTGCGAGGTACGCGCTCTGCCCCGCCGACAGACCTCCGCTGGTAATCACCGCCGGGTAGTCCTGCCCTTGCGTGCCGTCGGCATAACAGTTCGCCGTGGACATGACCTGGTCGTACGTCCGCGCCGTCACCTTGAGCGGCTGGTCCGAGAGAACCTCGATCGCTCCTGAACCGCTGGCGCCAAGTTGCCCGACCACATCGGTCAGGACTGACTGCACCCCCGCCCCCACGGAGGTCGTGTTGCTCAGGAGGGCGTCGCTGCCGAAGTACGTGATCTGCGCGTTGGCTGCCACCGTGCCTGGGTTGAGCAGGCCGTGATCGCTGCGCCACTGGCTGTTGTTCTTGCCGGCGTTGTGGCTCGCCACCGGCACCCAGGCGACGTAGGCGGGCACCGAGAAGATCCACGCGGCGCCGGCATTGGAGTTGTCGCCCGGCCTCCGACGATAGTGGTTTTGCCGTCCGCCGAGACCGCCACCGAGGCGCCCTGCGCCGCACCCCCAACGGCGCCCGTGCCGACCAGCTTGCCGCCCTGCTGTGACCACACCCCCCCGCTGTGCGTGTATACCCACGTGGCACCAGCATTCGAGGTGTCAGTTGACCCACCGACGACGGCGGTGTTGCCGTCCGCGGATATCGCCACCGACCAGCCCTGCCCTGCCCCCGGTCCGACTGTGCCATTACCAACCAATTTGTCGCCCTGCTGCGTCCACACACTTCCGGTTCGCGTGAACACCTACGCGGCGCCGGAGCTGTTATCACCGATCTCGCCCAGGATCGCGGTGTTGCCGTCCGCCGAGATACCCACCGAGAAACCCTGACCTGCGGCCCCAAGGGCACCGCTGCCGACCAGCTTGCTCCCTTGCTGGATGAACTGCGCCACCGCTGCATGCGCAAGGAACAGCATCCCGAGTACCTCGCCTGTCTGCCGTGCCATGGCCTTCTCCTCTCGCCGCTCACCACCGAAATAGCGAGCATAGAAATGAGCTTCCGCGTCTCTTGGATTCTCCAAGCAATCATACTCCGTCAGGGTTGAAGGGCGAGTCCGGACTCCCCGCGGCCAACGTTGCGCCTCAGGGAAGGGCAGGTTCAGCTGTAGGACCACCGCACGGACCACGCCCCAGAGGCAAATGGGCCGAGAGGGATCCACCGTGCGGTGGTGGGTGACCAGCCTTGAGAGGCATCCCTGGGCGCGCGGACCGCCCTCGGGAGTATCCTAGTCGTGACTCTCGGGTCCGGGCAATGGTGAACGGCTGGTCGATCCCCCCGCTGCTGATGGCGAGCATCAACGCCTACCTGGCGGCGCACTTTCTCGTGATCCACATTCGCACGCGGATGTCCCGGGAGGTGCTGAGCTTCGCCCACCTCGCCTTCGCATTGTGCCTCTACGACGTCTGCTGCGCGTTCCTCTACAGCGCGCCCTCGCCCGAGGCAGGGCGGCTCTGGCAGCTCCTGCAGGTTGGCGTCCTCAGCTTCGGGGCGATCGGCCTCTTGGTCTTCGCCGCGCGCTACACGAACCGCCGCCCCGGCAGGTTTCTCGTCGGCGTGAGCATCGGCTTCGGGGCCGTCCTCGTCGCCGCACTCCTCGGCGGTTTCGACCTGCTCTTTACGGAGGTCCCCCTAGTCAAGCACCTGAGCCTGCCGTTCGGCCTCAGCGCGACCTACAACGAGGTAGCGGCCGGTCCGCTCAGCGCGGTCCACGACCTCGTCAGCCTCTCCGTCTTCGTGTTCGTCTTCGCGGCAGGCGCGGCCCAGTACCGCTCGGGGGAACGTCGTCGCGCCAGACTCCTCCTCGCGGCCACCGGCATCCTGTTCATCGCCGCGCTGAACGACGCTGCTCTCGGGACTGGCCTGATCCACTCCGTCTATCTGATCGAGTACGCGTTCATGGGCATGGTCATCCTGATGGCGGACTCGCTCTCCAAACAGCTGGTCAGGGTCGCCCGGATCGACGAGGCGCTGCGGCAGAGTGAGCGCAACTACCGCGAGGTGTTCGACGCAACCGGCGATGCGATATTCGTCCACGATGCCGAGACGGGGGCGATCCTCGACCTCAACGCAACGATGCTCGACCTGTTCGGATACACCCGTGACGAGGCGCTGCGGCTCACCATGGCTGACCTGTCGCCGCGGCACCCGCCGCACGTCCAGCAGGAGATCGAGGCCCGGATCCGCCGGGCTGGCGACGAAGGCCCGCAGGTCTTCGAGTGGCTGGCGCGGCGCAAGAACGGCCAGGAGTTCTGGACTGAAGTGGCGCTTCGACGGTCGCTGATCGGTGGCCAGGGGCGGGTCCTCGCGGTGGTCCGCGACATCAGTGAGCGCAAACTCGCCGAAAGCTCGCAGGCTGCCATCTATGCGATCTCGGAGGCCGCTCAGCACGCGACGAATCTGGAAGGACTCTTCGCCGCCATCCATGGGATCGTCGGACGGCTGATGGAGGCAAGGAACCTCTACGTCGCCCTGCACGACCCCGTCGCTGATCTGATCAGCTACCCCTACTACGTGGACGAGGAGGACAACCCGCCCGGGCCCGAGCCGCCGGGGCGGGGCTTGACCGCGTACGTGCTGCGAACCGGCAAGCCCTTGCTGGCAACCCCTGAGGTCTTCGAAGAGCTCCGCCGGCGGGGGGAGGTGGAGGAGATCGGTGCGCCATCCATCGATTGGCTCGGCGTACCCCTGGTCTTCGGCGACCAAACACTGGGCGTGTTCGCGGTGCAGACCTACACCGAGGGAGTCCGCTACGGAGAGCGGGAGAAGGATATCCTCACCTTCGTGTCGCGGCAGGTCGCCCTCGCGATAGGCCGCAAGCGAGCCGAGGAGCAGCTTCAGCGATCGGAGCAGGACTACCGCAGCGTGGTGGAGAATGCGAACGAGGCGATCATCATTTCGCAAGAAGGTGTGCTCCAGTATGTCAACCCCTCAACGGTGGCGCTCTCCGGCTACTCGGAAAGTGACCTACTTGGAAAGCCGTTGCTCGGCTTTGTCCATGCCGATGATCGCGACATGGTGCTGACCAACTACAAACGTCGAATGCAAGGCTTCGAGGTTCCCACGGTCTACGAGCTCCGCCTCACCACCAAGAACTGTGACGTCAAGTGGGCGAAAAACAGCGCAGTCATGGTCAACTGGGGAGGCATGCCAGCCGTCCTGCACTTCCTCACTGACATCACGGAGCGCAAACTGGCCGAGGACGCGTTGCGCGAGAGCGAACAGCTCGTCAGGTCGGTGCTGGATGCGATGGCGGATGCCGTCATCATCACGGACCCACAGGGCCATGCCCTCTTCGTCAACCCGGCGGCTGCCAGGATCGCGGATCTCCCCTCGCCCGAAGCGGCTGCCGGCGTATCCGTGCTCGATTTCGTCTGCACCGACGACCGGGAGGCGGCCCTCCGCGACCTGGCGCTGATGTCGGCCGGCACGCAACCTTCTCCCGGCCGGTACCGTCAGCGGACGGCATCCGGCAAAGAACGGTGGATCGAGGCGCTCGGGACCACGATCCGGTTCAAGAAGGAACCTGCATACCTGCTCACCGTCCGCGACATCACCGAGCGCATGCACCTCGAGATACAGCTCCGCCAGGCGCAGAAGATGGAGGCGGTCGGGCGGCTCGCAGGGGGGATCGCGCATGATTTCAACAACGTGCTTCAGGCGCTCTTGAGCCTGAGCCAGGCGCTGCCTTCCCAGCTGACCGACCCGGTTCGTTTCGGTGCGACGAGCCTTGAGCTGCAGGAGCAGGTCAAGCGCGGGGCTGCGCTGACCCGCCAACTCCTGCTCTTCTCGCGGCAGGAGGCAAGGCGGCTCGAGCGGCTCGACCTCAAGCAGGTGGTGCGGCAGTTCTCGCAGATGATGCGGCTCGTGCGGGAGAACGTCTGGGTCTCACTCGAGCTTGGCGACGGGTCAATCCCCGTCATGGGGGATCGTGGGCAGCTCGAGCAGGTGCTGATGAACCTCGTCGTGAACGCAGCAGATGCGATGCCGCAGGGTGGACGCCTCACGATCCGCGCTCGCACGGAGGGCGGCAACGCCATCCTGGAGGTCATGGACACGGGAACTGGCATGACGGAGGAGACCAAGGCACGGCTGTTCGAGCCGTTCTTCACCACCAAGGACGCGAGTAGGGGCACCGGTCTGGGGCTGTCCGTCGTGCACGGCATCGTCACCGGTCACGGCGGCTCCGTCGAGGCGGAGAGCCAGGTCAACCAGGGGAGCACGTTTCGCGTCGTGCTGCCCACTACGACCAACCCGGAGGCTGAAGTCGAGCCGGGCGCGGTCGGCGACCGCGCCCGCCTTGCGGTGGGCGGAGGCGAGCGCGTCCTGGTCGTGGAGGACGAGACGGGTGCGCGGGAAGGCCTGCAGCAGGTCCTCACCATGCTTGGGTATCGGGTCACTGCGGTCGGCAGCGGCGCCGAGGCGGACGCACTTGCACCAGAGCCGGGGTTTGACCTGTTGCTCACCGATTACCTGCTGCCCGACGTGTTGGGCACCGATCTGGCCGTCCGCCTGCAGGAAAGGTGGCCGGCAGTGAAGGTCGTCCTGATGTCGGGCTACGCCCAGGATGAAGCCGTGCGAAGGAGGATCTCCCAGGGCGAGCTCCGTTTCCTGCAAAAGCCCTTCGACATGGCTACCGTTGCACGCGAGCTGCGCGATGCGCTCGCCTCACACGCGACCCTCGGCACGGAGTAGCGACCGGCGCGCTTGCGGGCCTTCGGGCGGTGCCGAGACGTCCCGCCCATGACAGGCGACGCGCGGCATTCTCCTCGCCGCCGACGGGCGGCACGCCCCAACCAGAGCGCGCGGCCCGGCGCACGTCCGACACGATCAGCGTCGCCAGGACCGCCAGCACGGCCCATGAGAAGACCGCGAAGATAATCTGGGTGTCGTCCGTGAACAGTGCTGTGATCAGCGCCGCCGCGTTGGCCGCCAGGACGCCCACGGCGCCGTCTGCAGTGCGACGGAACGCGAGGACAACGAGAACGACCCAGTAGTAGCAGGAGAGCACGAGCCCGGCAAACACTGCTGTCACCCCGATCGCCGCACCCTCATCGCTCTTGGAGGCCGCAGCCGCAACAGCAGCCCCCGCAACGAGCAGGATGGCCAGGCCGAGGTAGAGCGGCCGACGCTCCCGCTGCGCGCTGGTCATCTTCTCCTGCCACGCCGCCCACCGTTCCGGCAGCGGCCAGGAGTCCGGAATCGCGCTGAGCATTGTCCGGGGTGTCGTGAGAAAGACCATCTCGAGCCCGGCGGTGTTGGTGCTCCACGTTCCGTGGTGCTTCTCGATGTTGTGCTCGAACTCCGTCCAGGCGGCAAACCCACGGCCGGTCAGCGCCCCGGCGAGAAAGAACACACCGGCACCGGCGACGGCACCGACGGCGAAGCGAACCGCCCACGACAGGTTCGAGCTGCGCACCAGATCCCGAACCGCAACCGCCGCGACTCCGACCAGGATCAGCGCAGGAAACACCCGCACGGCCGCGCCGTACGCAAACAGGAGCCCCGCCGCCGCGAACCGTCGCCGCTTCAGCATGCATGTGCCGATGACGACAGCGGCCAGCCAGTCGTACCGCAGGAACCCGCCCCCGACCCAGCCGTACCTCCAAGGGTATCCGACGCCGAACAGGACCAGCGCCGTCGCTCCGACGCCGCTGCCATAGGTCCTGAACACGACGAAGAACGTCACGCCGAGAATCACCCAATCGAGAAGCGCGAGAATCGGGATCGTGTTCGCGTCCAAGGGAAGCCAGGCGTTGAAGAGCCTGCCGACGAACGTCCAGGTCGGCGTGGGGTTGTATCCATGGTCGAGCCGTAGCTCGTTCAGGTGATGGATGTAGGAGGGATCGAGGAACTCCCTGTGGTCTTTCACGAAGCTTTGCCACCGCTCCGGCGTAAACCGCCGTATGACCGCTTCCCGCTGTTCGTCCACTCCTCGGACCGGGACGATGGTGTTGGTGCGCAGGTCACGGATCAGGCGCGGAAGCGGAAGGCGCGGCGCCGATTCCGCCTGAGCGGCGACCGAGGCCTCGTACAGGCCGTCGTAGCCCAACTCGGGGAAGTACTTGGAACCCAACTGATAGTGGAAGTTCTCGCCGAAATGCGTGAACCGCCCCTGGTGAAAGGTGAAGAAGTTGATGGAGGCCCCTGCGGAAAGCGCCGCGAGCAGACCGAGCGCGGCGCCAGCTTTGGTGGTCTCGGTCCCCGCACGCCGGCGCAGAATGATCACACAGAGGCCGGCGGCGGTGAGGGCAAGCTTGATCAGGACCTCGGTCTGCGGGCTCACACCGGAATGATACCCAATGCGGGGCGATTGCCGCAGGAACGACCACGACCGCGTGCCGTCAACGCCAACTCACGGGGCGCGACCGGGGACCGATCGAGCTCGCGGTCAGCGACGGGCCGGCTTGGCGGCCGGTGTGCCCCTCGGCGCTACTCTTCCTCGTCGTCCTCGATGGGCGGCAGCGCATACAGCAGCAGTCGGCTCTTGAACGGCACGATCACCAGGCGGTCGTGGGCCTGGATGACGTCCTCGGCTGGCCACGATTCGCCCTTGGCGTCGTAGGAGCGGAACTCCCACGGCGTGTCCACCTCGCCGGGCGCCAGCCACTCGGGGATGACGAGCGACGGCCGTTCGTCTTTCTCGGGCACTTTGCGGAACTCGACCTCCGAGGCCGGTTTGCTCTCGATGAGGGTCGCCTCGCCCGCCTCGGCCGCGGCTGCCTCGACCTGCTCCGAGACGATGTCCTGAACCGCGTCGCGCGCAGGTTCCAGGAACTCCTTGGGCCCGGCGAGCTCCGCGTAGACGCCCAGGCGGTATGTGCCTTTCTCCAGGCTCTCGACTGACGCAAGCCAGACCTCGACGGCCTTGGCCGGATCGTCCTCGGGCTCGAGGGTGATGCTCTGCCCATACAGCCTGTCCCGTGTCGTGAGCGCCGCAAGCAGCTGCTCCGCGGTGGCGGCCGGCAGCTCCAGCTCCCATTCGTGTTCAAGTTTCGAGGTCATCGTCCGCCTCCTCGCCGCATCGCCGCGGCGGCGCGCGCAGGGTACACCGAATGGACGCGGCGGGGAAGATGCTTGACGCAGACAGACGCTTGACGCAGTCGACAGCTTCCGCCCACCCTCCACCCAGTTGACAGTTCACAGTCCCCCCGCGACAAGAACAAAGGAGAGCGGCCCGCCCGCTGCGACTTGTGAGCTTCTGACTGTCAACTGTCAACTCTCACGTCTCTGGTCGGGTGCCTGAGGTCCTGGCCGCCATCCAGCTCTGGAGGGACCGCGGGGGCGGCGTGCCGCGCCGCAGTGCGGCGATCGCCTCGGCAGCCGCGAACGCTCCTGCAACTGTCGCCACGTACGGAATGCGGTGTTCGAGGGCGCCGCGCCGGATCGCTCCCCCGTCCCGGTGCGCCCGGGCCCCCGTCGCCGTGTTGATCACGAGCTGGATCTCCCCGTTGACCATGAGGTCGACCACGTGTGGGCGGCCTTCCGACACCTTGCGGACGACCCTGCCGGCCAACCCTGCGCGCCCGAGCGCCGCCGCCGTGCCCTGCGTCGCGAGCAGTGCGAAGCCGAGCTCTTCCAGCCTCGCACCGAGCGCGACGGCGCGCGACTTGTCGGCGTCGGCGACCGAGAGGAAAACTGTTCCCGTGAGGGGGAGGTCGAGTCCGGCACCGAGCGCCGCCTTCGCGTACGCCTCGCCAAAGCTCTCCGCCATCCCCATCACCTCGCCGGTGGAGCGCATCTCCGGCCCGAGCAGCGGGTCCACCCCGGGGAATCGGTCGAACGGGAAGACCGGCATCTTCACCGCCACGCCCATCGGGACCCCGTCGGAAACCCCCAGCTCGCTCAGGCGCGCGCCGCACGCCACCCGGGCCGCGAGCGACGCCCAGGCGACGCCGGTGGCCTTGGAGATGAACGGCACGGTGCGCGAGGCGCGCGGGTTCGCCTCGAGGACGTACACCACGCCGTCGCGCACGGCGAGCTGCAGGTTGAGGAGCCCCACGACACCCAGCTCTCGCGCCAGGGTGCGGGCGATGCGGCGCACCTCGGCGGTGACCTCGAGCGGCAGCGAGACGCTCGGCAGCACGCAGGACGAGTCGCCCGAGTGCACGCCCGCCTCTTCGATGTGCTCGAGCACGCCGCAGATCACCACGTCGCGTCCGTCGGAGAGCGCGTCCACGTCGATCTCCACCGCCCGCTCCAGGAACCGGTCGATGAGCACGGGGTGCTCGGGCGCGGCGACGACCTCGCGACGCCAGTACTCTTCCAGCTCCGACTGCCGGTAGACGACCTGCATGCCGCGCCCGCCGAGGACATACGACGGGCGCACGAGCGCCGGGTACCCGAGACGCGCGGCGGCGCCCAAGGCCTCGTCCAGCGTTGTCACCGCCTCGTTCGGCGGCTGGCGGAGACCGAGCTTGCCCAGCACCTCGGCGAACCGCTCCCTGTCTTCGGCCAGGTNNACGTCAAGCACCTCTTCCATCGTGAGCGGCTCGAAGTAGAGCCGGTCCGCGGCGTCCCAGTCGGTGGAGACGGTCTCCGGGTTGCAGTTGATCATGACGGCCTCGCGCCCCTGCGCGCGAATCCCGGCGATCGCCTGCACGCAGCAGGCGTCGAACTCGATCCCCTGCCCGATCCGCACCGGCCCCGACCCCAGGATCACGACCGCCGGGCGCCGGCGCGGCGGCACCTCGTCAAGCGTGCCGAAGCTCCCGTACAGGTACGGCGTCGCGGCAGCGAACTCGCCGGCACATGTATCGACCTTGCGGTAACGCCTCGCCACACCTGCCTCGGCGCGGTTCCGTCGAATCGTCTCCTCGCCTGCGCCCGAGAGGCGGGCGAGGTCCGCGTCGCCGAACCCTACCCGCTTCGCGTCAGCAAGCAGCTCCCCGTTCGCGACTCCGGGGCCTGCGAGAGCAGCTTCTGCCGCGACGAGGCCGGCGAGGCGGCGCACGAACCATGGGTCCCAACGCGACAGCGAGCTGACGCGCCCGACCTCCCAGCCCCTCCGGAGCGCCTCGGCCACGGCCCACAGGCGATCCGGGTTCGGAACGGACAGGCGGCTGGCCAGGCCCTCCTCGTCCAGCCGGGCGAGCGCGGGCGGCGCCGCCAGGCCGGCCCGCCCCAGCTCCAGGGATCGGACCGCCTTGAGGAACGCCTCGTCGAAGGTCGAGCCGATCGCCATCACCTCGCCGACCGACTTCATCGAGGTGCCGAGCGTGTCCTCGACGCCCGGGAATTTCTCGAAGGCAAACCGGGGGATCTTGACTACAACGTAGTCGAGCGCGGGCTCGAACGAGGCCGGCGTCGAGCCGGTGATCGCGTTCGTGATCTCATCGAGCCGGTAGCCGAGAGCCAGTTTTGCGGCGATGCGCGCGATCGGGAAGCCGGTTGCCTTCGACGCGAGGGCCGAGGAGCGCGACACGCGGGGGTTCATCTCGATCACGGCCCATTCGCCGGTCGAGGGGTGAACCGCGAACTGGACGTTGGACCCGCCGGTCTCGACGCCGACGGTTCGCAGGCAGGTCGCCGCCGCGTCGCGAAGTATCTGGTACTCCTTGTCCGTCAGGGTGAGTGCGGGCGCGACGGTGATCGAGTCGCCCGTGTGCACGCCCATCGCGTCCACGTTCTCGATCGAGCAGACGACGACCACGGTGTCGGCCGCGTCCCGCATCACCTCGAGCTCGAACTCCTTCCACCCCTCCACCGAGCGCTCGACGAGCACCTCCCCGACCGGGCTCGCAGCCAGCGCCGTCTTCACCGCCGGCGCGTACTCGTCGCGGTTGTAGACCATCGCCGTCCCCGTCCCCCCGAGGGTGAACGAGGGGCGCAAGATCGCGGGGAATCCAACCACGTCGGCAGCCTCGTCGGCCCGAGCCAGAGAGGTCACCGTAACGGATGGCAGCACCGGCAGGCCGGCCCGCCGCATCGCCTCCCGGAAGCGCTCCCGGTCCTCCGCGGTTCGAATCGCCTCCACCGTTGCGCCGAGCAGCTTGACGCCGAGCCGCGCCAGCGTGCCGGAGGACGCGAGCTCCACCGCCACGTTGAGCGCCGTCTGGCCCCCCAGCGTCGGGAGGAGCGCGTCACAACGCTCCCGCTCCAGGATCGCGGCCACGACCTCTTCCGTGATGGGCTCGATGTAGGTCGCGTCCGCGCGCTCGGGATCGGTCATGATCGTCGCGGGGTTGGAGTTCACCAGCACGACCCGCAGCCCTTCTTCGCGCAGGGCCTGGACACCCTGGACGCCGGAGTAGTCAAACTCGCACGCTTGCCCGATCCGGATCGGCCCGGCGCCGAGGATGCACACGGTTCGCACGTCGTCCCGGCGCGGCATCAGGCGTGACCTCCCAGTTGACAGTTCACAGTTGACAGTCGACAGTCCCCCCGCCCACCCCATGCGGGTCCTGACGCCACGCCACGATTCTGGTCTCGACTGTCAACTGTCAACTGTCGACTGTTGACCGGTTCTCCCCCAACGACGCGCGCTCCGATCATCGCGTCCCCCGACATCGCTCCAGGAAGCGAGCGAAGACGCCGAGGGCGTCGTGCGGACCCGGTCCGGCCTCCGGGTGGAACTGGATCCCCTCGGCGCGAACGTCTTCCGCGACGATCCCCTCGACCGAGCCGTCGGTGAGGTTGACCATCGAGACCCGCACGGTCGTCGGAAGCGACGACGCGTCGACGGCGTAGTTGTGGTTCTGGGAGGTGATCCACACCTCGCCGCTCGCCCCGTCGCGCACGGGATGGTTGCCCCCGTGGTGCCCGAACGGCAGCTTGTACGTGCGGCCGCCGAGGGCCCGCGCCAGCAACTGGTGCCCGAGGCAGATTCCGAGCATCGGCACCCTGCCAAGCAACGCCGCCATCGTCGCCGGGACGCGCGCCACGGCGCCCGGGTCGCCGGGTCCGTTGGACACGACGACTCCCGCGGGCTGGAGCGCCAGCACGGAGTTAGCTTCCGTATCCGGCGGCACGATGGTCACCTCGGCCCCGCCGCCCACCAACTGCCGCAGGATCGATGCCTTCACGCCGCAGTCGATGACGACAATGCGTGTTCCGTTGTCCGTGGTCGGTGGTCCGAGACCGGCCGAGTTCGGTAGCGAAACGGCTCCTGGCGCCGCCCACGGCCCATCGCGCCAGGCCGTCGCCTCGTTGCAGGCCACGACCCGGGTGAGATCGCACCCGTCGGTGCCGCGCGCCTGAGCGAGCAGCGTCGCCAGCCTCTCCGCTCCGGGGTCCGGACCACACACCAGCACTCCCGGCAGCGCTCCGGCGGCGCGCAGGTGCAGGACGAGCGCCCGCGTGTCGAACCCCCACGCCACCGGAACGCCTCGCACCGCGAGACTTTCGACGAGCCCGGCAGTCGAGCGCCAGTTCGAGGGGGCGAGCGACAGATCGGGAACGATGAGCCCCTCGGCCCAGACTCGCGCCGACTCGCGGTCGTCGTCGTTGACCCCGACGTTCCCGACATGGGGCGTCGTCAGAACCAGGATCTGCCCCTTGTACGACGGGTCCGTCAGCATCTCCTGGTATCCGAACATCGAGGTGTTGAACACCACCTCGCCGCTGGCGACGGCCTCCCCGCACGCGGAGAAGCCGCGGAAAAGCGTCCCGTCCGACAGGGCGAGCGTCGCCCGCGCGCACCCTTTCAGAAGTGACGGCAACAGTTCCTTGTCCACTGAGGTCTCAGGCTAACAAAACCGAGACGCCGGCGCAATGCCCGGTCGACATGCCCGGTCGGCACGCGCCCTGGCGCCTCAGAGCGGGCCCAGATAGACCTTGGTGTCGTACTCGAGGGTCGCGACGCCGTCGGTCTGAACGGCTTCGAAGAGCGAGCGCAGCTCCGCCAGCATCGGCTCGTACGCAGGATGGCCCGGCGGCGGGGCGTAGGAAGCCGAACGCATGTACCCCTCGAGAGTCCGGTAGTCGAGCCGCCTCGGCTGCTCGAACGACCTCTGCTGCATCTCCTGCGGGTGGAAGAACGCGGCGATCATCTCGTCCGTCACGGTTTCGTGGTCCACCGAATGGTAGTCGACAGCGTACTTGAGGAGCAACCGCTCGTACGCGGCGTTCATCGGCGTGCCGCTCTTGCGACGCTTGTTCCAGACGAGCGCCACCCAACCGCCCGGCTTGAGGATCCGGACGAACTCGGCCCTCGATCGGGCCCGATCGAACCAGTGGAACGCCTGGCCGGCCGTCACGAGGTCCACGCTGGCGCCAGGCAGCGTCGTGGCCTCGGCGCGCCCATCCACGCTCACGAAGCCCGGATGCCCCGCGAGCAGCCGCTCACCCGCTTCCCGCATCTCGCGGTTGGGCTCCACACCGTAGACGCGGCAGCCGAGCCTCAGCAGCATCTCCGAGAAAATGCCGGTGCCCGAGCCGACATCCGCGACTACCCAGTCGCGCGTCAGGCCACAGCTTGATTCCAGAAGATCGACGACCGCAGACGGGTAGCGCGGGCGGTACCGCACGTAGTCGTCCACCCGGTTGGAGAAGCGCTTCGTGGGGTCGCTCACCTCACCTCCCGAGATCGGCAACGCGGGCACGCCCCGTGCGCAGCCATTCGGTCCAATCGGGCCGGCCGTTGCGTCTCGCTGTGCTCGCGGCCGCCTCCCAGTCGTACGGGATCGCCACCTGCTCGACCCTCCAACCCGCATCCGTCTCCTCCAGAACCGCGTACCGCGCGTGCGGGCTTCCCGCCTCCATCGCGTGCGGCCATGGCGCGTCGTCCGAGTACGCCGGCAGCCCGACGCTGCCGGGGTTGACGACCAGCTGTCCGCCGGGTGCGAGAACGGTGCGGGCCTGGTGGCTGTGCCCGCACAGGACCACGGGCTCGGCGACACCGGTGAGAGCAGCAGCGAGGTCGGCGGCGATCACGAGCGTCGCGCCCGCTTCCGTGACCCGCTCGAGCAGGTACTCCTGGTCTCGAGCGGGGGTCCCGTGGCAGCAGAACACGCTCCCGAACGCCACTCTCCGAGCCGGGAGCCTCTTCAACCATTCGAGTACCCCCGGCGCGAGGCTCGCCCTCGTGAAGACCAGCGTGGCGGAGTCGCGCTCGTCCGGCGGTTCCACGACGATCCGATCCTCGTTTCCGCGGACGCTTTCGACGCCGCGCCCGATCAGGAGCGCCGCCGTGCCGGAAGGGTCGAGCGGCCCGTACACGCTGTCGCCGAGATCGAGCACCGTGTCCACGCCGCGGCGGTCCAGGTCGCCCAACACCGATTCCAGGGCCCAGCGGTTTCCGTGCACGTCCGAGATCACCGCGATCCGCACCGGACCACCTCCTCGCCGGCCGACAGGGCCAACTCGTGGCCCCACACGATCCTCGTCGCCTCCGCCGTTGGCTGTCAAGACGGCGCGCACGACCGGTGCCACGCAGCGAGGGCGCCGTCGCCTGACGGCGAGCGGTTGCCCTGCCGCCGCGGAGCGTGCAAGATGGCCGCCGGAGGTACACCGTGCGCAGCAACCGCAGTGCCACGATTCCCCCTTGGCATCACTCCCGCGGCAGGTTTCCGTTCCTCATTCGCCTGCTCTTAGCGATCCTCCTTGGCACCCTGGCCCAGCCCGCTAGGTCGCAGCCGGCCGGCCAGGCCGAGAAGTCGCTCGAGGCCCGGGTGGCCCGCATTCTCGCCGAGGTGCCGCTCATCGACGGCCACAACGACCTGCCGGAGAACTATCGCGAGCGCGTGGGCGACCACCTTGCGAAGATCGACATCGCCAAGGACACAAGCGCGCTCGAGCACCCCCTCAGCACAGACATCCCCCGTCTGCGGCGGGGCGGCGTCGGGGGCCAGTTCTGGTCCGTGTACGTCTCGACCCAACTCAAGGGCGCCGATCCCGTGGTCGCCGTGTTCGAGCAGATCGACCTGGTGCACCGAATGGTCGCGCGCTACCCGGAGACGTTCGCGCTCGCCACCACCGCAGCCGAGGCCGAGCGCATCCACGCGGCCGGCAAGATCGCGAGCCTGATCGGCATGGAGGGCGGGCACTCGATCGACAACTCGCTCGGCGTACTGCGCGAGGCCTACGCCTGCGGCGCGCGCTACATGACGCTCACCCACTGGAACAACACCGACTGGGCGGACGCCGCCACCGACAAGCCGGTCCACGGCGGGCTCACGGCGTTCGGCCGCGAGGTCGTGCGCGAGATGAACCGGATGGGGATGCTCGTCGACCTTTCGCACGTGTCCGACGCGACGATGCTCGCCGCGATCGAGACCAGCGAGGCACCGGTGATCTTCTCGCACTCCTCCGCGCGGGCGCTGTGCAACCACGTCCGCAACGTGCCGGACGACATCCTCAAGCGCGTCGCGGCCAACGGCGGCATCGTGATGGTCAACTTCGCCCCGGGGTTCGTTTCCGAAGAGGTGCGGATCGCGGACGCGCCGATCGAGGCGGAGTGGACCCGGCTCGGGGCGCTGTACCCGAACGATTCCAAGCGCGTCGAGGCGGAGCTGAAGGCGTTCAGGGCGGCTCACCCGGTGCCGCAGGCGACGCTCGCCCAGGTCGCGGACCACATCGAGCACATCCGCGCCGTGGCCGGCGTTGACCACGTGGGCCTGGGCTCCGACTTCGACGGCATCAGCAGCACGCCGGTGGGACTTGAGGACGTTTCGAAGTACCCGGCGCTGCTGGTCGAGCTTCTGCGGCGCGACTGGAGCGACGACGACGTCAAGAAGGTTGCCGGACTGAACATCCTCCGCGTGATGCGACAGGTCGAGCGCGTCGCCGAGCGGCTGCAGAAGCAGCGGCCCCCGTCGGACGCCCGCATCGAGGATCTCGATGCCCCGCCGGTCCCCGCGGATCACGGCGGCCCGGCAGGAGGGTCGTCGAAGTGAACCAGGCATCCGACGAGGCCCGGACGTTTGACATCAACGAGCCGGAGGCAAACCCATGAGCGTCTCACCGCCATCCACGCTTCCGCCGCGCCCGCGCGCCCGGCAGGCCGGCGTCGCGACGGGGATCCTGCCTCCCGGCGCTCTCGGCGCCATCACCGACGTGGAGGGCGTCCTCGTCGGTCACGCGACGGTCTCCGAGGGGGACGACCTCCGCACCGGGGTCACGGTTGTCCTTCCCTACGCCGGCAACGTCTTCCAGGATAAGGTCCCCGCGGCGGCGTTCGTGGCCAACGGCTTCGGGAAGCTCGTGGGCATCACCCAGGTGGACGAGCTGGGCGTGCTCGAGACCCCGATCGCCCTCACCGGCACGCTCAACGTGTGGCGGGTGGCCGACGCCCTGGCGGAGTGGGTGCTCGCGCAGCCGGGCAACGAGGACGTCCTCTCGGTGAACCCCGTAGTCGGAGAGTGCAACGACGGTCACCTCTCCGACATCCGCTCCCGCCCGGTGGGGCACGAGCACGTCCTCGCCGCAATCGCTTCCGCGGCCGCGGGCGCGGTTGCCGAAGGGTGCGTCGGCGCAGGCACCGGTTGCTGCTGCCTCGGCTGGAAGGGCGGGATCGGAACCGCATCGAGGAAACTGCCAACGACCCTCGGCGGCTGGACCGTCGGCGTTCTGGCGCAGACCAACTTCAACTTCGGCGGCGTGCTCACGGTCGCGGGCGCCCCGGTAGGGGTCGAGTTGGGCCGCCACGCGTTCAGGGACGATCTCGCCAAGCCCGAGGGCGGCTCCTGCATGGTCGTGGTCGCCACCGACGCCCCGCTCGACGCGAGGCAGCTGAAACGGGTCGCGGCGCGCGTCCCGATGGGACTCGCGCGCGTGGGGAGCTTCGCGTCAAGCGGCAGCGGCGACTACGCGATCGCCTTCTCAACCGATCGCTCCTGCCGTGTGCGGCACGAAGCTCCGGGACTGAGGCAGGTCGCGCTCCTGCCCGACGAGGACCTCTCGCAGCTCTTCCTCGCGGCGGTCGAGGCGACCGAGGAGGCGGTCCTCAATTCCCTGTTCGCCGCAACCACCACGACTGGCTTCGGAGGCCACGTCGTCGAGGCGCTCCCAGTGGATCGGGTGCTTGAGATCCTGCGCCGGCACAACGCCCTCACCCGCTGAATCACGGGGGTCTGTTCGAAGGTTC
>PMLC01000055.1 GCA_003158745.1 Acidobacteriota bacterium
CGGGCCTCCTCAGGATGACGGAGGGAGTCGAGGGGACTTTCAAGGAAATGACAGAGCGCCAGCCCCTGCATGAAGCGGTCGAACTCCCCTGCTCCTCTGCTGGCGTTGAACATCTGAACTTTCGAACCTGCGAACATTCGAACTATCTTCGCCCCTCTCCTCCCCAGCTCCTCTGCTTCTTGTCTTCCACATTCCATATGCCCGGACACCGGTCTTCACGGCGGCGCGGGGCGTGACAGACGGTGCATCGCGAACGTCGCGACGACCGCGCGGCCCGCGATCCAGACCGCGACGAGACCGAGAACGATGTTCCTCCCGCCGCTCGCAGGCGCGTGGATCGCGAGGGTAGCGATCGAGAGAGCCGCGGACCCGGTCGCCGCAGCGAGCGCGAGCGCGGCGGCGAGGCGGCCCGCGGTGGCCCAGACGAGGCCTCCGGTGATCGCGAAGGCTGCCGCGTCCGCGAGCGCGTCCCGTCCGGCAGCAAACGCGAGCGCCGCCTGGAGTACACCAACCAGAAGCAGACCCACGCCCAGTTCGCGCGCAAGGACGCGCGCGCCGGATGGGTCTGAGATGGGCCCGAAGAGGCGATCCACGAGCGGATGTGCCGGCGCCGGTTGTGCCATGTCGATCTCCCGCGTTCCGTGTTCACCATCAGGCGATGCCGTGAAGACCCGGTGAAGCACCGAGCTGTTCCCTCAACACGCAACCTCGAAGTTGCAGAGGTGAGATGGAAAAAGTCAGAGGGAGGCCCGCGACCAAGAACGACCCTAGCCTTGCGTCGCTTGTCTTCCATTTGACGTTCTGCCTTTGACCTCTCCGGTCTCCGACGAACTACCGAAGCTCTGAACGGTCTCTGCGCCTCCGCCCCTCTGCTCCCTTGCCGTCCTCTCCGCTCTGCGCTGTCAGCGCGCCGCGGCCGACCTGCGTCGAAGCGTCACGACGACCACCACCAGCATCAGGCAGGTACTCGCCGTCACGATCAGGCCGCCCTCGAGCCCGAACGCGCCACCGGTGAACTGGGCCGGCCCGGCGAGGTCGAACACGCGCCAGCCGCTGCCGAGGCGCTGCGAGCCGCTGACGGTCAGACCGAGCATCGGCCCGAGCGTGAAATTCCACACGACGTGCATGCCGATCGGGAACCAGAGCTGGCCGGTGAGCTGGTACGCGACGCAGAACAGAAACCCGGCGACAAAGACGTTCACAGCCGGTAGCCATGAGCCTTTGAACGCTCCGGCGTGAAGGCCGACGAACATTGCCGAGGCCAGCACCATCGCCAGCGGCACGCCGGCGCGCGCGCGTATCGTCTGGAGCACGTACCCGCAAAGGATGAGCTGCTGCGTCAGGACGTTGAGCACGAGCGCCATGCCCACGCCGAGCAGCGCAGCCCACGAGAAGACTTGGCCCGGCCGGTAGGTGAGCCAACCTCCCATCCACGCCATCCCCAGGGAGATGCCGATCCAGGCCATGCCCGCCATGGCGCCGAGCGCAAGGTGGCTCGACAGGCGCCGCGGCGCCAGCCCGATCGTGACGAACGGGCGGCGGTCGAGAAAGCGCGTCGCCAGCCAGGTCGCGATCAGCATCGTGACGGCTCCGGCGAAGTCGGCGTAGAGCCGCATGCGCAGCGGATGGACCTGCTCCCACACCTTGAGCCGCGGCCCGAGTGGGACCAGGAACACGGCCACCAGCACGCCCCAGACGAGGAAGAACGCCAACACTCTCCAGACGATCGCCCAGATGCGGGCCAGCGCGGCGGTCAGGTGCCCCATCAGGCTCCCTCAACGGTCTCGACACCTCGCATCGCGCGAGCCCCTCTCCGGCCGGCCAGCGGCCGGCCGCTACGTCCTTGTCAGTCTCGTATCTGTCCCTTTGGCACCACGGCCTTCCTGCCAGCGCGGTTAGGTTCGTTTCGCCACGACCGTACCTGCCTCTCTCTCAACTCTTCACTCTCAACTCTCCACTCTGAACTGCCTCGTCTCGAACCTTCGAACGTGCGAACGTTCGAACCTGCGAACGCTCTTCGCTCCTCTGCTCCTCTGCTTCCTTCTTTCGCGGTGCCCGGACCACGGTGCCCGCTCGTTCGGTGCCTACGGCGTCACCTTGGTCTCGCCCGCGGGCGGAGTCGTGGCGGGCCGGTGCAGGACGGCCGGCGTTTCGGAGTCGTCCAGAAATGCGCCCTCCAAGTGCGCCGCCAGGAACCTCACCAAAGCCTTCTGATCCTTGCCGAGCGCCTCGGGAACCGCCTTATCGCCGACGAAGCGCAGGGCGAGCGCGCCGTCCCGGACGACCGCGTAGCGGGCGAATTTGAACGCCGGCCGGGCCAGGTCGCCCTTGACCTCGTTGCAGTTCAGGAACGGCTCGCCGCCGATCCGGATGGTGTAGGCCCGGTAGCGTTCCGGCTCGTTGCCCTTCTCGCGCAGCTCCACGTAGTACTCGTTTCCGTTGAAGGGCAGGAAATCGATCTCCACGACGGCTGCGCCCGCCTCGACGGCGACCCAGCGCCCCTCCAGCTGCGGGTCCAGCGAACCCGGGCCTGGGCTTCCCAGCGGCACGTGCGATTCGAACGGGCAGCCGGTCGTCAGGACCAGCGCCACGAACACCAGACCGAGAACCCCTACGCGCCTCATGTTCGTCCTCCCCGACGGCTATGCACTCCATCGGCCCCGACTGCCGGTGTGTTTTGAAGTATAGGGTACGCTCCGCGCCACCTCGGAAGTTGTGGCGTGAAGTTCGCCGACCGTCGTCATTGGCCGGGAACTCCTCCGAGCGGAGAGTGGCGGAAGACCGGAGGCGGACGGCCGCACGGGTCGCTCCTCCACATGACGACGCGGCGATCACACGGACGCGCGCTGCCCTTTTCGGTGTAGATCCAATGCAGGCAGAGAGCGTGAGAAGGGAGGGGGCCGCGGTTGGTACG
>PMLC01000117.1 GCA_003158745.1 Acidobacteriota bacterium
GCGGGGTTCCGATGACCCCCGGCGCCGCTCCCACCACCGGTTAGCGGGGGGCCGTCCGCAGGTTCGCACGTTTGCGAGCTAAACGACAACAGAGGTGCAGAGGAGCGGGGGAGCAGAGGGGCAGGAAACGGGCAACAGGCCGTCTTGTTTCGTGCTCCTCTGCTCCTCCGGCCCTCTGCTCCCCTGCTGTTGAGAGCAGATCTTCCCGGCGATCAGCTGCTCGCGTCCTCGGGGAACAACGCCGGCTGCGGGCACACGAGGGGCTCGAGGTGGGCCATCACGACGTCGCCCCACTGTGGCCGGTCTGGGGGGGAGAGGCGCAGGACGGTGAGGCCTCGGTGTTCGAGCTGCTCGTCGAGAAGTGCATCGATATCCTTCTGGAAGGCGATGTCAGTGTCTCGCACTCCGTCCCACCGTGGGGTCGTCCAGATGGGCACCTTGATCAACAGGTCGTACGTGCGAAGCCAGGCTGCCAGGAGGGTCTCCCAACCGGGCTGCGGTCCGGCAGCGTGGACCAGATAGCAGTAGTTGTCCAGCGCTGAGCGGTCGCACAACACGAGCCGGTGATCGGCCTCGGCCTCGAGCTCCCACGCCATCTGGGTGTGGAGGATCCACCCCTGCGCCGCCACGCTCGTCTCGCGGTTGATCGGCAGCGGGCAGCGCCGCGCGACCTCGCGCACCATCTCCACGTCGACGTCCTGGCGCTTCAGGCGGGCTGCGAGTTCGAAGCACAGCGTGGTCTTGCCGACGCCGTGGGTGCCGATGAGGGCGACCTTCACCCCGCGACCCCGTGATCGAGGGAATCGAGCGCGGCCAGCAGCGCGGCTCCGTCGCGCGGGCGCCGATCGGGGTCCTTGGCGAGGCAGCGCAGGATCAGGTGGGAGACCGCCGGTTCGAGATCCGGGGCGAGAGCCTGCGGGTCCGGTGCGGGCTGCTCGAGATGGGCGCGCAGGATGTTGCCGGTGGCGAACGGCAGGGTTCCCGTCGCCAGCTGGAAGAACGTGACTCCGAGCGCGTAGATGTCGGTGCGCTCGTCGGGGTTCTCGCCGAGGACCTGCTCCGGCGCCATGTAGTAGGGCGTTCCGGTGGCGCCTGAAGCGGAGAGATCGAGCTCGTCGAGCCGCCGCGCGATCCCGAAGTCGAGGATCTTCACCTGGCGGCGATCGGCGAGGATCATATTGGCGGGTTTGAGGTCGCGGTGCACCACGTGGAGTTCGTGGGCATAGCTGACCGCGTCGACCACCTGGCGCATCAGGGCGAGCAGGTGGCGGCGGACGAAAGGTGGCTCCTCGTGCACGAGCTGCAGCAGCGTCGGACCCGAGACGAATTCCATCGAGATGTAGAACGAGGAGAAACCGCGGTCGAAGTCGTAGATGTGGACGATGCCGGGGTGCGAGATGGCCGCAGCGGCGCGAGCCTCGCGCTCGAAACGACGGATCGCCTCGGGCGTGTGCTGGCGAGGGTTCAGGATCTTGATCGCGACGGTGCGGCCGAGTCGCGTGTCGCGGGCTCGGTACACGACGCCCATCCCTCCGCGTCCGAGCTCCTGCTCGAGGACGTAGCGCGCGGCGGCATCCGTCGTGGAACCCGTAGCAAGCCCCTGACCGGGGACCGCCTGCGGTCCCGAGCCTGCGGCCGACTCTGTCGCCGCGCGCTGAGCGGCAAGTTTCTGGAGTCGCTGGCCAGCGTCCTTGAACCCGTAGTCGAACTCCACGATCCGCCGCCAGGCTGCCTCGGCGGCGCCGATGTCGCCGTGCCGCTCCAGGAGCTCGGCCAGCGTGTAGAACGCTCCGAGCAGTTCGCGCCGCACCGGCAGCCCGGCAACTGCCCGCTGAACCGCGCTGATCGCGGCTGTCGTCTCGCCCTGCTCGGAAAGCCACGAACCGAGCCTTACGAGCGGTTCCGCCAGGTTCGGGAAGGTGCCGCCGTAGGTGGAGATGAAATCCCACGCTGCCCGCAGGTCACCGCTAAGGAACAGGACGTTGAACCCATCCTCAACTCGGCCGATGCGCGCAAGAAACTTCGCGTGCTCCGCGACGAGGCCGGCCTTCGCCAGTGTCTCCTCGGCGCGGGGAAAGTCGTTGGCCTGTTCGTAGCAGCGTGCGGCTTCGGGCTGGTCGCCGGCCTTTTCCCAGACCGCGCCCGCCTCACTCCACTCGCCGAGCTCGGCGTAGAGCTTGGCCGCCTCGCGAGGATCGAGATGCTCCCGCGCGAGCTCGGCGGCCTCCCGCATCAGGCCGGCGCCGCGGTAGCGATCGAACGCCTCCCGGTGGCGACCTAGCCGCACCAGCGCAGCCGCGGCCTCGGCGGCCATCCCGGCAGTGTCGTACTCGTGGAGGGCCTGCTCGATCTTGCCGGTATTGAAAAGCTGCTGTCCGCGGAGGCGCGCGGCCTCCTCGACTTGCCCGCCGAGGCGTAGCGCTTCGGCTGCGCGCATCGTGTCGCCGGCCTGCTCGAAGGCACGCGCCGCGTCGAGCGGCTGATCGGCCGCGAGGAACAGGTCCCCTGCCTCACGGTGGCGGTCGCACGCGAGCGCCACAGCGGCCGCGAGAGCGGGCCGCTTGCCGTCGCGGGCCGCGCGGATCGCCAGATCGGCGATGGCCGCCGTGATCCGCCGGGCTTCGAGGGCGAGCTCGATCGCGTGGATCGCGCGTCGCGAGTCACCCGCGCGCATGAGGGGATCCACGGCCTGCTCGGGGCGGCGGTTCTCGACGAGGTACTGGCCGAAGCGCAACCACGTCTCGCGCGCCCGCGTTTCGTCTCCGAGGCGACTGTAGAGCTGTGCCGCGGCGCCGAGCGACTCGCCCCCCTCGCGCTGCAACAGCCTTGCCGCTCGCGGGAGCTGACCGCGCGAACGTGCAAGTTCCGCAGCGCGACCCCACTCGCGGGCGCGCAGGAAGCTGCGGAGAGCGCGTCGCGGTCGGCCGGCCTCGGCCCAGTACTCACCGGCGGCACGGTGGTCGCCCCGGCGCGCGGCTTTTGCCGCCAGGTCGACCGGGCTGCCGGCCCTCGGGGAGAAGACTCCGGCGGAAGTGAGGTAGAGGATCCCCACGAGCAGGTGACCGAACGTCATTACAGTCGCCGAGTGCGGGGCAGCCAGGAAGGGCGGCATCACTCTGTCAAGCGCTGTGAGGCCCAGCAGGGGGAGCACCCACCACAGGTTGAGCCACGCGAGGAGAGCCGTCGCCGCCAGGCCTGTCAGGCTTCGGCTACTGCGAGTGAGCAGCAGGCCGAAGATGGGTAGAACGAGTGCCCCTGATGCGAGCGGCATAGCACATTCTAGCGCTGTCGAGACGGCGTTGTTTCGAGACCGGAGGCGTCCCAAAGAAGGGGTGGCCTTGTAACTTCACAGGGATTCGCTCATATTCTAGTCGCGGCGGATGCCGCAAGGAACGAGGGCATGAGAGACCTTTACGAGGTGCTCGGGGTCGGGCGGGACGCCAGCGCGGACGATATCAAGAAGGCATACCGCAAACTGGCGCGCCGCCATCACCCCGATGTGAACCCAGGCAACCCGGACGCGCCGAAGCGCTTCCGGGAGATCCAGGAAGCGTACGCCGTGCTCTCGGACACCGACAAGCGCGCCCAGTACGACCAATTCGGCACCGTGGACGAAGGCGGTGCGCCGCGCCAGCCCAACGTTCGCTGGAGCCCTCCGCAATCCGGAGGCGGCTTTGAATTCGGCGGCTTCACCGACCTCGGCGATATCTTCGGCAACCTGTTCGGAGGTTTCGGCAAGGGTGGGCGGGCGCCGGCAGAGGCGCCGCTCGAGGTCGGCGTGCAGCTCGAGTTCGTCCAGGCCGTGCGCGGCACAAGCGTCGTTGTGCCGGTGCGCCGTGAGGTCGCCTGCAGCCAGTGCGGCGGCAACGGCAACTTCCAGGGGCGTGTCTGCCCGCGCTGTCACGGATCCGGCATGCTGGTGCAAACGGATCGCCTTCGTGTGAAGCTGCCGGCCGGAGTGGGAGACGGCGACCGGGTGCGCGCGAGCCTCAAGGACGGTTCGCACCGTGAGGTCGCCGTCGTTGTGAAGGTGCGACCGCACGCCTTCTTCGAGCGCAAAGGGGATGACATCTACACGGTCGTTCCCTTGACCTTTCCCGAGGCGTACCTCGGCGCCGAGGTGGAGGTCGGCACCATTCACGGCCCGGTGCGCGCCAAAATCCCGGCCGGCACGCAGTCCGGCCAGCGTTTCCGCTTGCGCGGCAAGGGCGTTCGGAACGTACGCACGGGAGCCAACGGCGATCACTACTACACCGTGCAGGTGACGGTGCCACGGGTGGTCTCGCCGGCCGGCCGCGACGCTTCGCGCCGGGTCAGCGACCTGTACGCGGGTGTCGGCGATCCCCGGGCGGGCCTGCCGCGCTCGCTGGACTGAGCGACCCGGTCCGCGGGTCAAACCCCAGCAGAGGAGCAGACGCGAGTTAAGAGTGAAGAGTTCAGAAGCAGTCGGGTGAACTCGCAGTTTCAAACTGGTTGCCGAGGGCTCCGGGTCCTGTCGGAGGTTTCGCCGTTCCTCAACTCTCAACTCTTCACTCTGAACTCTCAACTGTCCGTTGCAAGTCTGCGAACGAAGAGAGGGGACCGAAGCCCCCTCTCGATTGTCTGCGTGATAGCGCGTTCAGCGGGCGAGGTTCTCGACGAGCGGGATCGCCTGGTCCATCGTGAGCCCGTTGCTGACGGTCAGCGTATGGATGGGACTCCACGTCTGGTTCGAGAACGTCACGTACTGCACGGCTCCGTCGGTAACCCGATACGCCACTGGATTCAGGTTGGCGCCGAGAATCACGCGAGTCCCTTCCATGCTGAAGTCGCTGTTCATCGGGAACGCGCCCGCTACGCCGAAGATCGGCGTGTGGCGGCGGCGGTTCATGATCACGCCGGGGCCGCCGTTCGGGTCGAGGACGAAGTGGACCTCGACGACCAGCAGGAGGCACAGGCGCTGCGAGCCGAACAGCAACTGCGCGTGGTTGGCCGCGTCCTGGCTCGCGAACACCGGGTGCTCGAGCGTCGTGGCCGGCACCGGCACAACGCACGCAAGGCCGATCTTGCTGAAGGTGTCGAGGTTTTGCACGGTCAGGGCGCTCGCGTCGGCCGGGTCGCCCGTCAGGCGCAAAACGCTGTACATCCCGTAGCTCTGGTCGCTTCCCTCCCACCACGCGACGTGGAGGAAGGAGTCCTGGACGGTGGTCGCCTTGGTCAGGTCTTCAGGAGTGGTGGGGTCGGGAACACTGGTGGCGATTGCGGTGAGCCGGACGGTCGGGTTGCGGGGATTAACCGTCAGGTCCTGGGAGAGAGGCTGTACGCGCTCCCACGCGCCCCCGCTCCACACTGCGAGCATGACCTCGGAGGCGTTGGCGGTCCAGTTGCGCTGCCAGACCACGGCCACCTTCCCGGTGAGGTCGTCGGCGGCCACCTGGATCTGTGAGTCGTTCGCTCCCGAGATGGCGACCGGGAACGGAACGACGCTGCGAACCACCTGAACGCCGTCCTGCTGTCCGGTCAGGATCAACCCCTGGGTGTCCGGGCTCGCCGTCCACAGCACGCCGTTGTGATCGAGGTAGTAGGGGTTGGCCGCGAAGGCGGCGGTGGCCCCGAAGATCAGAATGCAGGCGAGGAATGTACGGCGCATGGTCTCCTCACGCTTTCAGGTTGATCACGTCCCGCACGTTGAACGCGCGCAGGAAGTCCTTCATGCCGCGGAAATCGGGGTAGAACTCGGACAGGGACTGCAGGTAGCTCTCCGTGGCTGGCTCGTCCTCGGCGTCCATCGCGGCGTCGGCCAGCAGCATCAGCGTGTTGCGCGATACCGTCGAGTTGTCGTACTCGCGCGCCAGCGCCAGTGCCTTCTCGCCCCAGGCCCGCGCCTCGTCGAAACGTCCCATCTGCAGCGCCCCGTAGCACAGATCTTGGTAGATCTCCGCGAGATACTGGCGAGCTCCGATTGTCTCGATCGCTGCGGCCGCGTCGCTCGAGAGCGAAATTCCCTCCGCGGGCTGCCCAACGCACATGAGGCAGTAGCCGAGGTTGTCGCGCGTGATGGAAACGCCGAGCTCGTCTCCCCCAACTTCGGGGGCGAGCTCGAGCGCCGCCTGGAAACGCTCCGCGGCCTCGCTGAAACAGGAGTCTTTGAGCGCGAAGACGCCATGCTGGTTGGCCGAATGGAACAAGGCGCGCCGGTCGCCGCATGTGCCGGCCTGCTCGCTCGCGCGTCGGGCGTACGCGAGAGCGCGGGGGATGTTCCCCTCGGCCTCGTACACCTGGGCCGTGTAGTACGCCGCCATCCACGCCGTGAACGGGTCGCGGGCGCGCATCAGGACGGTCTTCAGCTCGCCGACGGCGCCGTCGATACGGTCGAGCTCCAGCAGCACCACGCACCGGTTGCAGAACGCGCGGTCAGAGAGCTCGCGGTCGCCGAGACGCTTGGCTTCGTCCTCAGCCGCCACGAACAGGGCGAGCGCGCGGTCCAGGCGACCGTGCGTGAACGCACGCTGCGCCAGCTGCGTCAGGCGAAGGTATCGCTCCGATGCACCGGTCACTGATCGCGCTCCTTCTGCCGGTCGCGCTTGAACTCGACGAAATCCACGACTTCGTCTTGCTCCGCGTGCGGCAGCAAACGAAACGATTCTAGCAGGCGCGCTTCGCTCGCCGTCAAGTTCTGCCCTGCAAGGTCTCCGAAGAACTCGCCGAGCGACATCTCGAACACGTGCAGCAAACGGAACAGCACGTCGAGAGAGACCCTGTACTCGCCCTTTTCGATGCGTGACAGGTCGGATTGCTGGATGCCAATATGACGCGCCAGCTCGGTCTGTGTGAGGTTACGCTCCTGCCTGTGCTGGCGGATCCGTTGCCCCACCGTAGCGGTGGGCAGCTGAGAGCGCATGAGCGGGTTCACGGTGTCCTTGTGGGTCCGGTTCTCTTCTGCTAGTGTGCGCCGGGCCTCCCGCCTATGCTAGGTCCGCATACTGGTCGTGTCAAGGAGGTCGGGGACGTTCGAACGTGACCGGGATCGTAGTTCAAGTGTGGCGGTGGCGCCGCCTCGTGGCGGAGCTGGCCAAGCGTGATTTCAAGGCTCGCTACGCCGGCTCCGCGCTCGGCGTGGCGTGGTCCGTGCTCGAGCCGCTCGTGCAGTTCGGCCTCTACCTAACCGTGTTCGGGTTCTTTCTTGGCATGCGTCTTGAAGGTAGGGCCGGCGTGGGGAACTTCGGCCTCTATCTGATCAGTGGCCTGGTGCCGTTCGCGGCGTTTCAGGAATCCGTGACTCGCGCCACCGGGCTCGTCCGCGAGCGGGCGCAGCTCGTGCGCCACATCAACGTCCCGCTCGAGGTCCTGCTCGCAGGTACTCTGCTCGCCGTCTTCGCGCGCCACGCCATCGCGCTCGCCCTGGTGGCGGCGGTCGCGCTGGCGTGCGGAGGCGTCACTCTCGCCGGTCTGCCGTGGCTGGCCGGCGGCATCTCGGTCCTCCTGGTCGGCGTGTTCGGTCTCGCCCTCGCGCTGATGGTGGCGGGCGCATTTCTCCCGGACCTCACCCAAGTCGTCGGTACGGCAACCACTGTGCTGTTCTTCCTCACGCCGATCGTCTACCCGGCGTCGGCCGTGCCCCGTGCGCTCACACGCTGGATGGTGTACAACCCGCTCTGGGGGGTGGTGCGTTGCTTCCGCGCCGGCCTCACCGTCGAGCCCCCGGACGGCGCGTCTTTTGCCGTGGCCGCCGTTACGGCGCTGGGGCTCCTGGCCCTGGGGGCGATGCTGTTCGAGGGACGCCGCCGCGAGGTGCCGGACCTGGCTTAGTATCGAAAACCGCCGGCGGGAACGCCGGCTCGGAGGGTGCAGATGAACTCGAGATTCAAGATGTTCTACGTCACAACGATCCTCGTGCCCGTCCTCGTCGCGGCGCAGTCGGTCATGAAGCCGCCGATGCCGCCCCTGCCGGGCCCTGCCGCCACGCCCGGAAGCCAACAAGGGGTGCTCGAGCCGCCGCCCGGGTTAACCGGGCCCGAGGCGACCCAGCGCATGGTCAAGTACGACGAGTGGGCCAAGCAGTACTTCAAGGTCTTCCCGATTCCGAAGAAGGGCGCCATCCTGCTCGGCCACGGGCGCGTCCGGCCGCACCGGGCGATCAGCGCCGTGCTGGAGATCGTCGGCGAGCAGGGCGATAACTACCTGGTCCGCAACCTGCCCCCGGAGGACCCGCAGTCCAGCGCGCACTTCACGTGGGCGCGGAACGAGGGCGGCGAGGTGTTCGCGCGGATGAAGAAGGAGTACTTCGAGGACAAGTATCTGATCGTGGACAACGCCGCGGCACCGCCGCCGTTCACCGACCAGGTGAAGTTCGTCCGAGCCGGCGAGGGGTTGCCGACGAGCGGGCGCTGGCAGATGTCGTTCGACATCGCCGACATGGACGGTGACGGGCTGCCCGACCTCGTCTTCGGGCCGCAACGCACCGGGCCGCCGACGCCGTACGTCTTCCTCCAGCAGAAAGACGGCTCCTGGAAGCTCTGGCGGACGACCCGCTGGCCCAGCCAGGGGCTCAAGCTCGACTACGGCGCCGTGCGCGTCGCGGACTTCGACGGCGACGGCCACCCCGACATCGCGATCGCCTGCCACTTCTTGAAGACCTACGTCCTGTACGGNNGATCATGTCCGGACTCGTCAACGTGGCGCTCAACCTGCCGTCCGGGTGGAAGGCGACCGGCACCGGCTTCCCGACCGGGTTCCAGGGCGATTGGATCTCCGCCGGCGACGTGCTCGGGACCGGCCGCCCCGATCTCCTCCTGACCTCGCGGGCGGAAAACGAAATGGACCTGATCTTCCGCAACCCGGCTCGTGGCGAGAAGTGGGAGCCGATCGCCAGTCTCTCGATGCCCGTCAACGCGTTCGTCCTGTCCAACGCCGTCGGACCGCTGGACCGCTTCCCGCAGCCCGACCTCGTGGAGTGCTTCGAGCAGTTCAGCCCGTGGAAGGTCGAGCCGCCGACCCAGGCGTGCGTGATCTACCGTTTCCACGATGAGGCCGGCAAGCCGCTCGAGACCCCCGCCCGCACCGTCCTGTTCCAGGAGAAGGTGGAGTTTGTCAACTACCAGGCCGTTGCGATCGGCGACGTGGACGGCGACGGCCGCAACGACATCGTGGTCGCCACCGACACCGGCAAGGTCCGCGTCTTCCTCCAGGGCGCCGATGGGACGTTCTACGAGCAGCGCAACGCCGGCATGGACCAGCCCGGGACGCAGATCTTCGACCTCAAGATTGCGGATCTCGACCACTCCGGGCGGGGCTCCATCGTCTTCGCCGGATCGCCCGTGGGAGGCATGGCCGGCGGGGGGGTTTGGGTCTACAAGGCCGTGAAGGCTGGAGAGGCGGGCGGCAAGACCCACAAGGCCCCTTGACACGATTGTACGTCGCTGGTACCGTCGCCTCGTGTTTGCGACCAGGTCAGGGGTCTTGACAGGTGTGGTTTCGGGATTTAGGCTAATGTCGTTGCAGCATACGGAGCGATCGAAGCCTTGGGTTGGGTTTGAAAATACCTTGCGGGAGGTGATGCCATTGAGTGTGGGGTCGGAGAGGTTGCTGGCGACAAGCCAGGTGGCACAAGGTCGTGGTTCTGACA
>PMLC01000054.1 GCA_003158745.1 Acidobacteriota bacterium
CTCGATGCGCTTGTCCTCCCAGTCCATCGCGCGGAAGGCGATCGGGGAAAGGAGCACCTTGCGCTCTCCAAGCCACCCCCCGGTATCCACCACAACGTAGCGCACCGTGTAGCTCACATCGTCGAAATAGCACTCTTTGACCGTGCCGATGTCCCCATCGGTGGCCCCGATCGTGAATCCGTGAAGTTCTTTCATGCTCCGGAGCATTGCATCCTCCTTTGTTGATTCCCGGTGTTCCCCACCGCAGCTCTGGCCTCCGGCGCCCGCGGTGCCACCGGTCGGCCTGACCCAAGGCCTTCAACGAGGCCAATCGCGTCGAGGAGGTCAACCAGTACCCTCACGCTCGTCCTCACGGTTCACCTCCGTGCCCCAAGACCTGTGCCTTCTCTCGGCTACAAACGAATCTAGTCCAATTGGTGTTGTGCGGGAAAGCGTATCTTCTACGCAAAAGCAACGCCGCGACTCAGGTAGAAAGTACGCCGCCGACATTCGAGGTCCCCCGCCTTGACAATAGGCCAGGCGGAAGTTGTCGCGCCCGACAATCACGTCGCTTTGGCTGTGCTTTCCGACCCGTTCCGGTTCCTCGCAAACCCTACTGGACTGAGTTGGCGCCGATGCCACAATCCGACTCTGCCGTCCGCAGTGACGACGGTGGCGCCGGTGAACCGGAGCGGCCGCCACCGATGGCTGCCTGGGAGCGGCTGGTCAACCACATGACCGGTGGCCCTGACCGCCGCGGTCAGTTGCATTTTCAGCTCAAACCCAGCATGGTCTGTGGCCATGCAACTGCGCATCATCGTTCCTCTACGCTCAGCACTTCGAAGCCGGAAATGACGTCGAACAGCTCTTCGTCGATGCTGCTCTGCCGCAAACGGTGAAATGTGTCATGTAGAGTCTCCAGCAACTCGTCGATGTTCTTATCGGCGCGTTCCATTGCCGCCAGGCGGCTCGCGTTTTCGCTCGCGAGGGATTCGGCGCACGCCCGGAAGAGCGAGATGAAGAGATATTCGCGGACGAGTGCGCGCAGGGTCACGGTGCCACTGCACATGACTTCCGGCAAATACTTGGTTGGCCAGCGGAGCTCGGCCAGGCCGTGTTCCCATTGCGCGTCGAGTGGCAAGAGCCGCTGGCTGACCGGTTCGTAGAGCGCGCCGGACTTCGGGCGGTTATGGAAGATATAGAGACTCGCGTACTCGCGTTTGGCACGATGCGCTT
The DNA here is from genome assembly GCA_003158745.1 of Acidobacteriota bacterium. Classification (GTDB taxonomy): domain Bacteria; phylum Acidobacteriota; class Thermoanaerobaculia; order Thermoanaerobaculales; family Thermoanaerobaculaceae; genus RBG-13-68-16. The sequence continues at coordinate 1,216 of PMLC01000054.1, forward strand.
CGCTTTCAACTTGAATCTTCCCGACGAGCGGGGTGATGGCCTGCACGGAAGTCGGCACGGCGAAGAGCCCCAGCAGCGGCAGGCCCGCGTCTGTCAGTCGGAGATGAACGCGCTCACCGACCGCCCAGACTTCGGGTTTGCCGGGCAGATCTGCGAGGGTCTTGATCGCATAGTCGGCCACGACGTCATTGAACTGCCCCACCAGTCCCTGGTCTGAACCGAACACGATCGCGCCGATCCGACCCGCATCGGTTCGTCCTGCTCGTTCGGCCATGGGGACCGCTCGCCCGCTCTCTCGAAAGCACGCGCCCAACCCCAGCTCCACGGCCCGATAGTAGTCGGCCAACGAGCGCACCGACTTCTCGTATTGTCCGACACTCGATGCGGCCAAGGTCTTCATCGTGCGGACAACGGATTTAAGATCGCCGGCGCTGCTGATCTTTCGGCGCAGGCTCGCCATCGTGTTGCTCATGACTTCTCCACGGGCTTGACCTTGGACTTCGGTTCGCTCTCCGGCTTGGGTTTCGGTCTGGCGCTCGCTGGGCCGTCCGACGTGGACGTGCCATCAGGCCCGGGTTCGGGTCGGGGTTCGGCTTTGGCTTTTGGTTTGGCTTTAGGCTGGGGATCGGATTCAGGCTTGGCCTCGACCTTGGTTTCGGGCTCATGCTCGGCTTTGGCCTCAGGTGTGGCCTCCGGCTTGGGTTGGAAAGGGACGAGCGCCTTGCGGGCGATTTCGATAATCGCTTTCCGATCCTCGTCTTCCAATTTTGTAGAGGTCTCGAATCGGGCGCATATCTCCGCCGGAATGCTCGACGCCGCCTCATGCACGGCGTGCTCGGCCTCCGTCATCTGGTCAACTGGCACCGCGTCGAAGAGCTCCGCGGTCAACGCCAGCAGGATGGCGATTTGCGCGGGCATGGACAGCGGGGCGAACTCCGGCTGCTTGAGGCATGCGCGGATGCGCCTCCCATGCTCGATGATCTTGCGCGTGTCCTGATCGAGGCGGGCGCCGAACCGTGCAAAGGTCTCGAGCTCCTCGAACTGCGCGTAGGCGAGCTTGAGGTCGCCCGCCACCGCGCGGTAGGCCGCGCGTTGCGCCTTGCCGCCGACGCGCGAAACAGATTTGCCGACATCGACCGCGGGGAGCACGCCCAATTCGAACAGCGACGGCGAGAGGAAGATCTGCCCGTCCGTGATCGAAATGAGGTTGGTCGGAATGTAGGCGGAGATGTCCTGCGCCTCGGTCTCGATGATCGGCAGAGCCGTGAGCGAGCCGCCGCCGCGTTCCTTGCGCAGATGGGTTGCGCGTTCCAGCATGCGCGAATGGATGTAGAAGATGTCGCCGGGGAAGGCCTCGCGCCCGGGGGGCCGGCGCAACAGGAGGGAAAGCTCGCGATAGGCGCGCGCGTGTTGCGTGAGGTCGTCGTATACGATCAGCACGTCGCGGCCCGCTTCCATGTAGAACTCGGCAACGCTGGTCGCGGCGTACGGAGCGATGTACTCGAGACCAGGCGGGTCGTTGCCCTCGGCCACCACCACGACGGTGTAGTCCATCGCGCCTTTCTTGCGGAGGTCGGCGACGACCTTGGCGACGGCGGAAGCGCGCCGGCCGATCGCACAGTAGACGCAGAGCACATTTTTTCCGCGCTGGTTCAGGATGGTGTCGATCGCGATGGCCGTCTTGCCCGTCTGACGATCGCCCAGAATCAATTCGCGCTGGCCGCGCCCGATGGGAATGAGCGCATCGATGACAACGAGGCCGGTCTGGAGTGGCACGGTTACGGGAGCGCGGTCCATGATCGGCGCGGCGNNCCGGCCGAGCGGGTCGATGACGCGTCCCAGCAATCCGTCGCCCACGGCTACGTCCATGACGCGGCCCGTGCGCTGGACCTCATCGCCCGCGTGCAGACGCCAGTACTCGCCCAGCAGCACGATGCCGACTTCGTCCTCGTCCACGTTGAATGCGATGCCGAGAACATCGTTGGGAAACGTCACCAATTCATCAAAGCCCACGCCGGGGAGCCCCGACACCTTGGCGATGCCGGTGGCGACGTTGATGATCGTGCCCACCTCTCGTGGCGTCAGTTGCGGCGCGAATGCTTCCCGCACTTGGCCTATCGCGGCAAACGTGCTGTCGAGAACGTTTTCGAGGCTCTCAGGTTCCTTGTTCATTGGCTTCCCTTTGCGGGCGTGGGCGCTTCATGTTCGGGGTCGGTCTTTGCTTCAGGCTTCGGCTCGGCCCTGGCTTCAGGCTTGGTCTCGACCTTGGTTTCGGGCTCAGGGTCGGCCTTGGCTGCAGGCTCAGCCTTGGCCTCTGGTTGAGGCTTGGTCTTGGCTTCAGGCTTCGGCTCGGCCTTGACTGCAGGCTTAGCCTCGGCCTTGGCTTCAGGCTTAGCCTCGGCCTTGGCCTCAGGCTTGGTCTCGACCTTGGTTTCGGGCTCAGGGTCGGCCTTGGCTGCAGGCTCAGCCGCGGCCTCTGGTTGAGGCTTGGTCTTGGCTTCCGGCTTCGGCTTGGCCTTGGCTGCAGGTTTGCGCTCGACTTTGGCGGCATCAAGAGTCTCCTTCCGAATCTCGCTCTCCGCCTTCTCCCAGTCCTGAGCCGCTCCACCGTCCTTGCGGCCTTGCTCCTCGTAGAGTTCATAGGCTCGCTTGCCGATCTGCAGTGTCAAGGCGGACGGTGTCTTGGCTTGGACCTCCGCCTTCTCCTTCTCTTTCAGAAGCTCGCCGACGCCTTTCTCCAGTGACGCGAGATACTCCGCGATGCTCCAAGCCACCTTCTGTCCATTCGTGGTGAGCTCGATCCCGCTGACCAGGTCCGGCGCGGTTTCGAACCGGACGGGGATTTCAGCGGAGAAGGTCTCGTTGAGTGCATTTTGGATCGCCGCGCGTTGCTCTTGCGGCATTTCAAACGCGCTGCGCACGAGCGCGGGCTCAGATGCTGTCTTGAGTGCCTGGCCCAGACCTTCCTTTGCCTTGCCGTCCATCTCTCGCAAGCGGCGAGTGAACACCTCGCCCATGCGTTCCTCGAGACTCGTCGTGGCGAGATCCGTCAGCGCCTTTCGCACGATGGCGAACACTTCCTGCTGGGTCCGGCGACGGATGGCCTGATTGAGGCGATGGGCATCGTTCCTCAGCCCTTCCCGTCGCTTGACACTCAGGGCATCGGCTGCCTGCCGCGCTTCCTCGAGGAGCCGCTGGCGTTCGGCGTTCGCCTCGTCGGTTGCCTTGCTCATGAGTGCGACGCGCTGCTGGTCGAACTCCTCGTTCTTGTGTTGGAACTCGTCGCGCTCCTTCTTGGCTTCGGCCTTTTTCGCGTCGGCGTCGGCGAGTTCCGTGGCGATTCGCTTCTCCCGGGCGGCGATGGCGCGGAGGATGGGCTTGTAGAGAAACCGCCTCATCAACCACACCAGGATGAGGAAGTTGAGCGCCTGCGCACCGACCGTGAACCAATTGATGAGCATGGGTTACTTCCCTGCCGCCTTGCTCGCCCCGGCGATGACGTGGCTCCAGAACGGGTTGGCGAAGAGGAGAATCATCGAGACCACGAAGCANNGTGGACTCGATCATCGCCAGCCCCACGAACAAAGTCCGGGTGATGGTCGCTGAGGCATCAGGTTGCTGGGCCAGTGAGGTCAGGGCCGTCGCGACCGACCTACCCTCCGCCAGCGCCGGTCCCATGCAGCCGAAACCGGTGGTCAGGCCGGCGATGACAATTGAGGCCACCGCGATGATCGTCATGCTATCCATAAGATCTCCTTTTCGTTCGTGTTCATGCGTCACCCTTCTGCCTCGGGTTGGGGTTTGGGCTTCTGGACTCGCGTGGCGGCCGCGATGTACACCGCGGCCAGGATGCTGAAGATGTACGCCTGTACCATTCCGGTGAGCAGGCCGAGCAGCGTCATGATGATCGGGAAGACGAAGGGCGTGATGGTGAGAAGGATCGCGATGATCATCGCCCCGCTCNNGCGAGCGCAACCGTGGTCGAGAGCGATCCCGTCGGTGGCTCGTAACCCGGAATGATGGTGCAGAGGCTGGCCGTGGCGACATAAAGAAAGAGCGTTCCCAGAAAGCCGAGATACCTCTCCGGATGGCGGAGGCCGACTTCTTCGATCTGTTTCTCGATCGTGGTGACGATGATCTCCAGGAGGTTCTGCCAGGGGGAACGCTCCAGATCCATCGAAAGTTTGCGCGTGATGAGTCTCGACCCGACAACCAGCACGAGCATCAACCCCCAGGTGAACACGATGGTGGCGTTGAGCTTGAGAATGCCGTATTGCCAGAAGACCACCTCATCGGGAGTAATGTGCATGGATGTTCTCCTCTGCCGGGCGAGGTTGGGGCTCTCCCGGCGAGCGTGTCAGCCACGTCACCACCAGACGTGCGATGACAAATCCAACGAGACACAGCAGCAGCCGCTCCCAGTGGCCGCGTGCGATAACGAAGAAACCAGCCAGGGCAAGGCTCGTTCGCAGCAGCAGGCTGCCGAGGACGCAGAGCGCCGGTCGCTTGGCCGAGACCACTCTCTGCACCGTCCACCAAAGGCCGCCGAAGAACATCGCTCCGAGCACGACGCCCGCCGCCAAAGCCAGCACCAGAGTGAGTGTTTCATTCATGATCGTCCTCGTAGTGCTCTTGCATTTCCTTGTCTTCCTTGAGGACCCAGTGCCATGCGTTCAAACAGCCGATCGCGAGCCCGGCAATCAGCAACGCCAGCGTCCAGGAATGGCCTCCCGGATGGTGTCGGTCCAACCAAAGACCGAGCGCTGCGCCGAGCAGCGTGGGAACGACCACAGACCAGCCGATGAGCCCCATCATGCCAAGGCCGAACCAGACGCCCTGCGGATGGCGCCGCGCCTTGAGCTTGCGCGCCGCCTTCGTGCCGATCTCCTGGCT
>PMLC01000071.1 GCA_003158745.1 Acidobacteriota bacterium
CTCTAGGCCTTCTTGACCAACTCCACATCAATCGAGATGGCAACGTCGTCGCCCACGAGTACCCCGCCGGCCTCCAGCGCCTTGTTCCAGAGCAAGCCGAAGTCCTTGCGGCTGATCGTGGTCGTCGCGTGAGCGCCGACGCGGGTCCCACCCCACGGGTCTTTCATCTCGGGGGTCGGCCCCTCGACCTCGAGCACGACCTCCTTCGTGATGCCGTGGATCGTCAGGTCACCGGTGACCTTGAGCTTTCCATCGCCGGCCCGCGCGATCTTCTTCGACACAAAGGTGAGCGTCGGGAACTTCGCGACGTCGAAGAAGTCGGGGCTCATCAGATGAGCGTCGCGCTTCGGCTCGCGGGTGCTGACCGAGGCCGCGTCGATCGTAACGTTGATCTTCGCGGTCGTTACGTCGCTGCCGGTGCCCTCGAGCGCGCCGGTGAACTTGGTGAACTCCCCGCGCACGTTGCTCACCATCATGTGGCGGACGGAGAACGACACGACCGAGTGGACGGGATCGACGTCCCAGTGGCTGGTCTGCGCGAACGCGCCGGTGGCGAGCACCAAGCTCGCGATGGTCAAGAGTGCGGAGATTGTGTGCTTCATGGTTGCTCCCTCCTTTTCTTCTGCAACCCTCGGTCTATGTAGACGTGTTTCGATGCATCTATATTCCCGAGCCGGCTCGGCTCGCCCGTCCAGACGCTTTAGAGGCCGGGAGGGCGCGAGGCTGAACGCGAACGGCCGACGGTGGCGTCGAGGTTCTTGGAGAACTCAACGAGCGCGCCGGCCACGGCCTTGAAGTAGTGGAACTGTCCCTCGCGGCGAGCGCTCACGAGCCCGGCCTCCTCCAGGACCTTGAGGTGGTGGGACACGGTAGGCTGGGAAATCGGGAAACGCGCCGCTAGCTCCCCGCACGAGATCTCGCCCGAGGCCGTGATCTCGCGGAGCATCCGCAGCCGCGTCGGATCGGACAGCGCTTTAGCGATCTTCAGGATCGGTCTCTCTTCCACACGTCCCCCGGACTGGAGGACGCATCGACACCCGTCGATATTCCAGGGCCGAGGTTCCTGCCCTTCGCCCCCCGGCTCTTCCGCACCTCGGCGGCTATAGGGCTACACCCGATATACTCGGCCGCGCATGGACATCGTGGTGGTGACCGCCCTCGCCGTCTACGCCGCGGCCCTCCTGCTGATCGGCCGGCTGACCCGCACTGGCGGGCAGCTCGAATACCTCCTGGCAGGCCGCCGGCTGACGACCGCGCCGTTCGTGGCGACGCTGGTCGCGACCTGGTACGGGGGCGTCCTCGGGGTCGGCGAGTACTCGTACCGCTTCGGTATCTCCAACTGGCTCGTCATGGGCGTTCCGTACTACCTCGCGGCCTTGCTTTTCGCCTTCGCGCTCGCGCGTCGCGCCCGCGCGAGCGCGTCGCTCTCGATCCCGGACCAGCTCGCCGCTACCTATGGTCCCGTCGCGGGGCGCCTCGGTGCGCTGCTCGTCCTCCTCGTCGCCACCCCCGCCGCCTACGTACTCATGCTCGGCGAGCTGCTGGGGATCTACCTCGGGATTCCCCTGGTCTGGGCCGTCATCGTAGGGACTGCGTTTACCGTCGTGTACGTCGCGGCAGGCGGATTTCGCTCGGTCGTGAGCACCAATATGCTCCAGTTCGTGCTGATGTACCTCGGATTTCTCATCGCGCTTCCCTTTGCGCTGCACGCCGCCGGCGGGTTCTCCGCCATGTGGGCGGCACTCCCGCCGGCGAGCCGCACCTGGGACGGTGGCCTCGGCTTCCAGGCGGTGGTCGTCTGGTACTTCATCGCGATGCAGACGCTGGTCGAGCCGACGTTCTACCAGCGCTGCTACGCGGCCGAGACCCCCGCCGTGGCCCGGCGTGGGGTGCTGATCTCGGTTGCCTTCTGGGTCTTGTTCGACTTCCTCACGACCTTCACGGGCCTGGCCGCAAGGGCGCTGCTGCCGCACCTTCCGGACCCTGTGCTCTCGTACCCGGAGTTGGGACGTCTCGTGCTGCCGCCTCTGGCCAACGCGCTGTTCGCGGTGGGGATGTTCGCCACCGTGATGTCCACGGCCCACTCGTACCTCTTCCTCGGCGCAGCCACGATAGGCCACGATGTCGTCCCCGAAATCCGCGCCCGGGTGGACGAGCGCCGCTGGACGATGGCCGGCCTGCTGCTGGTCGGGGCCGCCGCGGTCGCGCTCGCCCTTGCCCTCCGCAGCGTGGTCCTCATCTGGCACGACATCGGGAGCATCGTAACCTCGGCGCTGTTGCTCCCGCTGGCGCTCTCGCACGCGCCGGAGCGCCTGCGCTTCCGCCGATGGCCGGCAACCGTCGCGATGCTTCTCACGGCAATGGTCGCAACCGGGTGGATCCTCGCCCGTTCGGCCGGCCGGTACCCGTTCGGGATCGAGCCGATCTTCCCCGCCCTCGCCGTCTCCGCCGTAATCTGGATATCGGATCTCGGGATGCGTCGGATGCAACACGGAAGGGCACGAAGTTCACAGTCGACAGTTGACAGTTGACNNTCGACTGTCAACTGTGAACTGTCAACTCGGTCCGCGCGGCCTACTCCACCACCCGAACGTCATCCACGAAGTACGGCGTCTCGGCGAAGCACGACGTCGGCACCCCACGGTGCTCGGTGTAGTGCAAGGTCACCCGCCTTCCGACCGCGGCGTTCATCCGCTGGGCGACGCCCGCGTCCCGCACGCTGAAGTCCCATATCGTCGGGGTCACCCCCGGAACGATGGACATTGCGAGTTCGCCCTCCCAAGTCTTGCAAACCCACCCCTTGCGGGAGAACTTCTGGAGGATCCCCGCGCGCTGCCCTTCGGAGTAGCTCCAGTGCAGGACGAACACGGTGTAGAGCGCCAACGCCGCCGCCACCGCCGCCACCGCAAGGAGCAGGACAACGACGATACCGCCGCGGGAACGGCCATCCGCGGCTCCTTTAGCAATTGAGTGCTTGCTCATGATTGATGATTGTAGCCCGAACTTCCCGTGGAGGCTCGTCGCGAGCGCCGCGTCAAATTGACCGCATCCGACCTCTCCGACATAATCCTGGGGCGGCAACGCTCCTCGCCGCCCCAGGGGGAACCGATGCGCTCGCTCGTGACACTGCTGGCGGAGAACCAACTGCTCCTCCTCTTCGTCATCATCGGCCTGGGCTACCTGATCGGCAACATCCGCATCGCCGGCTTTCAGCTCGGGGTCGTGGCCGTGCTCTTCGTCGGGATCTTCTTCGGGGCGCTCGACAAGCGCCTCGGACTCCCGGAGTTCATCTACGTCATCGGCCTCGTCCTGTTCGTCTACGCCATCGGGCTGCAGTCGGGAACTGGATTCTTCGCTTCGTTCAAGAAACGCGGCCTGAGGGTCAACGCCATCGCCGCCTCCCTCCTCGCGCTCGGGGCGGTCCTCGCCGTCGCGCTCGGGAAGCTGCTGGCACTCCCGGTCTCCACAGTTGCCGGGCTCTTCTGCGGCGCGCTCACGAACACCCCGGCGCTGGCCGCGACGGTCGAGACGGTCAAGTCGCTGACGGGCGCCCTGCCGCCCGACGTCGCGGCGTCGTATGCCACGGGTCCGGTCGTCGCGTACGGCCTCGCATACCCGTTCGGCGTCCTTGGCGTGATCCTGTGGCTCTTCGTCTTCCGGAAGGTGTTCAAGGTCAACCTCGCCGACGAGCGTGCGGAGCAGGCCCGGGACCAACTGCCTGCGGAGATCGTGAGCGCGACCTTCAAGGTCTCGAATCCCGGCGTGTTCGGGAAGACGCTCGACGCCGCGCTCGCGATGATCCCGGACCGCGCGTTCTCCGTGTCTCGGATCAAGAAGGGGGACGTGGTCTCCGTTGTGGTGCCCGATGTCGCGCTCGATAGCGGCGACCTCATCGTAGCCGTGGGCGGCGAACGCGAGATGGAGCGGGCCCGCGTCCTGTTCGGCGAGCGCTGCCCGGAGCACCTCGAGGAGAACCTCTCGCAGATCCGGTTCCGCCGGATTTTCGTCTCGAACAAGGAGGTCGTCGGAAAGACGATCCGTGAACTCGAGCTCGAGCGCCGTTTCAACGCCACGATCACGCGGCTCCGGCGCGGCGACGTCGAGTTCGTGCCGAACCTCGGCACCGTCCTCGAGCTCGGCGACCGCATCCGCGTCGTCACGCCTCGCGAGCGCCTCGACGAGGTGAGCAGGTTTCTGGGCGACTCCATGAAGGCGATGGCGGAAACGGACTTCCTCTCGCTCTCGCTGGGGATCGTGCTGGGCGTGCTGGCCGGTATGATCCCGATCCCCCTCGGCGGCGGGATGAGCTTCAAGCTCGGGTTCGCCGGCGGGCCGCTGATCGTGTCGCTGATCCTCGGCAGACTCGAGCGCACCGGTCGGATCACCTGGAGCCTGCCGTTCAACGCCAACCTCCTGCTACGTCAGGTCGGCCTCGTGTTCTTTCTGGCCGGGATCGGGTCGCGGGCGGGGCTCGGTTTCATCCAGACCATTCGCGCCGGCGGGCTGGGCCTGGTTGCGGCCGCAGCCGTGGTCACGTCGGCGGTCGCAATCGCTGCGATCGTGATCGGCTACAAGGTCCTCAAGCTCCCGATGGGCGCCGTCATGGGGATACTCTCCGGGATGCAGACCCAGCCCGCATGCCTCGCGTACGCCAACCAGCAGGTCGAAAGCGAGCTGCCCAACGTCTGGTACGCGACCGTCTACCCGGCGTCGATGGTGGCCAAGATCCTGCTCGCACAGGTCATCGTCTCAGCTTTCCTTCGCTGACCCGTGACCATCTCGCAGGCCCGCTCTTGCGAGGCCGGCGCGGTGTTTTCGGATCTTGACACACCGTTTCGGAGTGCTAGGCTCGCCATCAGGGCGTCCTCACGGAGGGTATGAGACCGAAGCTGAAGGGACTGCCGGTTTCGGGCGCTGTCGCGGGGACGTTGCTCCTCCTCGCCTCAGCATGCGGGTGGATGCAACGGCCCCGGTCCGCGGCGGGCTTCAACCTCCTGCTGGTGACGCTCGATACCGTGCGGGCCGACCACGTCGGCGCGTACGGCTACCGCGACGGCGAGACCCCAAATCTGGATCGGCTTGCAGCCGAGGGCGTCCGTTTCGCAGAGGCCAGTTCGCCCGTCCCTCTCACGCTCCCATCTCACGCTTCGATCCTCTCCGGCCTGCTGCCTCCGGAGCACGGCCTCCGCAACAACGGCCTCGGCAGGTTCCCCGACGCGGCGCCGACGCTGGCCACTCAGCTCACGGCGGCCGGCTACCGCACGGGCGCGTTCATCGGGGCCTTCGTGCTCGACCACCGCTACGGGCTCGGTCGGGGATTCGAGAGCTACGACGACGACATCCCCCGCGACACCGTCGCCGGGTTGGACGCCCGGCGCCCCGGTCGGGTCGTCGTCGACCGAGCGCTCGCATGGCTTGATCAAGACAAGTCCAAACCGTTCTTCGCGTGGGTCCACCTCTACGACGCCCACGCGCCGTACGCGCCGCCCGAGCCGCTCGCGACGAGGTTCGCGACAAGGCCGTACGACGGCGGGATCGCCGAGCTGGATGTCCAGGTGGGCCGCCTGCTCGCGGAGCTGGATAGACGCGGGCTTGCCGCCAGGACCGTCGTGGCGGTCGTTGGGGACCACGGCGAAGAGCTCGGCGAGCACGGCGAGCTGACTCACGGATTGCTCGTTTACGAACCCAGCCTCCGCGTTCCCTTGGTCCTGCGAGCACCCGGCGCGCTGCCGAGCGGGTGGGTGGTCGAAACGCCGGTCAGCCTGGTCGACATCGCGCCGACGCTCGCCGGGTTGCTCGAGCGGCCGTTGGCGGAACCTGGGCCTCACCGAGGCGTCGGACGCGATCTCTCCCAGCCACTGCGTCGCCGGCGTCAACCTGGCGCCGCCGATCTTTACGCCGAGTCGTTCTACGGCACGAGCTTCGGGTGGTGCCCGGTCACCTGTCTCCGGCGCGGCGACCTCAAGTACATCGCAGCGCCCCGCCCGGAGCTTTACGACCTCCGCGCGGACCCGAACGAGCGCGACAATCTCGTATCCAGCCGGGGGCGCGAAGCGCGCGAGCTGGTCGCCGGCCTCGCTGGCATGAGCGGGCTGAAAGGCACAGGTAGTTCATCTCAGGACACGCTCGACGCGGATGCCCGCGCCAAGCTGTTGAGCCTCGGCTACCTCGCCGGGGCGAGCCTGGGCACGCCCTCCGACGGCCGGGCGCGAAAGGACCCCAAGGACGCGGTCGTGCTGTTCCGGGCGTTCGAGGACGCGCACGCGGCGTTCGTGGGTGGCCGGACCGACGAGGCCCGCCGAAGGTTCGAAACCCTGGTCGCCGACGACCCGGAAAATCCAGTGTTCATCGGCCAGTTGGCGGAACTCTGCCGCCGGACCGGCGACCCGGCCCGGGCGGTGGCGCTCTACCGCCGCGCGATCGCGGTCGCCCCCACGGACCGCGACGCCCGGTACAACCTGGCGGTCACGTTGCAGGAGGCCGGCCGCCCGGAGGAAGCGTTCGAGGCCCTCACCGCGGCGATCAAGCTCGACCCTTCGAGGCCGGAGGCTCACAACGCCCTCGGAATCGCCCTCGCACTGCGCGGCGACCTCGAGCAAGCCCGGAGCGAGCTCTCGCGCGCCGTCGAGCTTGACCCCCACGACGCACGAGCCCTCAACAACCTCGGGAACGTCTTGCGCGATCTCAAGCGCCCGGACGAGGCCGAGCCGGCATACCGCCGCGCCGTCGCGCTCGCGCCGACGTATCCGGACCCGCTCAACGGCATCGGAACGCTCGAGGTGCAGCGCGGCCACTCCGCGGCGGCGCTCCAGTATTTCGAGCGCGCTCTCGCCCTTGCGCCGGCTCTGCAGGAGGCTCGTTTGAACCTCGCCATCGCCAGGGAGCTGTCCGGCGACCGGACCGGAGCGATCGCAGGGTACAGGGACTTTCTCGCACGAACCGTGGGCGACAGCGAGTACGACGGGCAGCGGCAAGCGGCCCGGCGGCTGCTCGCCCGCCTCGAAGATCTGACCCCGGAAACCAGGAACCGGTCATGACGAAAGGAGGCCAGAAGCGCGCGTGGCTGGAATTCACCAAGTTCGGACGCTAGAATCCTGGCAACTTCGCTTTGAGGAGAAAGGGAGGTGGGCTCAATGAGGTTCAGAGATCTTCGCAACCCGGTCCTGATGGGTCTGGCGGCTGCGTGCCTGCTGGTCCCGGCGATAGTCCTCGGACAGGCATCCACGGGATCGCTCACCGGGACGTTCACGGACGGCACCGCGCCGCTCCCCGGGGTCACGATCACCATGGTCAGCCCGAACACCGGGTTCAGCCGGAGCACGGTCACGGATATCGACGGCAACTTCCGGTTCGCGTCGCTGCCGGTCGGGAAGTACACGCTCAAAGCCGAGCTTGCGGGCTTCGCGACCGTGACGGCCGAGAACGTCGAGGTGATCATCGCGACCGAGCGCAAGATCGATGTCACAATGAAGCCGTCAAAGGTGGCCGAGCAGGTCACCGTCACGGCCGAGGTGCCGCTGGTTGAGAATACGCCATCCATCGGCACCGTCGTAAGCCAGAACGAGCTGCAGTCGCTGCCGCTCAACGGCCGCCAGTTCGCCAACCTCGGCGTGCTCGCGCCCGGAACGATGCTCGGCTACAACACCGACCCGACCAAGCCCAATCAGCTCGTGGTCGAGCTGAACGGCGGCAGCGGGCGGAACGTCAACTACGTGATGGACGGTGGCGACAACACCGACGACACCATCGGCGGCGCGCTGCAGAACTTCAACCTGGAGTCGGTGCAGGAGTTCAAAATCCAGACGATGCAGTACAAGGCTGAGTACGGGCGCTCCTCGGGCGGCGTGCTGACGGTGATCTCCAAGTCGGGCACCAACGATTTCGCCGGCGCCGCCTGGGAGTTTGCTCGCCGCACGGGCTTCGACTCGGAAACCTATGCCGAAAAGCAAGCCGGCTCCGGTAAGGCCGACTACAACCGCGACCAGTACGGCGCTTCTCTCGGCGGCCCGATTGTCAAGGACAAGATACACTTCTTTGCGACGTACGAACGCACCAAGCTTGACCAGAGCTACGTTGTGGATCCAGGGGCTGGGACGAATGACCCAGTCCTGGCCGCCGCTGTACGGGCCGCCTACCCCAACCTCGTAGGCTTGACGGTTCCCACTCCCACGGACGATGACCTGGCAACCGCCAAGGTCACCTGGGACGTCGACGCTCAGAACTACCTCCAGGTACGCTACGGGTACCAGAAGAACACGAGCAAGTACGGGCAGGGAACCCTCGCGGGGCCGACCAACCTCGGGACCACGACAAACAAGTTCTCCTCGATCCTCGCCGGCTACACGGCGCAGATCTCGGCAGACAAGCTCAACGAGTTCGTCTTCCAGTACACCAAGTTCAACAACGCGATCACCGCTGATTCGGCCGAACCGCTGCTGTACTACCCCAACGGGTTCGCGGTCGGCCGGAACATCAACACCCCGCAGACCACCAACCAGGTGAAGTACCAGTACAAGGACGACTTCAGCTTCTCGAAGACGATCGGTGGCAAGACCCACGACTTCAAGGCCGGCCTCGCGTTCATCGACGAACCGACGCTCGGCGGCGACTTCAGCTCCGGGTTGACCGGTCAGTACAGCATGATCCAAGGGCCGGCGGGGGGGCCGGCGTGGGTTGTCAACGACATCACCAAGTACGGCGGTTTCTCCGGTGACTCAACGCCCACCAAGCAATACAGCGCATACCTCCAGGACGACTGGAGGTTCAGCCAGAACCTGACGTTCAACCTCGGCCTGCGCTACGACTACTACGACGCGCTCACGCTCAATCAGTCCACCAACCCGATCTGGCAGATGCTCTCGACCCAGACGACGTATAACTACAAAGAACTCCTGCCCTTCAAGAACGGCGGCGGGAGGGTCCTCCAAAACGCCAAGAACGACTGGGCGCCGCGGATCGGGTTCACCTGGGACGTCAATGGCGACGGCAGGAACATCCTGCGCGGCGGTCTGGGCCGCTTCTACGACTTCCCCTATACCAACGCCACGATTCTCTTCCCGGCGATGGCCGTGCAGTCCAACTACGGCGTCATCTACGAGGTGACCGATCCGAATGGAATCAAGAACTCCGACGGCACGTACTTCCAGCCTGGTCAGCCCCTGCCGCCGTGCCCTAACTGTGGGTTGTCCGCGAGCACTCCCAATGAGGTCGCCTCACCCAACCTGAAACCGCCGCACTCCGACCAGATCTCGCTCGGCTACTCCTGGCAGGTGAACTCCTGGGTGGGCATAACCACCGATGCGGTGAAGGTGCAGTACCGCGACCTGCCGTATCGGTACCGGGCCAATCCGGTCATCGATGCCGCAGGAGACAGGCTCTTCACATCCTTAGATTTCAGCAACAACTTCCGCATCTGGACCGGCGACGGGTTCGCCGACTACACGGGGCTGAACATCGGCGTGCACGTGCGCGGGGACAAGTTCGAGCTGCAAGGCTTCTACACCCTGTCCCACACGACCGGGAACGTCCTGGGCGGCGCCGACGAGTTCCGTCTTACGCGGGTCGAGTACCAGCCCGACATGAAGAACTACCGCGACCAGTCGGTCAACCCCTACGACCCGACGTGCAGCGCCTGCACCGGCCCCCTCGACACCGATTCACGCAATCGCATTACGCTGGCCGGGAGCTACCGCCTGCCGGCGGGATTCACGGTCTCCGGGATGTTCCGCTACCACGACGGCACGCCGTACACCATTTTCGTCCAGGGCGCTACGATGATCACCCTCGCGCCAGGGGTGTACAAGGTCAACAGCGGAACCGGCGACAGCTTCTCTCAACTCGACCTGCGCCTGTCCAAGGACTTCAAATTCGCAAAGGACCTCGGCCTCGACCTCTACGCCGAAGTGTTCAACGTGTTTAACGCCAAGAACCCGGCCAACTACACCGCCACGGGGACGCCAACCGCATGGGCCGGCGACCCGTACCAGGGTGAGCAGCGCCTCCTGCAACTCGGCGCGCGGTTCAACTTCTAGATTGCAATCTCCTCTTTGACACGGCGGGGCGCCTTCTGGCGCCCCGCACTTCTCATCTCTTGTTTCCACTGCGTGGAGGCGCTTGTCTTGCCCCTCGGGTTACGCGAGTTTCGGGCCTTGCTCGCCCCCGCTCGCTGCGGCCCGAAACTCCTCGGTCGCAACCGAGCGTTTCATGCGAGGGAGGGTAACAGCGAGGCTCCGCACGTCGGTCTGTGCCTGCTCGGTCGCTCGCTCCGACAGGTCGGACGGCTGGGCTCGATCCGCAGTCCGAGCGACCCCTCCGAGCCCACAGGGCAAGAAAGAAACCCTCCACGGAGTGGAAACAAAGAGAACTAGTGCGACGAGTCCTTGCCGTGCGGTGGGGCCGGAACGGGGAATGCCTTGATCACGCTCGTCCCACCTTCGGATGCCATGACCCGCGAGGAGCCCTGCTTCTCGACCTCGTCGATCCGGACGATCGCGTGCATCGGGATGAACACCCGCTTCACGCCGGCGAACTCGGTCTTGAGTCGCTCCTCGGAGGAGTCCACGATGATGTGCGAGCGCTCCCCGAAGAGGATCTGCTCGACCTCGATGAACCCGAACATCTCGGCCGGCGCCACGTGGGCGGCATAGATCTCGTATACCTGCCCCTGGCTGGTGAAGATGACCTTGAATATATGAGTTTCGGCCTTGCGTTTCGTCATCGCCACACGCCTCTGTATTCAAGGTAGCACACCGATAGGCGGACCGAGAGAAGCCCCGATGGTGCACCCCATCGCAGCCGGGCAGCGCTGCCGGGCTCGGCTCGTGAAGCAATTTCCTTTCGGACCGTAGACCGGCGAGATCCTCGTCTTTCTCCGCCCGCACGGCGAGCTTGCGGTTGAGCTGGACGGCGCGGGCGGCGATCGCCTGCCCGGCCGAATACGATCACTCCGCGGCCTCGACCATGTACTGCTCGAGCGCGCCGTCGGGCATCGTAAACGTCGTGACGCGCAACGTCTTCTTCGGAAAGACAGCGCTGTACCGGCGGAAGGTCATGCCTCCGCGAAGCGACTTCGACTGCTGCGTGAACTCCTTCGGAGCACCGAGCGGCGCCAGGCTCGAGGCGAAGTCCGCGAGCGACTGGGCGGTGAAGTAGGCGTTCGCGTTCGCGGTGAAGAGCGTGCGGTCGATGCGGCCGTGCTGCAGGCCCTCGAACACCTTCCGGGCCCGTTCGGTCGCTCTGTCCCTCTCGCCCTCCCCTGTCCCGAACAGCAGCTTCGCGATCTTGGTGGCGATCTGACTGGAAGCGTCCGTCGCATCGAGATTGGTCAGTACGGCGATCGCTGCCCCGTCGTCCGGGTAAACGGTGTTCTGCGCCGTGAAGCCGGAGACCTCGCCCCCATGCGAGACCACCCGGCGCCCGTCCGTCGTGCCGACCGACACTCCGAGCGCGTAGTGCGAGCCGACGCCGCTCGCAAGCTGGACCTCGGTCTCCATCTGCCGGTATGACGCCGGCTGCAACACCGTCTGGGCGATCAACGAGACGTCCCACGATGCCAGGTCGCGCGCGGTCATGGCCAGCTCGCCCGCGGCGAACATCCAGCCCGCTCCTTCCTTGGGCGCTGGGCGAAGCGGGCCGAGGGCGAAGCGCAGTGTGCGCTCGGGGTCCTGGGGACCCAGGGGCGCCAGGTCGGTGTTGGCGACGGTCGTCATGTGCAGCGGAGCGAAGATGCGCAGGTTGAGGAAATCGGGCAAGGGCACCCCGCTGACCTTCTCGACGATCAGACCAGCGATCACGTAGTTCGTGTTGCTGTACTGCCACCTCGCTCCGGGCTCGAAGTCGAGCGGCTTCTTCGCCCACCGGTCGAGGATCCCCTGCGGCGAGACGGGCTCGAGCATCATCGGCATCACGTAGTCCTGGGGCCAGAAATCCTGGTAGCCGGCGGTCATCGACAGAAGCTGCCGGAGTGTGACCTCGTGCGCCCGCGTGAGGTCCGGGAGCCATCGCACCAGCTTGTCGTCGAGCGAGAGCCGGCCTTCCTCGGCGAGCAGCAGGATCGCCGCAGCCGTGAACTGCTTGCTGATCGAGCCGATGCTGTAGCGCATCTCGGGCGTCGCCGCGAGCTTCCCGTCGAGCCTTGCCGTGCCGTACGCGTGCACGTACGCGATCGCGCCGTCCCTGACCACCGCGATCGAGGCGCTCGGCGCGCCCGTCTTCGCCAGGACCTCCCCGACCACAGTGTCGATGCCCGCGCGCATCTCGCCAGGAAGAACCTCCTGCGCCGTCAGCCGTTGCGCGACCAGCGTCATGGAAAGAGCCAGGGGGATCAATCGCAGCGATCTCGAGGAGACGCGCATGAGGACACCCTCCTTCAGGACAACCGTCGCCGATTCTACGGGGAGCGCCGCGTTTGCGAAACAGGGTATCCCGTCAGGACGCCGGCCGGACTCGGGGGCGCCCTTGTCCCGGAACCCTGCTCGCGGTGACAGAGGGGGAGCCATGTCATTGCGAGGGCCGAGCGCAGCGAGGGACGACATGGCAATCCCGGCAGCTCCGGTAGGAGCACCGCCGTTCCCTCGCAGCGCTCGGGGTGATCTCAGCGCGCCAACGGCGAGCACGAAATGCCCTTCGCCGACGACGGAATCCCTCGCTGCGTTCAGGATGGCCCCGCCGGCGGCGGGGTCACTTCCTCGTGTAGACGGCCTCCATCATCTTGAACTCCTTGCCCGACGGGTCGGCGCCGTACATCTCGAAGATGTGCTTGTTGGCATCCACGATCCTCGTGACTTCACGCACCACGACCTTCTTGCCGGTGGTGATGTCGTCGATCGTGCTCGTTGCGGTGAGGACCTTGCCGGACGGATCCGCGCTGCCGGTCATGGTCATCATCATCGTCCCCATCGTGTCCATCCATGCCCCGACGTACTGCTTCTTGAAGTTGTCGTAGCCGGTGTACCCGAGCCCCTCGAACCTCATGCCGTTGACATCGCCGTGCAAGACCTGCCGCACGAACCGCCCGCCGAGCACCCAACTGTTCTCCGACGTCCCATTGGACTGCTGCGGAGCAGCACCCGGCGCGTCCCACAT
Organism: Acidobacteriota bacterium; assembly: GCA_003158745.1. Taxonomy (GTDB): domain Bacteria; phylum Acidobacteriota; class Thermoanaerobaculia; order Thermoanaerobaculales; family Thermoanaerobaculaceae; genus RBG-13-68-16. The sequence goes on from PMLC01000071.1 coordinate 13,084, forward strand.
CGTCATCGCGGCTTTGAAGTCTCCAATCATCGGCTCGAGAACCTTGTGCCCCTCGCCCGGAGTGGCGACCTTCATCCACGCTTCCATCGCCGCCTTCTGTTCGGGGGTCATTTCGGGCTGCTTCCCCGCCGGCTGGCCCGAGGCGATCCCGACGCAGGTTGCGACAGCGAGCAACGCCACCGCGATGACAGTCCCCAACGCTTTCTGATCTCGCATTTCGACCTCCTCTTGGTGACCTATTCTACGTCTCAATCGCCGTCGGGTTCAATCCGCCTGCTCCGCGGCACGAGCCATAACCGAGATCCCGAGCTTTGCAAGCTCAACGTCTCGAATGTCGTTGCCCCGAAAGGTCAAACCGACAAGGGCACAGGGAAGACGAGGAACCCATGTAGCCGCCGGCCACTCTGTGGCCGTTACCAACCACGTCCTAATCGACAGAAAACGGTCGCCCGGCGGGCGGCCGCTACACTGGCCCCCCGGTCGGCGTCCCGTCGTCCAATTGACGCTTCACCTTTCACCCTTCTTCTCGTTTGATGTGAACTTGCGGACTGCGAACCTGTGAACCTGCGGACGTTCGAACGCGTGGACCTTCGAACGCTCTTTGAGTTCCTCTGCCCCTCCGCTCCCCTGCTCCTCTGCGCCGCTTTCCCCCTGCCGTCGTTCACGGCCGCCACGCCAGCGCGAGCCACCCCTCGGTCCGGTCCTTCAACGGCGCGTCGAGGATCCGCGCCACGCCGAGGGTGAGGTGGAAGCCGGGGAGCTTCACAAGCGGGACGGGGCCGCCTGCGACGTCCCACTCGAGCCCGGCCAGGCGCAGCCAGTCGCCCCTCGACCCGTCTCGATCCCAGACGCGGTGACGCTCGAAGAACAACGGGAAGCCGCCGAGCATCATCGTCGCCCGCTCGCCCTCGTGCTCGTCCCCAAGAACCGTTCCGACCGGGAGCGCGGGGACCAGGATGCGGGCGGCCAGAGCGCTCTCCGGAAGCAGCGAGCTGTCCACGCCGCCAAGTTGCAGGCGCTCGAGAGGGCTGCTGGCGTCGCGGACGACGTTGCGCTGGTACGAGAGCAGCAAACCATCGCCGTCTCGCATGACGCCGACCTCGAAGCGGCCGCCGTATCGGCGCCACGGGTCGTTGCCGGTCCGCCCACCCTCGAGACGCGCCTCGAGGAGGTGCGGGAAGCGCCACTGGCCGACCGTGGGCGTGTTGGTGGCCGTCACGGTCGCAAAACCGACGCGCCGGTCGAGAGATTCGCCGCCGACCGGATCCAGCCTCCCGAGCAGCGCGCCGCCGCCCACCTCGAGGCTGCCGGTGTCCCAATGCCACGGCCAGGAAGCGGAGAGATCCACGCCGCGCCGGTCGACGTCCAGCGACGTCCCGATCCCGGGCACCGTTGTTGCACGCTCCGACGGGCGCTCCCTCGTCCCGAAGAGCTGCAGTGAGACCGTCACGGGCCAGCCCCGCCATGCGGCCGCGAGCGTGCCGCCGCGAGGGCCGGCGCCGTCGCCTCCCCCGCCGACCGCGGTCAGGTCGAGCCGTCCGACCACGTCGCCGAGGCGCGCGCCGATCTCCCAAGCGCTCGCCGACGGCGCCGCGCTGCCGCCGACGATCACAGCGGGTTCCTGCCGCCCGATGCCGTACGGCCTGCCCGGGGCCACCTTCGCAGCGGCCAAGCGCTGCTGTGGCGGCGACGGCGCAGGCCGCGCCGCGGGAGCCAGGTCGGCCGTGGACGGCCGAGACTCCGGCAGAATCGACGTCCCCAGCTCCAGGCGGCGGAGGTCGAGGCCGTCGGCGTTGAGCGCCAGGAAGTACATCGCCGACCCGTCAGGCGTCGGAGCCGGAGCCAGCGCGGCGCCGGCCGTCCGCGTGACGGCAACCGGGGCACCGGTGCCGTCACCCGGCCAGGAGACCACGTCGAAGAAGCCCTCCGTGCCCAGCGATGCGAACACGGTCCTCCCGCCCGCGCCCCATGCGGGGTACGCGACGGTTGCCCCCTCGGGTGTCGGGAGCGCGACCTCGCGCCCGCTTGCCAGCTCGCGCACCACGAGCCTCCACACACCGCCCTCGTGTCGCACGAAGGCGACCCTCGTGCCGTCCGGGCTCAGCCGGGGCTGCGCACACACCGTCTCCACCGACGGCGGCGTGACGTCCGAGACCACGCCGGAGGCGAGGTCCACCTTCACGAGCTGCGAGAGACCGTGGCGGTTGCGCACAGCGACGGCCCACGCCCCATCCGGCGACGGATCGGCCTCGCGCACGTCAGCGAGTCGCGTGATCCGATGCACGGCGCCGGCCTGGATCTCCCACCGGAACAGGTCCGGGTGGAGGAAGCCCTCTCCGTCCGTCTCGAAGCGCACAAAGAGGATCGCCTTTGCGTCCGGCAGGAAACGAGGCGCGAAGGGCTCCGCGCCGTTCCGGGTGACCAGCTCGCGCAGCGGCTTGCGGGCCAGGGGCTGCGCGCGGACCGGGGCGATGTCCTCCGGGTCGCGCTTGAGCTGCCGCTCGATTCGTTCCTTCCACTTCCTCTCGCCTTCCTCGTCCTTCCCGGTCGACCACACGACCAGGCGCGACGGTCTCGTGCGGCCCCGCACCACGAGCGCGAGCTTCGTCCCGTCGGCAGAGACGGCCGGCTCGCCCGTGGTCCAAGAGAGCTTCTGCCACACCTCGCCCTCGACCGCCGTCGGGCCGAGCCTGCGGTCAGCCTCCACCGCCCGCCACGTCAGCTCCGCGCAGAAGCGCTCGTACAGCCGGGCTGGCGGTTCGCCGAAAACGCCCTCGAACGCGGTGTCGAAGCTCCGGCTCTCCTTCGCGGTCAGCCGCGCCCACAGGTGCTTGAGGCTGTCGGGCCCTGAGCGCTCGACAAGCCACTCCAGGTACGCCGATCCGGCGAGGTACGCCATCGACATCCCGAGCCAGCTCTGCGAGTCGCTTGCCATCTGCTGGTATGTCGGCAGTCTTCCCGCGAGAGCGCGCTGGCGCAGAATCGCCGCTCGGAGGTCCCCGTTGGGCCGCCCGGACCCGGTCAGCTTGCCTTCGACGAGGGTGGCGTACCCCTCGTGGACCCACCGCGGGGCCTTCAGCGTGATCGGCCCGACGGGAAGCAACTCCTCCGCCAGCCGTCGCGCCGGGCTGCGAGACGGGCGCAGCATGTGCGCCAGGTGCGTCTCTTCGTGCAGCGTCAGGAGTTCGATCCAGTCCGAATAGAACCCGATCCCGGAGGCCGGCCCGGGCGGGCTCGTCCAAAGCACCATGCGTGGCGAGACCAGCAGCGGGAGCGCCATCCCGTTGGGCTGCGCGACCGGGTCGGACACCACGATGTCCACGACCTGGGGCGGCGCATAGCCGACCTCGGCGATCACGCGATCGCGGACGGCCTCCAGCCTCGCGGCGGCGCGCAGCGCCCATGCTTCGGCCGGAGCCGTGTAGTGGACGCGGAAGTGCGGGGTCATGACGGTCCGCCAGTCGGCGCTCGGCAACTGGGCCAGCACATTCACGGTTGGCACAAAGCAGGCAAGCAGAAAGGCCCGTCGGAGCATGACGAAAAGGTACCACGCGAAGGACACGAGCCTGGCCGCCCGGCGGGCGGCCGTTATGCTCGCATCGCGATCTACACGGCGGGAAGGTCCCCGGGATCGTCGCGGCCGGATGGCCTACTTCTTGCGGAGGTGGACGTTGCCCGAAAAGCTCTTGGCGACGATCCTGCCGCCGGCACCGGTGGAAAACGTCAGTTCCTTGCCGGGACCGTACTCGCTCGTGCGCTTGGCCGCGGGCCCGAAGTCGTCGGTGACGTCGCCGGAGAACGTCGTCACGTCGAAGTCGGCAACCGTCGCCGCCGGCAGAGTCAACTCGACAGAGCCGCTCACGGTCTTCGCCTGGAGCCGGCCGTCTTTCGCAAGGCCGGCGTCGAAGCGGATGTCACCGGAGGTCGTCTCGAGGTCGATCCGGGACACTGCATCGCCCTTGACTGAGATCGTGCCGCTCACCGAGGTTGCCTCCACGCTGCCCGTGACGCCGCTCAATGTGATCGCCCCGCTGACGGACTTCGCGCGACCGGGGGCCGTAGCCGCCGTGATTTCGATGTCCCCGCTCACAGTCCTGGCGCTGAATTCCTTCGGCTCCCCGGCGACGGTGACCTCCCCGCTGACCGACTCGAGATTCACCTCGCCGCGGACCTTGCCGACCTTGATGTCCGCGCTGACCGTGTTGACCTCGAGCCCGCTGCCCGCCGGCACCATGATCTCGATGTCCGACCCGTCGACGTGGTGCGCAGAGTGCGGCAGCACCACGCGAACGACCGTGCGGCTGCCGCTGCCGGTGAACTCCAGCCGCTCCGCGCCCTTGCCCAGAGTTCCGGCGACGGCCACCTGATCCTGGTCCCAGCCGGTCACCGTGACCGAGCCGGCCACGTTGTGCACCTCCACCACTCCGTCCTTGGCCGCGGGCCGCTTTTCATCCACCCGCTGTTGCGCGACCGCGGGAAACGCCGCGGCTGCCGCCGCCAGTGCGAGAATTCCGATCCTGTTCATCGTCGTGCTCCTTTCCTCACCCGCGCGCCGGAAGTCCGGCTGCGCGTTGCAGCATGTCGATCTCCTGCCGGTACGCCGTCACCAGCAGGGAGGGCAGTTCCTGGTTGCCGGGATCCCTCGCCAGCGCGTCTTCCATCTGGCGCACCGCGTCGTCGATGATCCGAACGTTCTCGTCCAGGACCTTGAGCGTCGCCGGGGACAGCGAGCTCCTGCGGGTCTCCAGGACGGCAAGGAGCTGCCGCCGGGCCGCCTCGTAGCTGCCGCGAGCCTGCGACAGCTCGAGCGTCGCCGCGGTGACGCCGGCCGCTGTGCCCGCGCGACCCGGCCCGGAGGGGCCTGTCGCGGCGTCTCGCCGAGCGACCATCAAGGTCGTGACGACGGATGAAACAACGACCAGCGCGGCTGCGGCCGCAGCCAGCGCGCCACGACGGTGCCATCGAGGGTGCCGGACGGCGCCGAAACGCCCTTGCGTCACCGTGTCTCCCTGGATTCGTGCGACGATGTCTGGCCAGAGGTCGTGCGCGGGTTCGATGGCACGCGGGAGCATCGCGGCCCCGGCCGCCAGCGCCCTCACTCTCGCCTCCGCTTCCCGACACGAAGGACAGATCTCGAGGTGGAGCGCGACCGCGCCTCGGTCGGCCGCGGAGAGCGTACCGTCGACGAAGTCATCGAGCCGCGCTACGAGGTCCCGGCAGTTCATGACGACAACACCTCCCTCAGAAGACGTCGTGCTCGGTGCAGGTGCGCTTTGCATGTGCCCACCGCGAGTCCGGTGTGGTGAGCGATCTCGGCATGCTCCCAGCCCTGCACGTCGTGCAATACGAACACGTGCCTGGCCTGCGGAGGGAGCGAGGCGATCGCCCGCTCGAGGTCCAGCGCCTCGCCGGGCCTGGCGGCGGGCACCGACCCCGCGAACGGCTCCAGGTCGTCGGCCAGAGTGATACGCGCTTCCCGACGCCGCCGCTCACGCCGCTCGGAGAGGACGACGTTGACCGTCAGGCGCGTGAGCCACGTGGCGAAAGCGCTCTCTCCCCGGAAGGTGGCGAGCTTCTGCCACGCGCGGACGAAGACGTCCTGGGTTAGCTCTTCGGCCAGGGCGGCGTTTCCGCTCATCCGCAGGCAAAGAGCGTGAACGAGGCCGACCGTGGACCGGTAGAGCCGCTCGAACGAACCGAGGTCTCCTGCCTGCGCCGCCCCGACAAGAACGCGCTCGTCGTCGCGGTTTGTGCTCATGACCGCGCTCCAGGTGCCGGCTGAGAGGTGCGCTGCAAGCTCAGATGCCGTGTCCACGCTCGATTAGACGCCGACGGCACCTCTGGGGTTTAGCCCGACGATCAGAGGCTTTGGGCCAAGGGTCGCCGCGACCCTACTTCGCGCCGCTCTCGATCGCGAAGACCGGCTCCACGTCCACCGGAACATCATGCAGCGACTCCAGGACCTTGGCCATCGCCGGCTTCACCGCGCCGTATCTCTTGACCAGTTCCTGCGCCCCGGTGTAGGACCCCTCGGCCTCGAGCATCAGGAGGTCGTGGGCGAGTGATTTGATCCCGGCCCCGAATTGCGCCAGCACCGGCCTGAAACGTCCGTTGGGCGTAACTTCGATCGCCCCCTTCTCCAGGAGGTAATTGGCCTGGATCACGACGCCGAGACCGTGCGCGTCGGCAGCCCCAAAACGCGCCGCCCGGAACAGCCCGGCAAGGTACGTCCAGGGCAGGGGCTGGACAACGCTCAGCGGCACGGTCTTCTTGTTGGCCAGCACGGCGAGCGTGTAGACACCGAGGACGTCCGCCTTCGCCTCCTCGATCGCGCCGTAGAGATCCTTCAGCTCGAGGCGGGCTTCGGTGTCCCGCCCGCCCACTTTGATCCGGCCCGGGCCGAGGCCGTGGGAAAGCTCGTGGAAGAGCACGTGATGGAAGTAGGCTTCGAAGCTCAGGCTCGCGACCTCGTCAGCGGGCAGCGCGCGCGAGGCCACGGCCGTCAGGATGGCATCGTACTTGGCGCGCATCATGTTCTTGAGCAGCACCTTTTTGGAGCCCTTGGCCTCGCGCACGCGCTCGTCGTTGGGCAGGTTGAACGCCATCGTCTGCACCCCGCGGAGAGCGTCGCCGCCCGTGATGATCTCGTCGGCAACCCTTATCGGGGACTCGCTCCCGCGCTTGGTGTTCTTGCGCTCGTCGGGGATCGGCAGCCGGCTCTCGAGGTACGGCAACTCCTTCTTGTAGCGGGCCAGTTGCTCGGAGTCCTTTGGACGCTCGGCGCAGATGAACGCCTCGAACGCCGCTTTGTAGCCGAAGAGCCCGTCCTCGTAGGTCTCGTAGGGCCCGATCACCACCTCGACCGGGGAGTCGAGGTCCATCCATGCCACGTCGGAAGCGTAGTAGTCGTCCGACAGGAATGCGTCTGCCCTCAGGGCGAGGAACTTCCTCAGGCTCGGGGACGTGCTGGTCTCGGCGGCAGCGTTCAGCTCGGCGGCTGCCTGCTGCAGGAGATCGCGGTACTCGTGGGAGTACGGCACTGCGACGAGGTCCTTTCCGCTTCTCCGGATGACGGTCACGGGAGAGGTCAAGGCCTTGCGGTCGTCGGGGTGCGCGGCGAGCCACCTCTCGAACTCCTCCTTGGGCATGTCCTCGGGGTAGAAACCGGCGCCCGCCGGGTGTTTCGCGCTCCCGAGAAACGGCTCCGACTCCTTGAGGCGGTCCCACGGACCCATCATGATACGAAAGTAGTCCCTCGCCGCCTGGGCGTCGGGGCCTGCGAGCGATCGGACGCGTGGCGCGAACTCGGGGTTCCCCTGCCACGCCTGCCGCTGAAAGATCGCGTCGACCAGCTTCGCGGCTCGCACGAGGTGCTCGATCGCCTTGCGATCGCCCGCCGCGAGATCCGACGTGTCGGCGGCGAGCGTCTGACGGACGAACTGTGCCCGGCGAGCCTGGATGTCCGCCGCAACCTTGAGGGGCCCGTCCGCGGTTCCGGCGGTCGGCTTCGCTCCGCACGCCAATAATGACATCAGCACCAGGCACCTGGCGGCGCACTCGCGAACGTTCCGTTCCATTGCACACCTCCAGCAGAACCCAAGCGTATCTCAGTTCTTCCGCGTCGTCGACAGCCGGCGAGGTGGGCTCACGAGGCCTGCCCGGACCCGGCTCGCACCGGCAGGAGGCCGGCCTGTCTGTGAGTCAGCGCACCGCGATTGTGAAATGCGGCCGCCGGTTCTGCGCGTTAGATCGGCTGTGAACGCGTCGGGAGAAGAACTGTGAGCCTCACTGGACGACTCGAGGAGGTCTCCGTGCCGGAGGTCCTCCACCTCCTCTCGTGGGGGGAAAAGACCGGGAAATTGACCCTCAACCGGGCTGCGGCCGAGTGCGTCGTCGTCTTCCGGAGCGGGCGCATCATCAACGCCGCCTCGAACTCGCCCCGCGAAGTGCTCGGGAGCATCCTTGTCTGTCGAAAGCTCGTGAGCGAAGAAGCTCTGATGACCGCGCTCGAGGAAAGGCATCGCTCGGAGGTCGAGCGCAGCCTGGGAGCCACGCTTGTCGCCATGGGAGCGATCACTTCACAGACGCTGGAAACCACCGTCCGACAGCAGATCGAGCACGTGATCGCCGAGTTCTTTCTGTGGGACTCCGGGTTTTTCCGATTCGAGCCGATGGAGGTCGGACGACCCGTAAAGGCGGCCGCCGACTGTGCGGAGTGCGCCTCCGACTGCGGTTTCCACACCGAGCAGGTCATTTTGGAGGTCGTCAGGCGGGTCGACGAGACGCGGCGACGGCGCGAGGAGTACGCCGCGGGTGCCGGAGGTCCGGTTCCGGCCGGCCTCATGGACGACCAGCTTCTGCCGGACCCGTTCGTCCCCCCTCGAAACCGCCCGGCGACCGTCCACGCGATCGTGGCCGAGATGCAGACGCCTGTCCTCCGAGGCGAGGCCATCTTCACGATCCTCAGACACGCCAGAGGGCTCGTGCGCCGAGCGGTCCTCTTCATCCAAAGCCATCGGGGGTTCGTCGGCAGCGGGCAGTTTGGCGTCGAGATCGGGGGAGGATCGGCCGACGAGCACGTCCGCAGGCTCGTGATGCCCCTCGACCAGGCGTCGGTGCTCGCGGACGTGGCCGCCAAGCGAGGCACGTACCGCGGGATGCTTCCGCTCTTGTTCTGGAACGAATTCCTGGTGACGCAGTTGGGCGGCGCCTTCCCGCGGGAGGTCATCGTCGTGCCGGCGATCGTGGACGGCAGCGTAGTCGCCATGCTCTACGGCGACAACATCCCCTCCGAGGCTCCGATCGGGCCAGTCTCGGGTCTGGAGGCGGCCATGATCGAGGCGTGCGCGCGCTACGTCCGGCCTCTGCTCAGGGAGAGCAAGCGCGCCACCGAATTCTCCGCTCGAGCCGCGGCCCGCTCCGGATCGGCGCGGACCGCCGGGTAACAAAAACTCCCTTCCCGCGTACCAGTCGGTGTAGGATGCCCCATCGGGGGGCGATCGAGGCACTCATGAACGAGGTCTGGAAGAAGAAGCTGATCTGGCTCTGGAACGAGTGGATCAAGTCCCTGCTCATCGTCCTGGTGACGGTGGGCGGGTTCCGCTCCGCCATCGCCGACTGGAACGACGTGCCGTCGGGCTCGATGAAGCCGACCATCCTCGAAGGGGACCGCATCGTCGTCAACAAGCTGGCGTACGACCTCAAGGTGCCGTTCACGAGGTGGCGTCTCGCGCGCTGGACGAGCCCGCAGCGCGGTGACATCGTGGTGCTGTTCTCCCCGGCCGACGGCAAGAGGCTGGTCAAGAGGGTCGTCGGACTCCCGGGCGACCGTCTGGCGCTCCGCAACGACCGCCTCTTCATCAACGAGAAGCCGGTCCGATACGGCCCTCTGACGGGGATCGAGGTCAGCGACTTCCAGCACGGCGACCGGCCAGCCAGGTTGCTCGCGACAGAGAAGCTCGGCGATCGAAACCACCCGGTCATGATCACGCCCGAGCTCCCCGCAATGCGGTTCTTCGGCCCTGTAGCGGTCCCGGATGGGCAATACTTCGTCATGGGCGACAACCGTGACGAGAGCGGCGACTCCCGCGTGTTCGGATTCGTCGCGAAAGACGCCATCGTCGGCAAGGCAACCGCGGTGGCGGCGTCGGTCGACCCCTCCGACCACTACCTCCCCCGCTGGCGCAGGTTCCTGCGATCCCTGAACTGACGGGAACGCGCGCGCCCCTCGCCTCACCGATTCCCGCCGGCCGTCAGCAGCAGCGCTGCGGCACGCCCTCGGGGACCGCGGCCGGACCGAACGCTTTCGGGGGGATCGGCTTGCCCTGAAGGGTCGCCAGGCACCTGCGCCCGGAATCGATCAGGATCACGACCACGGCCACCATCATGATCACGGTGAGGCCGCTCTGAAGGTACCCCTGGACCGCCTGTCCCGGCTGCCTGGCCAGCGGGAGGAAGTTGTCCCTGATGCTGAGCGCGCCGGCGGTGAGGGTGGTCGTTGCCACGAACAGCATGGGCACCACGGTGATCGGCGCGTAGCGCGCGTTGCCCATGTTGACTAGAAACGTGGTTGCGATGGCGAGAGCGACCGTGGCCAGCAGCTGGTTCGCGGTTCCGAACATGGGCCAGATGCTCCGGATCGAGCCGGTGTAGATGAAGAACCCCCACGACAGCACGACGGCCGAGGTGGTGAGCAAACTGCCCGGCAGCCACGCCGGATTCCCGAACGGCTTGTGGAAGTTCCCCAGGAACTCCTGAAGGAGGAACCGCGCCACGCGCGTCCCGGCATCGATGGTCGTAAGGATGAAGAGAGCTTCGAACATGATTGCGAAGTGGTACCAGTAGCTCATCAGGCTCTTCATGCCGGGGATCGCGGAGAAGATCTGCGCCATCCCGACGGCGAGCGACACCGCGCCACCGGCGCGCCCCGTCACGTTCTCTCCGACGGCCTGCGAGAGCACCGCGAGGTTCACCGGCTGCATCCCAAGCGTCTTGTACGCAGCGGGCGAGACGTTGATCGCGTAGTAGTCGCCGGGGTGCAGCGAGCACGCGGCGATGAGCGCGACCACTCCGACCAGGCACTCCATGAGCATGCCGCCGTAGCCGATGAAGCGGGCGTCGGTCTCGCGGTCCAGCATTTTGGGCGTGGTCCCCGACGAGACAAGGGCGTGGAACCCGGAAATCGCCCCGCACGCGATCGTGATGAACACGAACGGGAAGAGCTTCCCCGCAACGATCGGACCGCCCCCGTGGATGTACTGGCTGAAGGCGGGAAACTTGAGGTCGGGGTGGACGACGAGCACCCCGAGGATCAGCAGCGCGATCGTACCGATCTTCATATACGAGGAGAGGTAGTCGCGTGGAGCGAGGAGCAGCCACACCGGAAGCACGGAGGCCGCAAACCCGTAGGCGCACAGCAGGACCGTCAGCTGGTGGTGGTCGAACAGGAACAGCTGACCGGCCCCGGAAGCGGCGATCCAGCGTCCTCCGATCACCGCCGCGATCAGCACGATCACGCCCACGGCGCTCGGACCCCTGATCGAGCCCGGCCTGATCTTGAACATGTAGAGGCCCATTCCGATCGCGATCGGGATCGTCATCGCGATCGTGAACGTCCCCCACGAGCTCTCGGCGAGCGCGTTGACCACGACGAGCCCCAGCCCCGCCAGTGCCACCACCGCAATGAACAGCACCGCCACGCCCGCCGTGAACCCCGCCACCGGCCCGATCTCCGCTCTGGCTATCTCCGGCAGCGACCTGCCGTTGTGACGCACCGACGCAACCAGGATCATGAAGTCGTGGACGCACCCGCCGAGGACCGCGCCGGCGAGCAGCCAGATGAGGCCCGGCGCGTACCCGAACTGTGCCGCGAGCACGGGCCCGACCAGGGGGCCGGCACCAGCGATCGCCGCGAAGTGGTGCCCGAACAGCACCCACTTGTTCATCGGCATGTAGTTGTGGCCGTCCTTGAACAGGTGCGACGGCATCTCGCGGCGATCGTCGAGGGCGAGGGCCTTGGCCGCGATGAAGGCGCTGTAGTAGCGGTACCCCAGGGCCAGTATGCAGAGCGCCCCCACCATGATCGGGAAGGAGTTCATTCCATTCTCCAGCGCCCGCAGCCGGGCACGAGTGCCTTTCTTAGCACTGCCAACGCGGTGCCGCAAGCAAATGCCGCTCCAACGCAGGCGCTGGCCCGCACCCTCCTCCCCTGTCATTGTTCAGAAAGTCCCCCAGACTGCCCCCTGTCATCCTGAGGAGGACCACTGCAGGCGGACCGACGAAGGATCTCCCCGAACCCGCGAGCGACCGGGTCCGTGCGCTCCCGGGAATCGACATAGGTAGGCC
>PMLC01000060.1:0-49563 GCA_003158745.1 Acidobacteriota bacterium
CCACTGGTACCGAGTGTGTCGCCTCGCTTCTCCCGTCTGCAGCGATCTGAGCGACGATCTCGCACGAGCCGAAGCGGCCGCCCGGTTCCAATGTGGCGCCGCCCTCTTGATGTCGGTTCTGACGCTGTTTCAGCCGGAGAGCCCATGTCTCCTTCGGTGGCCGCCACCCCATGAGCAGGCCTATCAACGGGGTGAGAAGGAGCGGCTAGGCTACGTCCTGAAGGCGGAGGCGGGCGATGGAGTACCGCACTCTCGGCAGCAGCGGCCTGCGCGTTTCGGTGGCGGGATTGGGCTGCAACAACCTCGGCGGCCGCATCGATCTCGCGGCGACCAAAGCGGTGGTGGCCGCAGCGCTCAACGCGGGCATCACCTTCTTCGATACGGCGTGCATCTGCGGCGACGGCAAATCCGAGGAGTTCCTGGGCCAAGCGCTCGGCTCGCGGCGTAAAGACGTCGTCATCGCTACGAAGTTCGGCATGGAACGCGACGATCCCGAGTCGGGCGGGTCGCGCCGCTACGTCATGAGCGCGGTCGAAACAAGCCTCAAGGCGCTCGGCACCGACTGGATCGACCTCTACCAGTTGCACCAGTCAGACCCGCGGACGCCCATCGAGGAGACGCTGGATGCGCTCGACACCCTCGTTGACCAGGGCAACGCTCGCTACGCAGGCTGTTCGAATTGCATGGGCTGGCAGATCGCCGACGCGCAATGGACCGCGATCCAGCATGGCTTCCGCCGGTTCGTGTCGGCGCAGAACCAGTGGGGCCTGCTCCACCGTGACATCGAAACCGAGGTCGTGCCGGCGTGCGTACGCTTCGGAATTGGTGTCCTGCCGTACTTTCCGCTCGCCTCGGGGTTTCTCACCGGCAAAGTCAGGCGCGGGCAGAAACCTCCACCGGACAGTCTGCTGTCCGCCGTTCAGTTTGCCACGCTGCTCACCGATTCGAACTTCGACACGCTCGATCGCCTCGAGGCGTGGGGTCGTGCGCACGGGCGGTCGCTCCTCGGGATCGCGTTGGCATGGCTGGCCAGCCAGCCGGTGGTTTCCCCGGTGATCGCGGGCGCGACGAAGCCCGAACAATTGCGTGCCAACGTCGACGCGACCACGACCGATTTTGGTGGCGGCGAGATCCACGAGCTCGGCGAACTCGTCGGTTTTTGGCCGCCGACCTGTCACCCGGAGGCGACGGAAGGCAAACGCCGATCGGGGTTGGCCGCCCACCTGTCACGGTCTCGCGTATGAGGCCAGGCGCAAGTTCCTTGTTTCCCCGCATCGTCACTGCCCTCAGCGGTCGCACGCCAGGGTTGTAGTGACCCTCTGCCATCAATCCACCTTGGGTTCTTGTTGGGCGCGGTACCGACGGGCGGGGTAAAATTGGCAGCAAGGGGCACAGAGGAGGAGCTATGGAACGCGTGCAGTTCATTACCCACAGAGGGACCAAGGTCCTCAAGGTCGACCTCTCACATGGCGCGAGTGTCGAGGACAACATCGGTACTCTGCACAAGGTGAAGACCGTCATTAGCACCAAGCCACCGAGATCGCTCCTGATCCTGATGGACGTAACCAAGACGCGCTTCAATATCAGTGCCGTCGAGGAGCTAAAGAACTTCAGCAAGTTCATCACGCCCTTTGTCAAGGCAAGTGCGGTCATGGGAGCCGTTGGGATCATCTACGACGCCGTCGTCAGGTTGGTCGGCAGGGACATCGCCCGCTTCGACACGGAGGAGCAGGCGCTCGACTGGTTGGCGGAGCAGTAGACGGACGCAGATGCCATTCCTGCTAGCATGATGGGGGGCAAGTTCCTACGGAAGATGTCGGGGCAACTCTCGGTTGACCTATGGGGTGGGTCGAAGCGACAAGAGAGCAGATGCGATAAGGAGGCTCAATGATGTCCGGGATTCCAGCCTATGCGGCGGCCGCTGCGAAATCACCCTTGGTGTCCTTCACCATCGAGCGACGCGAGCCGGGGGAGCACGACGTGCTCATCGACATCCTCTACTGCGGCGTCTGCCACTCGGACATTCACCAGGTCCGCGACGAATGGGGCGGCGCCCTCTTCCCGATGGTGCCCGGTCACGAGATCATCGGCCGGGTGGCTGGGACGGGTGCTCGCGTCACGCGATTCAAGAAGGGTGATTTGGCGGGTGTCGGCTGCATGGTGGATTCGTGCCGCGTTTGCGACCCATGCCGCCGCGACCTCGAGCAGTTCTGCGAGAAGGGCGCCGCCTTCACCTACAACGGCACCGAGATGGACCGGAAGACACCGACCTTCGGCGGCTACTCCACGCAGGTTGTCGTGGACGAGCGCTTTACGCTGAAGGTACCGGAGGGCCTCGACCCGGCCGGCGCGGCCCCTCTCCTGTGCGCCGGCATCACCACCTATTCGCCGCTGCGCCAGTGGAACTGTAAGGCCGGTGACCGGGTGGGCGTGGTGGGTTTGGGCGGCCTGGGCCACATGGCGGTGAAGCTGGCCGCCTCGATGGGTGCGGACGTCACTATGCTTAGCACCTCTCGCAGGAAGGAAGAGGACGCGCGCCGTCTGGGGGCGGACGCGTTCGCGCTCACCTCGGATGAGGCGACGTTCGCGAAGCTCGCCGGTCACTTCGATCTCATCATCGACACCATCTCGGTCGCGCACGACTACAACAAGTACCTGGGGATGCTCAAGGTCCAGAGTGCGATGGTGATCGTCGGCGTTCCGGCCCAACCAACGCCGGTGTACGCGTTCTCCCTGATCGGCGGGAACAAGAGACTGGCCGGCTCGCTCATCGGAGGCATCGCCGAGACGCAGGAGGTGCTCGACTACTGCGGCAAGCGCAAGATCGTCTCGGAGATTGAGATCATCCCGATCCAGAAGATCAACGAGGCCTATGAACGGATGCTCAGAGGGGACGTGCGCTACCGCTTCGTCATCGACATCGCGAGCCTGAAGGGGTCGTGACCCACTCCGGCCAAGCCAGCTTGAGTTCTTGGGCTGGTCTGGAACCAGAAGAGACGAACCCAATGCCGCTGATGAGAGCCGTGCAAGAGAGTAGACCGGGTGGAGATTTTGAGCTCGTTCAAAGGGAGGTTCCCACTCCAAAGGCCGCCGATGTCTTGATCAAGGTGGAAGCATAAGATGGTCCGGAATGGAGAAAACGATGCGCTGGTACCAGTACGTGGCGTACTTTTTCGGAGGAGCCTTCCTCGCGAACACGCTGCCTCATCTCGGTAATGGGATCTCGGGGCACCCGTTCCAGAGTCCCTTCGCGTCGCCGCCCGGGGTAGGTTTGTCCTCGGCGACGGTTAACGTCCTATGGGGTCTCTTCAACCTCGCGGCCGCCTACCTGCTCGTCTGTCGCGTCGGGAGCTTCGATCTGCGCAAGACCCGACACGTGCTCATCCTCGCGGTGGGCATCCTAATCATGTCGGTCATGCTTGCCCGCGGATTTGGTCGGTTCCACGGGGGGCTGTGAGCTTGCGTTTGCAGAAAAAGAGGTAAGATCAATCGTTCCAAAGTCAATCAGATTACAGGCAAGTCGATTGGCCACTGGGTCGTGGGCGCAGATCCGGAGCCAGCCGTGCGACGCCTCTGAGTCGCCCTTTGCCCTTCGACAAAGAAGATCATGTCTATCATCTTCGCCCGAGTGCAGAGGCGTGTCGTAGCAATCCCTGTCCCGAAATCGAGCGTGGCGACAGTCTTGCGCTGAGTCTCAATCGTGGCATCGTTAACCCTGTAGAACTCACCCAGTTCAACCAATGCCTGCTGGCCGAACGTCCTCAACCCGAAGCCGTTCATGAAGTAGTTGTCGAAAGCCGACGTGCTCCCGGACAGGCCGAGGGTCCCCCGATGGAGAAGAGATGTGAGTCTGGTGGCAGCCGCCTCGGAGCCTGCGCTGTAGGTCACGTTGTTGCCAGTCCGCGCGCGGTGATCGGGGAAGGAAGGTCTGGATCCAGTCGCCGCGGGTGGATGGCTGTAGATGGGGGCGGCGGATGGATGGAAACGTGGATGAAAACAACTTCGGCCACCCTGCGGTGGCCCGTAAGTCATTAATTTGATTGGCGGGGTCGACGAGACTCGAACTCGCGACCTCCGGCGTGACAGGCCGGCGTTCTAACCAACTGAACTACGACCCCGCTCGCTGCACTGCCCTGTTCGCCCGGCGGGTGGTGGGAGGTGTGGGATTTGAACCCGCGACCCCCTGCGTGTAAGGCAGGTGCTCTCCCGCTGAGCTAACCTCCCGCGGACGGTGTCCGCCCCGGGGAGCAGTTATGCTAGAGGCCTGTGCACCTGGTGTCAAGCCGGTGCGGCACCCACGTTGTCTTGCAGGAGGACGATCGGGGGAGGCGCAAGATGTTCGCCAGGAACCTCCTGCCGGTGGAATTCACGGATCTTACGCCGCGCCCGCTCCGTCTTGCGCTTGAGCTGGGCGGAACGCCCGTTGGGGCGCGTGTCACCCTGCTGTCGGTCCTGGACGACTCGTTCCCAAACCCCGACGTCCTTTCTCGTTCCGGCTCCCTCGGGCGGACTACCCCGGCACCTGCGCGACGAGGCGAGGTTCAGGATGGAAAAGCCCAGGCCGAGGTAGGGGGAGGGCGAGAGATCGAGGTCCGCGTTGTGCGCGGCCATGCCGTGCAAACCACCGTCTCCTTCGCTGAGACGGAGCGTTGCGACCTCATCGTGATGGCAACACGCGGCACGCGAGGGTTCCACCACGCTCTCCTCGGCTCGGTGACCTACAAGGTCATCCGGCAGGTGCGCTGTCCGGTCCTGATGGTGCGGCTGCACTTGGGAAGCGCACGTCGCGCAGCCCGGCCGCCACCATGATCGGGAGGGGCACGGCGAGCTCACGATCAAGCGAGAATCTCAGCATGTGGTCGAGTTTGAGCGGCGACGTGAGGTACGCCGCCAGCAGTGCAACCGCCCACACGCCCACAACGATCCAGATCGCGGGCGCGTCGCTTCCGCGGACCGCTGCGAGCGCCGCCACCCACGCGACGAGCAGCGCCACGAGGGTGGGTGTCGCGACCGACCAGGCTTCGCCCGGCAAGTGCAGGAGTCGGTTCCCAACCCATGCGGGTGAGAGAACGCTCACGTACCCCTGGACGCCGTGGAGCGTTGCAGCGACGCGCCAGCACGCAACGGATCCCAACGTCGCTGCAGCGACTGCGAGCGCGGCGCGCCGTGGCGATGTCCGCCAGGCGGCGATCGCAAGGGCGGTCGCAAGCGCGGCGCCCTCATTCTTGGTCATCGCCAGAATCGCGCAGGCACCTGCGGTTGTGATCCACGCACCTCGGTGTTTGAGGGCCATTCGGGGCAGCGAAGCCACACCCATACTGATTCCGAAGGCGATCAGCGGCTCGGCGTACCCGGAGTAGGCAACCGTCGGTGTGAAGACCACCGGGATCCAGGCGCCCACAGTGGCCGCCAGCGCACGCACCGGAGCCGGCGCCGGAGCCGAACACTCCCAGCAGGCCGCCGCGATCCCGACCACGAAGAGCGCCTGCCATGCGGCGGCCGTCGTACCCGGGTCGCCGCCGAAGATCACGCCCGTGGCGATAAGGTCCGACCAGAGCGGTGGGTAGTCGGGGTGGGCGAGCCAGTCCGGAGGCCGCGTGAGCCACGCGAAATCGTGACGGCCGGCGAGCGCGAACACCTTGGCCTTCAGGCCCCATGAGTAGCGAAAGTCCCAACCAAACGAGGGGACGACCGCCACCACGAGGGCACGAGCGGCTACTGCAGCGGCCGCAACCGCGCCCCACGTCCGCTCGCGCCGGCTGGATGGCTCTACCGTCGGTTGAGCGAAGAAGCCGGCCGCCGCCGCAATAGATGCGGGGAGCGCCAGCAGGGTCTGGGTCCAGCGAATCCCCGCCGCGTCGAGGACGACGAGCGAGGTCCCCATGAGCGCGATGCCCCACAGCACGGTTCCCGACACGGCGCCGGGAGCACCGGGAAGCCGCCGATGCCAGCGCCCGATGCCCCAACCTCCGAGCACCGAGAGGGCGACGGGAAGCCATGCGCTCAACGCGGCGTCCGCCGAAACAGTCGCAATTGCCCGGATCCCCAGGTCTTGCTCCAGCCTGGCGGCTCCGATCGGGCATCGGTCGTCACGACCGTGTCGTAGTGCGAATCGAGCGGGAACTCCAGCATGGGGGTCCACCGCACGTCCGGCCGGCGCCAGGCGGCCTCGAGGAGCAGGAACCTGTTGTACGCGTCGCTGACCCCGAGTTGAGCGAGGAGCGCTGCGGAGGTACCTGGGGAGAGCGGCGCACTCGCTAGCGGGGCGATCAGGCCCTCCCACGGCGGCACACGCGGGAGGCTGCGATCGGGGTGGACGAGAAACGCCACGCCAAGGGCACACGAAATCGCCGCGGCCAGGAAGGCCGACCGTCCTTGAAAGGCCTTCACGGGCACACGATAGCACGTGGCGGAGCCACGATCAGACTGCGAATGGGTCCCATATTCATTATTTCTGTGTTACAGCTGCCGCCATGTCGGACGCGGACCTGGCCTGGACGCTCACGTCGCTGGATTTGCCGAGAAGGTGGCCGGATGGGAACGGCTCTCGTTCGAAGACGGTTTTCTCGTCGCGACCACGCCGGACCCGCTCGGTGTCGGGCGCCTCGCCAACCACGTCCGGGAGCGTCTGCACGGCAACTCGGCGTTCTTCAATGTGAACCGTCACCTCGACCCCACCAACGTCTGCGTGGCGTCGTGTGGGCTGTGTGCCTTCGCCGACAAGTATGGGGGGTCACGCGGGCGGACGTACGCCGTCGAGCTGGCAGTCGTGATCACAGCCCGCGACGTGACCGAGACGGTGACCGAACTTCACATCGTCGGCGGCCTGAAGCCCAAACTGGGTGTGGAATTTTGCAAGGTGTTGTTTCAGGCCTTGAAACTGCGCTCTTCGTGGATCCACATCAAGGCGCTCAGGATGGTGGAGCTTGACTTCCTCTCGCAGTGCTCCAAGCTGCCGGTCGGGGAGGTCGTGGGCCGCTTCATGACAGCGGGTCTCGACTCGTGCCCAAGAGGGGGCGCCGAAATCTCCGCGGACCGGGTACGAGCAAGGATCTGCGACCACAAGGCCTCGGAGGAGCGCGGGCTCGAAATCGCCCGCACCGTGCACCGTCTGAGGCTGAGATCCAATTGCACGATGCTGTACGGCCACATCGAAACACCTGAAGAGCGGGGCGATCACCTCGTCCGGCTGCGCGAGCTGCAGGAGTAAACGGGCGGGTATCAGTGCTTCATCCCGCTTGCCGTTTTACCCTGCCAACACCCGGCGCGACCATCTCGCCCCGACCACCGGACGGCTCGACCTTCTGACCAACGCCCTCTCGCGTCTGATGCTGGACAACGTCCCGAACGTCAAGGCGTATTGGATCATGCTGGGCGCGAAGGGCGCCCAGGTGGCCCTGCACTGCGGTGCCGGCGATCTCCGACGGGACCGTCATCGACGAGCGCATCACCCTTGCGACCGGCGGCGAGGCGGGCGCCAGGATGCCGCGCAGCGAGATCAAGCACCTCATCCGGGAAGTGCAACGGGTGCCGGTCGAGCGCGGCACTGTCTACCGTGAGCTCTCTGCCCCGCTGGAAATCCGCCGCGCTTCTTGGAAAAACGCCTAACTTCGATCCATCCAGTCGGGGAAGGTCTTGGCGGTCAGGATCGCCGAAAGCCCGCGCCGGCACTCGGGGTGAGCACGCTGACGAGCGTTGATGCGTGCGGCCGCGGCGAACCGGTGGTCGAGATCGGGCAGCGCGAGGTCCAGCAGAAGCCGCTTCGTTTCGGCCGCCGCGCTCGAGGCGATCTTCCGGCACACCCGGGTCGCCAGGCTTTCCGCGGCGCAACGCGGGTCCGGGGCGATCTCGTCGACCAGTCCCACCCCGCGCGCTGCCTCGGGTCCGAGCGGCTCAGGGTCGAGGAAGAGGGTCGCCAGGCGCGCCGGCGGGATCCGGCGGGACAGGAAGACCGAGATCAGCGCCGGGACGAACCCCAAGCGCGCCTCGGAGAACTGGAACCGGGCGCTTTCCCCGGCGACGACGAAGTCGCAGGCGGCAGCGAGGCCAGCACCGCCCCCGAAGACCGCGCCGTGCACCGCCGCAATCGTGACGAGAGGGTGCCGGAGTAGCGTCGAGTAGAGGTCCGCGAGGCGTGCGGCGTCGGCCACGCGGTCACCCTCAGGCGCATCGGCGGTTGCGGCAAGCTCGGTCAGGTCGGCCCCCGTGCAGAAGTGCTTCCCGGCGCCGGTGAGGACGACGGCGCGCGCATCACCGGCACACGCCGCGGCAAGCCCTGCGATGAGATGGGTCACAAGCTCGCCGCAGAGGGCGTTGCCGCTCTCTGGGCGGGCAAGCTCGATGAACGCGACGGGTCCTCGGACGACGATGTTCACCAGCGGCATTGCCGCATGCTACCACTCGAGGGAGATCCGCCCTCCCGCTGGGAGGATGCGCCATCGTGCGTTACGGACCGCCGCCAGCATCGGCACTCCGCGCCGAAGATTGGCGGCCCGCGCCCCGAGCAGTGGCAGGGGCTCGAGCACGTCGGCGAGCCGCAGACAGGCCCGGGCCATCTCGGCTCCCCGTAGCGACCCGAGTTCGCCGTCCGGTTGATCAGCTCTGAGTACGGCAAGGGTGGCGGGGCTCGAAGCGACCGCCACACCCGGGCCAGGCAACGCCCAAAGGTCGCCTAGCACGCCGCGCCAGTGCCGGATTCCGGAGGCGGACTCCGCCGGGGCATTGCCGCCGAACGTGAGCAAGCGCCTGAGCTCCGGCGGAAAATCGGTTTCCCGGAGGGCAAACGCCCAGTCGGCGCCGCCGACAACCACGCGAGCCGCGCCGTGCGGCAATGCCTCCCCGGCACCGAGGGCCTCGCCGAGCGTGGCGAGGGAGGCTGTCGACACGATGCTCGGGCCGGTCTTGGGTGGGAGATCAGGGGCGGCATCGCGCCAGAGATCCAGGCGACTACGCCCCGCGTCCACGCGCCACCACCGCCCGCCCGTGAAGCACAGCGCGGACCTACGCCCGGGCGCCGGCGACGGCCAAGGGAGAGGGTTGCTGGGATGGAGCAGCGCGGACGACGTTGCGAGCTCGATTACGACCTCGCCTTTCTCCTGCGGGATGAGGCGGCATGGGGTGGCCGTAAGAGCGGCCGCCCGCTCGAGCGATGCGGCGGTCCCGGCGTCGATCCGCGCAGACACGGCGAGATCGCGGCCGCGCCACCAGGCAACGATCTCGTCCCCGGCGCTCCCGGCGAGCTCGGCCAAGATTCGCCGGGGCTCGGGGGCGGCGTGGCTGACTGCCGGAGCCGCGAGCGCGAAGAGCGCCAGCGCCTGCGGGTGGCCGGCGGCCCAGCGGGCGGCCCTGGCAGGATCGGCGACGAGGAGGGCGCCGTCGACATCGGCCGGGACGACGCCCGGGAATGAGGTGAGCGCTTGTTCCGATTCGGCGGGAGGCGCGGTCCACCAAAACCAAGCGGCCGCGCCGCCGGCAGCCAGTGCGATGAGAAGGACGAGGCGCCGCATGATCGAGTTTGCTAGTGTAACCTCTCAACGCGATGGCCCGCCGCCTGTCCGTCACGCTCGCGTTCTTCGGGCACGTCCTGCGCGACCTTTTGGGAACGCTGGCTGCTCGTATGCGGCGTCAGTACCGGCGAGTCGTGCTCGGAGACGAGACTCTGGCCGTCGGGGTCGACATCTTTCCCTTCTTCGAGCGGATGACAGGCGTGGGGTGGTACGAGTGGAACCTCCTGGCTCGCCTTCCTCACGTGGACCCGGCGATCGAGCTGCGGCTGTACGCGCAGACGTTCGCGGCCCCTGACGAGCCGCCCCCGCCCCAGCTGCCGACCACGCTGAGGACTCGCTTCCGCTTCCATCACATCCCGGACGGTTTCATGCTTCCGATACGCAGCACGCTCACCGTCCTGCGGGCCGCGGTCGAGCCGCTCCTGCTCTTCCTCGACGGCAACGACGTCTTCTTCGCCCCCAACTTCTTTGTGCCGCGCCGCCACCTCGCGGCCGTCCGGGCGCTTGTGCCTACGGTGCACGACCTCGCCTTCCTGAGGCTACCGGACACCGTGCAACACGAGACCCTCGACAACCTCCGGCGCCACCTCCCCGGCGTTCTCCACGAGGCAGACGCGCTCATCGCAGTCTCGGACGCCACGGCCGCCGACCTTGCGACGCTCGCCGGGGTGACGCCCAGGCGGGTCCACGTGATCCATGAGGGGGTGGACCCTGCGTTCACGGCCGGGGACGCAGCCCAGCCGGCGGGCCTGCCCCCGCGCTACCTGCTGTTTGTCTCCACGCTCGAGCCGCGGAAGAACGTGGTGAACCTGCTAGAGGCGTTCGCGTTGGCGGCGGCCGGTGGCTACCCCGGCGATCTTGTGCTAGTGGGCCGGTGGGGGTGGCGGACCGAGGCTGCGCAGGAGGCGCTCGAACGCTCGCCGGTCCGGGATCGCATCCATCACCTCGACTACCTCGACCGGAAGGCCCTGTCCTCCGTGATGAGGCACGCCGAGGCGCTGGTGTTCCCCTCGCTGCTCGAGGGGTTCGGGCTACCGGTTGTCGAAGCGATGGCGTGCGGCATCCCTGTGATCGTTTCGCGCGCCACCTCGCTGCCGGAGGTGGCAGGCGACGCGGCGCTCTACATCGATCCTTCGAACCCCGCCGACATCGCCGCGGCCGTGATACGCCTGGCGGAAGATCCGCTCCTAGCGGCGTCGCTCGCCGCGGCGGGTCGGGAGCGCGCCGCGCGTTTCTCCTGGGACGAGACGGCACGGGCAAGCGCGGCCGTGCTGCGCCGCGCTGCCGGACTTCCGGGGCGGTTCGCCGATGCGTATCGCGTTTGACGCCCGCGCGCTGGTCGGCCCACGGACGGGGGTCGGCGTCTGGCTCGAAGGGCTGCTGCGGGGGCTCGCCGCGTCCACCGACTGGAGGTTCGTGCTCTGCCTTCCTCGCCGGGTAGCGAGCCTCGGCCTCGAGGATCTCGGAGACCGGCTCGAAACGATCACCCCTTCCCTCCCGCTGCCCGGAACGCTCTGGCTCCACACGCTCGCCGCTCCGCTCGTCGCGGGACGAGCCGACGTCTTCGTCGCGGCGCTCGGCGTGCGCCCGCGCCGCATCGCGCTGCCAGACGTGCTGGTCGTCCACGACGTCACGCCCCGTACTCGCTCCAGCGCGCACACGCTCGCGAACCGCTTCTGCTTCAACGCGTACCTCGAGGAATCCCTTGCCCGGGCGCAGGCGATCGTGTGCGTCTCGCAGGCTACGCGGGCGGCTGTGGTGCGGGTGCAGCCTCAGGCGGCGCGCCGCGCCGTGGTGATCGGCGAGGGCGTCGACCCGTTCTTCTCGCCGCCCGGGCCGGACGACGACGGTGAGAACGTTCGAGCCCGTTTCGCCTCGGGGCGGCGATTCCTCCTCCAGCTCGGCACCCTGGAGCCGCGGAAGGGGGTGGCGACGCTCCTCGCCGCCCATGCCTCGCTTCTCGGACGACATGGCGGCGCGCCCGATCTCGTGCTCGCCGGCGGGCGAGGATGGGGTGGAAGATGGCTCGAAGCTGCGCTTGCGCGCCACCCCGATCGGGCTCGCGTGCACCTTCCCGGGTACGTGAGCCGCGAGGATGCCCGCAGCCTGATGCGGCACGCGGACGTGATCGTGTTGGCCTCCGAGGAAGAGGGATTCGGCCTGCCTCTCGCCGAGGCGCTCGCGTGCGGCGGCGCGTGCGTGGCCAGCGACGCTCCGGCTCTTGTCGAGGTCTCCGGCGGGGCGGCCCGGCACGCCCCTCGAGGCGATGCTCGTGCGCTGGCGGAAAGCATCAGGGCGGCCCTCGAGCTTGGTGCGCAGCAGGTTCTAAGATCGGCAGCCCGAAGGCGTGCCGCGGAACTTACGTGGGAACGGCCTCTCGCAGCCTGGAGGGAGCTGCTCGCCGGCGCCGTCCGTGGGCAAGAAGGGGCCGCCCGGCTTAGAATGCCGCGCGATGCATCGGCTCGGCATTGACGCCCGCAAGATTGCGGACTACGGCATAGGCTCGTACCTCCAGGGGCTGCTCGGCGAGTTTGCACGCCTCGACCCCCTAGGGGGGATGGTCGTGCTGGTCGGCAGCGAGAGCCGCCACGAGTTGCCCGATCTCCCCGAGAGCTGGCGCATCGTAGAGGTCGACGCCCCGGGCTACTCGATCCAGGAGCAGGCCGCGGTGCTGATCGCCGCGATGCGCACCGGGGTGGACGTGCTGCACGTCCCGCATTATGTCCTGCCCTGGCTGCTTCCGCGCAGGATGGTGGTCACCGTCCACGACATCATCCACGTCCTCTTTCCCGAGTTCATGCCGAGTTCGCTGGGTTTCGCCTACGCGAGGCTATCGATCCGTGCGGCGGTCCGGCGCGCGCGGCGGGTGGTGACCGTGTCGCGGACCACGGCCGACGACCTCAAGCGACTCTTTGGAGCAACCGAGGACCGACTGCGGGTGATACCTTCCGGGGTGCATGCGGATTTCCTGGCCCCGGGTGACAGGACCGAAGACGACGCGGTGCGCGGCCGGCTGGGTGTCTCGCGGCCCTACCTTCTCCACGTCGGCAACCACAAGCCCCACAAGAACGCCGAAGGCCTGCTCAAGGCCTACCAGCTGCTCGCCAATGATCGCCGCGGCCCGGTCCCGCCGCTCTACATGGTCGGGGGCTTCCCGCCCGACGGAGATCTCGCACGCCGCGCGCGCGCAATGGGACTGACCGGGAAGGTGCACTGCTTGGGGCACGTCGAGCGAAACGAGCTGGCGGCGCTCTTCCGGGGAGCGAGCGCGTTCGTCTACCCAACCCTGTACGAGGGGTTCGGGTTGCCCGTGCTCGAGGCAATGGCGTGCGGTGTGCCGGTGGTCGCCGGGGACATCCAGGCGGTCCGGGAGGTGGCGGGTGACGCGGTGCTGCGGGTCAACCCCCGTGACATCGTCGAGCTTGCCGGGGCCGTGCGGCGCCTCCTGACCCAGGCCGATCTGTGTGGCGAACTGTGTGCGCGCGGGCGGGCCAGGGCGAAGGAGTACTCCTGGGAGAAGGCGGCGAAGGCCACGTGGGCGGTGTACCGTTCGGTTATGGAGGAATCGTGATGCGGGTCGCGCTGGTGCACGATTGGCTCACGGGGATGCGGGGCGGCGAGGCGGTGCTCGCGGAGATCGCGAGCTTCTTCCCGGACGCTCCGATCTACACGCTGTTCCGCAGAGACGGAGCGGTGGCTCCTGAGCTGGCGACTCACCCAATCCACACGTCGGCTTTGCAGCGAGTGAGCTTCGGCGGCAGGTTGTACCGCCCGCTGCTGCCGCTGATGCCGCAGGCGGTGGCGGGTTTCCGGCTCGACGGCTACGACCTCATCGTGTCTTCCAGCCACTGCGTCGCCAAGGGCGTCATCCCTCCTCCCGGCGCGGTCCACGTGTGCTACTGCCACACGCCGATGCGGTACGTGTGGGACCAGCGCGACGACTACCTCCCGCAAGTCTCACCGCTGCTCCGGCCGCTGCTGCGGGCGGAGCTCGAGCACCTCCGCACCTGGGACGTCGTGTCATCGGCCCGCGTCGACCATTTCGTCGCCAACTCCCGGCTGGTTGCCCGCCGAATCGAACGTTACTGGCGGCGCGAGGCCGAGGTGATCCCGCCGCCGGTGGACGTCGACTTCTTCACGCCGGGCGGCGAGCGGGGCCCACATGTCCTGATGGTCGCGGCCTTGGTTCCGTACAAGAGGGTGGAGGTCGGCATCGCAGTCGCAAGGGAACTCGGCTTGCCGCTGCACATCATCGGCGAAGGCCCGATGCGGCGGACGCTCACACGGCGTGCGTCGAAGAGCGTGAGCTTCCTCGGGCGGGTGACGCGCGAACGTCTGCGCGACGAGTTCCGCTCGGCGGCGTTCCTGCTGGTACCCAACGTCGAGGATTTCGGTATGGTCACGGTCGAAGCCCTTGCCTGCGGGACGCCGGTCGTCGGCCTGGACGGGAGCGGGACCGCCGACGTCGTGGTGAGCGGTGAGCACGGGCACCTGGCTGCCGACGGCTCGGTGGCCGTTCTCGTCGCCGCATGCCACGAGGTGATGGGGCGGAGCTTCGCGCCCGCCCAGCTTCGTTCCCGGGCCGAGAGCTTCTCGCGCCAGAGGTTCCGCCGTCGTTTTCGCTATCTGTTGGAGCGCGTCCTGCCGGCGCGCCTTTGGCCATGATCGGCGATAAGCTCCGAATCAACCGCACCGGCCTGGTAGTGTTGGATCTCGCGGCCACCTACGTGGCGTTGTTCCTCGCCTACTACCTGCGGTTCAACGTCGAGGTCTTCCCGATCACGAAGGGTATACCGCCGTTCGCGCCGTACCTGGCGTTGTTCCCGATCATCACGCTGATCTGGCCGGTGGTGTTCTATTTTCGCGGCCTGCTCCAGGGGAGGCCGCAGCGCTCCAGGGTGGAGGAGGCGTTCTCGGTCATCATCGCGGTTGCAGTGGCCACGCTCGTGCTCAACGCCGGCCTCGCCTTTTACCGGGACTTCACTTACTCCCGTCTGGTGCTCGGCATCTTCGCTCTCCTCGATGTGGCATTCGTGGTCACCGGCCGCGTGGTGTTCTGGAGCGTGATGGCGCGTGTCTGGGCCTCGTCCCGTCACCGACGGCGGGCGCTCGTCGCCGGTGCCGGAGAGCTTGGACGGATGGTGGCCGAGAAGCTCGCCCAGCACCGCGAGCTGGGGCTCGATGTGGTGGGTTTCCTCGACGACGACCCCGGCAGGGCAAACGCGCAGTTCGAGGGCCTGCTGGTTCTGGGAACGACGGATCAGCTCGGGGCGGTGGTTCAGCAACACGGAGTTGACCAGCTGTACGTGGCGCTGCCGATCGGCGCCCAGCACAAGACCGTCCGCCTGCTGAAGCTCGCGGAGCCGCTCCTGCTGGCCGTGCGGGTCGTGCCGGACCTTCTGCAGTACTACGCGCTGCGCGCCGGCGTCGAAGACCTCGACGGGATCCCCGTCATCAACCTGACGCAGATCCCGCTCGCGGGCTGGAACACCTTCATCAAGCGTCTGGTGGACCTCGTCCTCGGCTCGATCGCTCTCGTGGTCGCGGCGCCTCTGCTGGCCGGGATTGCGCTCGTCGTGTGGCTCGAGGACCGTGGCCCGGTGTTCTACCGGCAGCTGCGCATGGGCCTCGACGGGAAGCCTTTCAGGATCGTCAAGTTCCGGACGATGATCCCGGACGCGGAACAGGAGACCGGCCCGCGCTTCGCGGTCCCCAACGACCCTCGCACCACAAGGGTCGGCCTCTGGCTGCGTCGTTTCTCTCTCGACGAACTGCCGCAGCTCATCAACGTGGTGCAGGGAGCAATGTCGCTGGTTGGCCCGCGACCCGAGCGGCCGGAGTTCGTGGCGCGCTTCCGCGAGCGGTACCCGGAGTACATGTCACGGCACCGCGTGCGCGCGGGGATCACCGGGTGGGCGCAGGTGCACGACCTGCGGGGGCAGACGTCGATTCGCAAGCGGATCGCCTACGACCTGTACTACATCGACAACTGGTCGCTGGCGCTCGACTTCAAGATCATGTGGCTGACCGCAATGAGATTCTGGCGCCACCGTCACGCTTACTAGGGGCGCCGCCGATAGCGGACCATCTGCGTTGTCGGCCCTCGGCGGTACGGATCCTCATCCCGCCTCTGGCGGGACTCCGGTGCGACCGGCTCGCGTGCCTTGCATCTGGGCGCACTCTCGTCGGCGCGCTTCACGCGTCAAGCCTCCGCCCTACCTTCGGTGCCGTGTCTGTGTCATCCTCGGAGTCCGGAACTCTGTCTTCCCGGTGGCGCCATCCCGCCCACCCTCAC
This sequence comes from Acidobacteriota bacterium, assembly GCA_003158745.1. Taxonomy (GTDB): domain Bacteria; phylum Acidobacteriota; class Thermoanaerobaculia; order Thermoanaerobaculales; family Thermoanaerobaculaceae; genus RBG-13-68-16. The sequence continues at coordinate 15,802 of PMLC01000060.1, forward strand.
TTGTCCGCACGGCCCACAGGTTCGACCCCAAACCCGAAAAGTGTTACCTATGTCTCCGGCCGGTTGAGGCTTTGCTTCCAGCGCAAGAAGCACCGCACAAGTGGAAAGCACCGCAAGGGCGCTACAGCTGAGGCAGCAAAGAACGGGGACGGGGACCCAGCGATGATGCCGCAGCTTCCCCACTCAAGTGTCTTCAACAAAAGGACGCCTCCAGGCAGTGGAACAGCAGAAATGGTTCCGAGCCGCACCCGAGGGGCAAAGGAAACCCTGGTACGGAGTGTCAAGCGGCCAATCCTCTTCCCTTGGGGGGAAACCCGCTGGTAGAGTGGCGCAGCGTTGTGAGACGGTGCACAAGCTCGCCGAGGAGGCGTCGATGGGACTCTCGCTCCTGCGCACCAAGCCCCTGACCCTGGTCCTGGAAGAGACCGAAGACTCCAAGCACGGTCTCAGGCGGGTCCTTGGGCCGTGGGACCTCGTCGCCATCGGAATCGGTTGCATCATCGGCGTGGGGATCTTCGTGCTGCCGGGGGTGGAGGCCGCCAACCACGCCGGCCCCGGCATCATCCTCTCGTTTGTGGTCGCCGCCTCGGCGTGCGCGTGCGCGGCGCTGTGCTACGCGGAGCTGGCGGCGATGATCCCGGTTGCCGGGAGTGCTTACACCTACGGTTACGCGACGCTCGGCGAGCTGATCGCGTGGATCATCGGGTGGGACCTGATTCTCGAGTACATGGTGGGCGCGAGCCTGGTAGCGATCGGGTGGTCGGCCTACCTCGTGAACCTGATCAACCACCTGGCGCAGCCGTTCGGATGGCAGCTTCCCCACCAGTGGTGCGCCGCGCCGTGGGGACTGGATTCGGGTATCCTGAACCTCCCGGCGGTGCTGATCGTCGGAATCCTCACATGGCTGCTGGTGCGCGGGATCAGAGAGAGCGCCCGAGTCAACCTCGCGATGGTGATGATCAAGCTGACCGTCATCCTCATCTTCATCGGCCTCACCGCCTGGTATGTGAATCCCTCGAACTGGCAGCCGTTCATGCCGTTCGGGTTCAAGGGAGTGATGACCGCGGCGGCGATCGTTTTCCTCGCCTACGTCGGCTTCGACGCCGTCTCGACGACCGCCGAGGAGGCGGTGAACCCGCAACGCGACATGCCGATCGGGATCATGGGATCGCTGGTAGTCGCGACGGTCCTGTATGTGGTCGTAGCCGCGATCATGACCGGCATCGTGCCGTACCGGCAGCTGAACGTTGCCGATCCGGTGGCGCTCGTGCTCAACGTCCTGCACAAGCCGTGGGCGTCGATGCTGGTGAGTGTCGGAGCGTTGGCAGGAATCACGAGCGTGCTGCTCGTCCTCCTGCTCGGCCAGCCGAGGATCCTGTTCGCGATGTCGCGCGACGGCCTGCTGCCGCCGCTGATGTCGAAGGTCCACCCCCGCTTCCGGACGCCCTACCTGACGACGATCATCACCGGTTCCGTGGTGGCGGTCTCCTCCGCGCTCACTCCGATCAACGTGGTCGCCGAGCTGTGCTCGATCGGCACGCTTTTCGCGTTCATGATCGTCTCGGCCGGCGTGCTAGTGCTCCGGCGCACTCGTGGAGACGTTCCTCGTCCGTTCAAGGTGCCGCTCTACCCCGTCATCCCTGTGCTCGGGATCGTGCTGTGTGGCTACCTGATGTTCAGCTTGCCGCTCGTGACGTGGCTGCGCTTCGTCGTGTGGCTCGTGGTCGGCCTGACCATCTACGCGACGTACGGGTACCGGCGCAGCAAGCTGGCGTAGAGACAGGGCACAGGGCTCCGGGCACCGAGAAAGGGCAAGACCGGTTACGGGCTGGCCAGTGGCGTGGTCTGGGCCTTGACGCTGAGGACGACCATCCGGTCGAACAGATTCGAGAGCACGGCGGTCGTGCGCTCGCCGGCGAAAAGCCGGTCGAGCCGCTCGACGTCGCCGGGCCGGACCACGCACAGCACCTTGTCGCGTCCTCCGAAAAACGCGCGGAGCTGATCGTCCCGCCAGAGCACCTCGACCGGGTGCGGACTCCAAAAAGGGTCTGAACGGCGGTCCATCACCACGACGGGGCTTCCGGAGTGGAAGTGGACGCCACGAGCGTACAGCTTGCTCGCCACGACGGTCTGGCCGGCGAGGCCGTTGTCGGCCACGATCTTCGCCGTGTCGGCATCAGTGAACCCCGCAACGGCGCTCGCAGGGATGGACATGATGCCGGCCAGGATCACGCCGAGGAAGCCTGCAGCGTTCAGGATGATTACCGAGGTGAGCCGGCGCAGCAGGAGCAGGGCGCCGCAGGCGATCTGCACGACGCCGAAGGCGGCAACCACGAGGAGCACCGGGCGCATCTCGGCTGCGAGAGGGCCTTTGGCCAGGAACGGCGCGGCGACAAGGCCGGTGCCGAAGAGCGCGAAGAGCGTCGCCGCGGCGACGGTGCGTCGGCGCAGCCCGGCGAGGGAGTCGAGCGAGAGCGCGAGGCTGGCCGCGAGCGCAGGGAAGAGCGGCAGGATGTAGCTCGCGAGCTTGGAGTGCGCGATCGCGAAGATAACGTAGACCGCGAGGAACCACATCGCGAGGAACATCGCCAGATCGCGGTGTTTCTTCCACCCCGCTCCGAGGAAGGCGAGCAGCGGCGTCCACGGGAACATCCCGACGATGATCACGGCCGGGTAGAAGTACTGGTTGTCGAAGTTGGTGTGCTCCGCCGCCAGGATGCGGTGCCAGTTGTCGTGGACGAGGAACTCCCAGGTGAACGCCCTACCATAGGTCAGCGCGGCATAGAGATACCAGGGTGCCGCAACGACCAGGAAGACCAGCCACCAGGGGTGGAGCAGGAATGACCGGAATGCCTCGCGCCTCTTGGCAACGAGTAGGAAGACCACGATCGCGAGCAGCTCGGCGATGATTCCGACGGGCCCCTTCGTGAGCATCGCGAGACCTGCCGCCGCCGCGAACAGGTAGAGGAATCGCTCCCGCTGTTCTGCGAACCACAGGTAAAAGCCCCACATGCTCACGACGATCAGCGAGGTGAACACCATATCGGTGAGCAGCGCGATCGACTGTCCAAGGTAGACCATCGCGCTGGCCTGGATCGCCGCGGCGAGCGCCGCCGTGCTCTTCGGCATGACTCGGCGGCCCAAGCCGTAGGTGGCGAGCGCGCCGAGCAGGCCAAACACGGCCGGGATCAAGCGGGCGGCCCACGGCGTCACCCCGAACGCCTTGAACGACGCCATCAGGCACCAGTACGTGAGCGGCGGCTTCTCGAACTGCGGCTGGCCGAACATCAAGGGCGTCAGGATGCTGTGATGCTCCAGCATCTCGCGCGCCGTCTGCGCGTAGAACACCTCGTCCGGATCGGAGAGCGGGAGCGCGTTCAGGCCCGCGAAGTAGGTGATGCCCGCGAGCGCCACGAGGGCGAGGAAGATGCCGGGTCTCTGCGGGAAGGCGCGCGACGCGGCCGGCTCAGAGGCGGGAGTCGGAACGGGGTCAGGCATCAGCGGACCCTACCAGAAAGAGCGTCCGGCAGCCAAGCAGCCGGGGCGCCTGGACGATGTCAGCTAGCGGCCTCGGCGGAAGCGGGGTCGAGGGCGAGGACTTCAGGTTCGGCGCCGTCCCGGGACAAGACGGTACGCGGCCCGATGCGGAAGCGGTTGCCGCGCCAGGCCACCGTCGAGCTGGCAAAAGGCACAACCCACACAGCACCGATGACGAGGTCCTTGACGAGCGTGAGCACCGGGTAGAGGACGAGTGGGCGCCGCACACCGGCGGCTCGCTCGGCGGCCGCATCCAGAGAGGACTTGACGGCGAGCACGGCAACAGCCAGGGCAAAGCTCGCGCGACTTTGCACCGCGAGCGCCGCGGTTGCTGCCAGAAACACCGGATTGAGCAGCATCTCGCCGACGTAGCCGGCAAGGTTCATGCGACGGCGGATGCGTGCCCAGCGCAGGTGGCGGGCGAGGAACGCACGCAGCGGAAGGTGGCCGAGCACGTTGTCCACCGGACGGCTCGCGACCTCGACGCCGAGGCCGAGGCGCGCGACCTCTTCGCCGCTCACCTGGTCTTCGGCGAGGAAGCGGGCGAGAAAAGGGAAGCCGCCGATGGCGTCGAGCGTCGAGCGGCGCAGGATCATCGATTTGCCCACCACGCACACGCCGCCGATCAAGCGGTGCATGGCGGCAACGCCACCCATCACGAACGTGTTGAGTTGAAGGCTCTCGCACGCCCCGCCGAGGCCTGTCGCCGCCACCCCGCGAAACGGCGAGGAGACGAGCCCGACGCCGGGTTGCTCGAGATGGGCGACGAGATCCCGGAGCGTGTCCGGCGCCACCTTGGTGTTGCTGTCCGAGATCCAGAACACCTCGAGGCGCGCGTGGCGCGCGATGTTGGCGAGGTTGTTGACCTTCGGGTTGAAACCGACGGTGCGGCGATCGACGACCAGCCGGTACGGCACCTCGGGGTAACGGGCGGCAACGGCGCGTGCGACCGCGAGAGCCGGGTCGGCGGGCTCATCGACACCGAGCAGGACTTCGTACTCGGGATAGTCGAGCCGGAAGAAGCTCTCGAGGTTGTCCTCGAGGCTGGGGTCGGCGCCCTTCATCGGCTTGAGGATGCTTACCGGTGGTAGCGCTCCGGCCGATTGGCGGGCAGAGTCGCGGAGCTGGCGGGCCTGTGCGAACGCCATCACTGCCAGCAGGACGAGGCCGGGAACGAGGAGCGCGAGCACCGCGATGGGACTCATGGCCATCACGATGTATGCGTGCTGTGAAGGGCGTGCAAAGGTCAGGTGAAGCCCGCGTGCAGTGGTACGCTCGCCGGCCGTGGAGAGCCGATGGGTCTAGACGGGAACGGGCCGCGCCGCCGAGTGGCGCTGGTCGCGGTGGACATGGGGCTCGGCCACTTGCGGGCGGCGCACGCGCTGGCGCCGGCGCTCGCGACGCCGGTGCTCGAGATCGATCGGCCGCCCTTGGCGTCCCCGGCGGAGCAGAGGCGGTGGGGGCAGGTGCGCGCGTTCTACGAGACGCTGTCGCGTTCCTCGCAGCTGCCGGTCGTGGGGCGGCCGATGCGTCGGCTCCTTGAGGGGATCACGTTCATCCCGCAGCTGTACGGCGCACGAGACCAGTCGCGGGCAACCCTCGGCACGCGCATGCTCGAGGCGCTTGCCCGACGTGGGTTCGGCCGCGGCGCCCTCGACTACCTGCACCGGGAGGATGCGACGCTGGTGACGACGTTCTACGCGCCGGCCGTAATCGCGGACTTCCTCGGCTACCACCGGACCGTCTGCGTGGTGACCGACTCCGATATCAACCGCGTCTGGGTCTCGCGCTGGCCCGCGCACTCCACAGTGCACTACTGCGTGCCCTCCGAGCGCGCGCTGCGCCGCTTGCGGGCCTTCGGCGTGAGGCCGGAATTCACCCACCTCACCGGTTTCCCGCTGCCACCGGAGCTGATGGGCGGACCGGACCTCGCGGTGCTTCGCGCCAACCTCGCCGCGCGCCTCGTACGGCTCGACCGTCGTGGCGTCTTCCGCGAGCAGCTCCGTGAGGAGATCGCTCACCTGCTCGGCGCGCTGCCCACAGCCGAGGAGGGGCGTCCGCCTCTGCTCACTTTCGCGGTGGGGGGCGCGGGAGCCCAACTGGGGATCGCCCGCTCCTTCTTGCCCTCGCTGCGGCGGCCGCTGGAGCAGAGGCAGCTACGGCTCGCCCTGGTGGCCGGGGTCCGCCGCGACGTCGCGGCGCGCCTGGAGCACTGGGTGCGCGAAGCTGGGCTCGGTGCGCTGCTCGGCGACGGGGTCGAGATCGTGTGCGAGGAGGATTTCCCGACCTACTTCGGGCGCTTCAATGCCCTGCTGGCGCGCACAGACATCCTCTGGACCAAACCCTCCGAGCTTTCGTTCTTCGCCGCTCTTGGCATCCCACTCGTGTTCTCGTGGCCGCTGGGCGTCCACGAGCGGGTCAATCGGCGTTGGGTCCTGCACCGGGGCGCGGGGTTCAAGCAGGAGAGCCCTGGGGAGGCCTGGGAGTGGTTGCGCGAGTGGCTCGACGACGGAACGCTCGCCGGCGCGGCGTGGTCCGGCTACCAGCGCCTGCCGAAGTTCGGAGCAGCTCGAATCGCCGAGGTGGCAGAGCGGCTGATGGGAGACTGACGCCTTCCGCCGTCGGCTCCGCCGAGTGGGCGGACCAGCCCGCTTCCAGAACTGCGCTGGTGTGATTGCTGTTGTCAGGTACGGGTCGCAACACCGCCGTGCCTACGCCGCATCGAGCAGCACCGCCTCGTTGAGGTGGCCGAACGCCTTGAGGTTCGCCAGCGCGATGCGGGCCATGTCGATCTGGTCTCTGAAGTGGCGTCGCACGACCCACGGGGAGAGCGCGAACGCCAGAACGCCAAGGCCGCGCATCCGCACGCGTTGCAGCGGCGAGGTCATCCGCCGGCAGTTGAGGTCCACGGTGTGGCGCCGACCGGCAAGGTAGTTGTGAAGGAGAAAGTCCCTCCTGGTCGAGTGGTGTCCGACGATCCGGCTCGTGCGTGCCAGAATGCCGACGAAGAACCCAGTGAGGTCCTCGCAGGGCACCGCCGTGTACACCGAGCCGATGTTGCCGGTGTGGGTGTCGCTGCCGCCCTGCATCGCCTTGCCCGCGCGTACCGCGAGCTCCTCGGCCAGCACGTTGAGCACCTGCATCCGGCCGCCGTTGCGTACCTCGATCACGGGTACGTCGGCAACAAGCCGCATGAACTCCTCGTCCTCGATGGTGGAGAGGTTCTCGCGGTAGAAGGGGTGGTTCCAGACGAAGAACAGCCCCTGCTTCCAGCAGTACTCGGCGACGGCAAAGGCATCGCCGCGCCGGCGCTGCAGCTCCTCGTGCTGTCCGGAGTCGTGCCCGTAGACGTTGATGTGGACGGTGAGCTTGCTGACCGGCAGCTCGGTCGAGACCTCCTCACCCACGACGAAATCCTCCACTTCGGGGTGACGCGCGAGGAAGTCCATGCACCCGTCGATGGTGTCGTGGTCGGTGATCGTCACGAAGTCCATGCCGCGCGCCTTGGCGCGCTCGTACAGCTCGTCCGGCGTCTCCTTCGGCGAGAAGGTGACGTCCCGCAGGCCGGGGACCGCCTCGACCGAGAAGCAGGAGTGGACGTGCATGTCCATGTTTCCGTACCGCATCGCTCCTCCGCGGCGCGGCGGGGTCCGGCTGCAGTCCCACCGCACCGGTTGCAGGATCGTTCCCCGCTGTGAAGGGGCCACTGCGTCGGCGTGAAGAGGGCATGAACTCGATCTCAATTGCGCTCCCGCGGATGCCGGCGGGGCAGGGATGTTGGGCGACGCGACCGCGACGCTCGGGTCAGCGCGCGAAGCGCAGTTGTGTCTTGCTCTCGTCGAGCGTGATGCGTTGCGGGAGGTGGCGCCCGGCGAACCACACGATGCGCTGCGAGTCGAGCGCCTTCTCGAGCTTCTTGGCCTGCGCCTGTGCCTCCCACCGGTCGCGCACGGCGACGGCAGGACCCCAGGCCGCAGTAACCGGCCCGGGGTCGCTCCCGGTCAGCGACCACACGACGAGAGGGACGTCGAGGGCGGCGAGGTACGCGCGGACCGGGGCCACTCCGTAGGTGCTGGCGTCGGCGACCGCTGGCGCGGCGCCCGGCACCTCCGTGAGGATCAGGATGAGCGCCCGGCGGCTATTGGAGGAGGCGACGTTGGAAGCCGCCACCGCCACGGCATCGGCGATCGCCTGGCCCTGGGGGAGGGCGGTCCGCCACAGCCAGTTAGACAGGGAGTGTCTCGCGAGCCAGGCGAGCCTGACCGACGCCGACGTCGTGAAGAACGTGCGCTCGCGTCCGGAATCGGCGATTGCGGAGGGAACGGTGCCGACGAGGAAGAAGCGGTCGGTCCCGATGCCGATCGTCTCGCGAGGGAGGGGTATCTCCGCGGCACCAAACCCGTCGCCGAACGAGCCGTTCCACGCACCCCCGGAACGGCTCTCCCACTCTTTGGGGTGGGCGGCGATGAATGCGCCGGCGGAGACGTCGGCGACGACGGCGACCTCGGCGTGGCCCTCGTCCACACCGATCGGTGTCAGCGGCTGGCTGTCCTCGGAGAACACCCCTTGAACGTCGTGCAGTCCGAGATCCGTCCGTTTCGAAGGCACGGTCACGGCGACCGCGGTCAGCTCGCTTTCGGCCCGGTCGATGACGTCGCCGCCGAACGCGAGGTCGGCCCGATCCCGCAACTGCGGCGAGAACGCCACCTCAACACTGACAACGTGTGCCTTGTCGTTGTCCACCTTCGGGAGCGCGATGCGGTGCGGGTCGGCCACTGCGAGCGGCGTCTCATCGAGTGTCGCCGTCACGGACTGCGGCTGCACCATATCGGCGGTCTCCCACGCGAGGCGGACGGCCGCCGGCTGGTGCGTCACGGGGTCGCGCTCGAGGAGTGCCGACACCCTGGCGCGCTCGCGGCCGAGGTTGGCCCACTGGGTGGCGCGGGCGACCTCGCGGCCGGACGCGTCGCGGCCGATCGCCGTCAGCTCGTGCGGCATCGGACCGGTGCCGACGTCGCACGCCATCGCCCACGGGGGACCGTGCATCACGCCGACCGCTGCGGCGTCCAAGCGCAGCTCCACTGTGGCCACCGGCGGAGCCACCATGAGGCGGACCGGCCAGATGCCAGTGACGATCCCGAGCAGCAGCGTCTCGAACGCGACCATTGCCTGTACCTGTTGACAACAGTAGCAAGAATCTGGCCAGTGCAGAGGCGAGCGGAACAAGCGGAGCGAATTTCCGATCGCCCGCCCTTCCCATTCGCACCTGAGCGGACATCAGAATCGCGTCTCAGGGCCGACATCATGAGGACATGCTCTGTTTCATTGCACGGACACCGGGTCTCCAAATGTGGACATGTCTGCCTTGACACTCTCACCACCGAGCGTGCATCGTTGATCCGGTCGAGGCAGACCGCCATGCGAGAGGATCCGCTCATGAGAATAGAGTGCGTGTTCGGGAGGCTGGTCGCCGTTGCCCTCCTGGTCGCCTCGCCCGCGTCCGCCCAGCAGGCCTCGCCGGCGCCGAGGCTGGTGACCGAGGCCGTGCGGGTCAACGTCGTCAACGTCGAGACGTTCGTCTCCGATCGGCAGGGACGGCCGGTGACAGACCTGACGGCCGCCGACTTCGAGATCGAGGAGGACGGCAAGCCGGTCGCGCTGACCAACTTCTTCGCCGGCCGGAAGCCCGAGTCGGCGCAGGCCGGAGTCGTCCCGGCGACCGAGCCGCCGGCGGCACAACCTGGCCGGATGGAAGGACCGCAGGTTGACCAGGAGCAACGCCTCAACCTCGTCGTCTTCGTCGACAACGGTAACATCTCCCGGGTCGGGCGGGCGGCCGTGTTCGAACAGCTCCGCAGGCTCCTCAAGGAGGGGACGCGACCCGGCGACCGGATCGGTCTCGTCAGCTTCGACCGGAGGCTCAAGGAGAGTCAGGCGTTCACCGAGCAGCCGGCGGTGGCGCTCGCCACCCTCGATCGGATGGCGAAAGAGAGTTCCGAAGGCACCCTGATCGCCTCTGAGAAGAGCTACCTCGAGCGATCGATGGCAACCGCAGAAGGGAGCGCCAACGTCGCATCCGGGCGGGGCAGCCACGGCCAGGACGCGACCGCCGCGATGGCGCGCTACCTGCTCGAGGACATCGACTCGTTCAACGAGAGGAACTTCCAGCTCTACCGGTCGATCATGGACGGCCTGATCCGTTTCGTGGACTCGCTCGCCGGACTCCCCGGCCGTAAGGTGCTGCTCTATGTCAGCGAAGGCCTGCCGATGCGGGTCGGGCAGGATTTGTACGACGAGTGGCAGGCGAGGTTCCCGACGATTGCGGTGCAGATGAACTTCAACCCGTTTTTGCAGACCGCCCGCTTCAACATCACGAGCTACTTCCGCGACGTCATCCACCACGCGAACGCGGGCCGCGTGACGATCTACAGCATCGACGCCAAGACCGACCGGGGCTTGGAGGGGATGTCGAGCGAGACCCCGGGTATGAGCGCGGTGCCGGCGTTGGGGGCGGAGGATACGATGAACCGCGAGGTGTCGATGATCGCCTTCGCCAGCGCCACCGGCGGCAAATTTCTCCCGAACACGCCCGGGCTGGGCGAGACGTTGATCCGGATGGCCGACGATTTCACCTCGTATTACTCGCTCGGCTACAGCCCCGCGCATCTCGGCGACGGCAAGTACCACCGCTTGGTGGTCAAGGTGAAGCGCGCAGGGGTGAAGGTCCGGCACCGCGAGGGGTACCTCGACAAGCCGGAAACGGAGCGGCTCGCCGACCGCACCGGCGCCGCGCTTCTGGTCGCCGGTGACAAGAACGCGCTCGAGGCGCGGGTGAGCTTCGGCGAAGGCCGCAAGGAGGAAGGCAGGGTCTATCGCGTGCCGCTCACGGTGACCGTCCCCGGCGCCCATCTCGCGTTGCTGGACCAGGGCGCCGCGAGGGCGGGGCGCGTGACCATCTGCATGGCCGCTAAAGATGAGGAGGGACGGCGGGCGGAACCCCAGTGCAAGAGCTTCGACATCGCGGTACCGGCCGAGAGGTTCGCGGCGTGGAGCGGACAAGCCGCCACGTTCAGCTTCGAGGTGCAACTGCGCAAGGGGCGATGCCGGCTCGCGGTTACCGCGCGCGACGAAGTTGCTCAAGAGGAGACCATCGTCGTCCGCGATGTCGCCGTGCCGGGCGGATCAAACTGACGGCTTTCGCCAGCTCTCTCGCAGCAGCGCGTATACTGACGGCGTGAGTACAACGGGTACCCTCTTCTCGCACCGCACGTTCTCCGAGTTCGCCCTTCCCCAGCCGGTTCAGCAAGGTCTCGACGACGCAGGGTTCACGCAGTGCACACTCGTCCAGGCCGAGGTGCTGCCACTTACGCTGGCCGGCCGCGACGTGGCGGCACAGGCCCAGACCGGCACCGGCAAGACCGCCGCGTACCTGGTCACGATCTTCACGAAACTGCTGGCCAAGACCGCCCCTGAGCCGCGCGTGCCGAGGTCGCTGATCGTGGCGCCGACCCGGGAGCTGGTCGTACAAGTCGCGGCGGATTCCGAGAAACTGGGCGTGCACACCGGTCTCGTCACCGAGGCGGTCTTCGGCGGGATGGAGTACCGGGAGCAACGGAACGAGCTCCGGCGCGGCGTGGACATCCTCGTCGGGACCCCCGGCCGCCTGCTCGATTACCTCCGGCAGGGGGTAACCACGCTGCGTCACGTCGAGGTGTTCGTGGTGGACGAAGCGGATCGCATGTTCGACATGGGGTTCGTGGACGACCTGCGCGAGATCACCAGGCGCCTGCCGCCGCCCAGCAGACGCCAGACGATGTTCTACACCGCGACGCTCTCTCCCCGGGTGCTGGCGCTCGGCTACAACGAGATGCGCGACCCCGCCGAGATCGTCGTCAACCCGGAGGAGATCACCCCGGACAGGCTGCAGCAGGTGCTCTACCACGTCGGCGCGCGCGAGAAGTTCTCGCTGCTGCTCGGCCTGCTCGCGCGCGAAGGGTGCGACCGCACGATGCTCTTCGTCAACACGCGCGAGGAGGCGCGCCGGCTGGTGGAAAGGCTGGAACGCCACGGGTACCACGCGCGCGGGCTCACCGGCTCGGTGATCCAGACACGCCGGCTGAAGGTGCTCAACGACTTCAAGGAAGGGAAGCTCCCGATCCTGGTGGCCACCGACGTGGCATCGCGCGGGCTCCACATCGAGGGCGTCTCGCACGTGATCAACTACGACCTGCCGCAGGACCCCGAGGATTACATCCACCGGGTCGGCAGGACCGCGCGTGTGGGGGCCGAGGGCAAGGCGATCTCCCTGGCATGCGAGAACTTCGTCTACTCGCTGCCGTCGATCGAGAAGCTGCTGGGCGCGGCGATCCCGGTGGGTTTCGCGGACGACTCGGTGTTCGTTCGGGTCCAGCCGCGCCCGCGGCCGACCCCCCACCCGCCGGCGGCCGGGCCGGTAGCAGCCACGGACGCAGCGGCGCCAGGAAAGAAGCGCCGCCGTCGCCGCGGCGCCCGCCGCGGTTCGAGCACGCCGACGGCCGGGGGATCCCCCCAGACCTCCTAGGTTCGGCCTGGACCCGCGAGAGCTCGGGCCGGGAGCGTGACGATCGCCTTGAAGAGGCCGAGCACTCCTTCGACGGCGATGCCGAGGAGGCGGAACGGCAGGAGCAGCAACCAGACCAGCGGATAGAGGAGGAGCGCCAGCAGCGCCAGCGGCCAGCACAGCACCAGCAGGATCATCCAGAGGAGAAGCCTGACCATCGTCCACCTCCCCGGTTCGCCCCTCTTCCCGATACGACCTACGCATGCCGAGGGTTTCGTCCACGCTTCCAATTGGCACGATCACTTTGGGGTATACGCAGGAGGCGGATTTCCAGCGCCAGGACACGACCGTCCGCCCCGCGAAGGAAGAGGCGCCACAATGCACGAGAGGAGCGTCGATTTCTTGAGGAACGGCGCGCTGCCGCCCTGAAGCGCCTCTCTCCCGGCCGCTGCGCCGCGGTCGCCGGACGTGCGCTCAACGCGGCTGAGCCGGAGGAGGTTCGCGGACAGGGAATGTGGTCAACGACTAGCCTGGATCATTCGTGGGGGTTCGTCGCGAGAACGCGCAGCTGGCTGGCATGGTGGGCGCACGTAGGGGTGAGGAGCCGAGTCGTATCCTCAGGGATGCGTCGCAGGCTCCGAATCCCGAGTACGCCCGCCAGGCCGGCGAGATCCGCGTTCGCAGCAGAACCCTCATGAATAGTCCAGGCTAGGGCCTGCCTACCGCCAGTTTCTTGACCGATCTCGCTGCGCTTCCCAAGAGCCCTTTGCGGACTTACGGCCGCGAGACGACGAGGACCACGAACGGCTGCTCCTCGGGAGGTAGGTGGAGGGCTTGGAGCAGCTTTGGTTCGTCCCAACCGCCCAAGACGGCCGTTCCCAGCCCGAGCCCGACCGCTTCGAGCGCGACGTTTTGCGAGGCCGCGCCGGCCTCAATGGCCACGTGATTACGCGCCACCGTCTCGTTGGGGAAGAACTTCGTGCTGCGCGACTCAATCCCGGTGATCACGATGAGCGCCGGTGCCCGATCGATTCCCTGGAACCTGGAAATCTGGGCGAGCTCGGGCCGCTTGTCGCCGTCTGCAATGCGTTCGAGCGCGTGCTGAGCACCGTAATAGCGGTACAGGCCGGCCGGGAGACCGGCGACGTCACCGGCGACGAGGAGCACTTCCAGAGGGTACGCGCCGCCGGCCGACGGAGCCGCACGACGGCCCCACTTGCCGGTGACTCCCTGCGCCGCCCAGACCAACTGCCCGGCGTCCTCGATGGTGATCTGTCCCTGCGTGGCGGAGGGCAACGAGCGTCGGCCCCACAACGCCTGCTCTACAGAAATCGTGCCCTTGGGCTTGGGTGCAGCAAGCTTGACGGTCGGCCCGGTCGGGATCCGGGGGGTCGGTGGCACGTACCCGCTCTGCGAGGGCTGCATCGGGGGAGCCTGGACCTTTTGCCCGGATGCAGTAGCGCCAAGTGATGCGACCACGATGAAGGCAGCCGCCGCGGCTCGCCCGGAAGAATCTCTGCAGTTCATTCGCCTGCCCTCCTTCGCCGACGCGAGTCTACCTGAGTGTCCTTGGAAGTGGGCGGCCCCGCCGCCCCGCGAGTTTGAAGCGTTCGTCCATCTCTGGCATACTTTGAGAAACAGCTTCAGCGAGGAGGATCATCCCATGCGGTCCAGTCGGCTCAGCTTCGTGGCGGTCGTCGCAACGGTTGCGGTCATTGCGCTTGTTGCCGGTTCCTGTGCTTCGATGACCAAGAAGGAAGAGTGGACGGGGCGGAAGATCGACGAGGCGATTGCGAAGCTCGGCACGCCCTCGACTGTGACGCCGGGCGAGAACGGCCAGAAGACGTATGTGTGGATGCTGCACCGATCCATGCCGGTCCAGAATGTATCCTACGATTCGCAGGGCAACCCGGTGTATCACACCGTGTACCGGGACAGCGTTCACACCTGGACGTTCGGCGTCGACGCATCCGGGACCATCACCACCTGGGACCACAACGATACTCAGCCATCAATGTGAGGCCGCGCTCCGTCTGGGTGCCCTTGCTAGAATCGCGTGCGACGGTGCCGGAGCGCGAGAGGAGCGGCATGGGCGATCGGTTGATGGGAGCGTGGGAACGGCCTTTCTGCGGCGGTTTGCGGGCCGCCGACGTCGGCCGGCGGGTGGAGCTCGTGGGATGGGTCCGCCGTCGCCGCAACCTTGGCGGGATCGTGTTCGTCGATCTGCGTGACCGTGAGGGATGGGCGCAGGTGCTGCTCCGAGACGCACTGCGAGAGGCGGGCGAGAAGCTCTCCCAGGAAGACGTGATCCGGGTAATCGGCACGGTTGCGGCGCGGTCCGCCGACACCGTCAACTCTGACATGCCGACCGGCGAGATCGAAGTCATCGCCGAGGAAGTTGAACTGCTCACCGCCGCCGAGACGCCACCCTTCGTGGTCGAGGACCGCGTCAACGCCTCGGAGGAACTGCGCCTCCGCTACCGCTACCTCGATCTGCGCCGCCCCGAGATGATGGCGACGCTCGTACTGCGCGACCAAATCACGTTTGCCATCCGGGAATACTTCCACGGGATGGGGTTTATCGAGGTCGAGACCCCCATCCTGACCCGCTCGACGCCGGAGGGGGCGCGCGACTTCCTCGTGCCTGCGCGCCTGGCGCCCGGATCGTTCTACGCGCTGCCGCAGTCGCCGCAGTTGTTCAAGCAGCTGCTGCAGGTCGCCGGTCTCGGGCGCTACGTGCAGATCGCGCGCTGCTTCCGCGACGAAGCCTTGCGCGCCGAGCGTCAGCTCGAGTTCACGCAGGTGGACATCGAGGCATCGTTCGTCGAGGAGGAGGACATCTACGCGCTGATCGAGGGGCTCTTCGCCAAGGTCTTCCCGATCGTCGGGATCACGCCGCCAGCCGCCTTTCCCCGGCTCTCCTGGGCCGATGCCATGGAGCGCTTCGGCAGCGACAAGCCGGACATGCGCTTCGGGATGGAGCTCGTTGAGCTGGGCGAAGTCGCCAGGGGGTGCGCCTTCGAGGTACTGCGGGCGGCGGCTGCAACGGGCCGTGTCAAGGGGCTCGTCGTTCCTGGCGGCACGGCGTTCTCCCGGAAGCAGCTCGACGAGCTCTCCGAGTTCGCGAAGCCGTTTGGCGTCCCCGGCGTGCTGTGGTTTCGGAAGACGGCCGACGGGTACGGTTCGCCGGCGAAGAAAGCGCTCGGCGACGAGGGTATCGCCGCGTTCCTTGCCGCTGCCGGAGCCGGGGACGGCGACCTGCTCGTCGTCGTCGGAGGCGTGCCCAAGGTCGTTTTCGCGGCCCTGGGGGCGCTGCGGGTCGAGCTCGGCGGGCGCCTCGGCCTTGTAAGGCAGGGCAGCCACGCGTTCCTCTGGGTGACCGATTTTCCGCTCTTCGAGTGGGACGACGAGACGCACCGATACTACTCGGTCAACCACCCATTCACGGCTCCCAAGGCTCAAGACGTGGCGAACCTGGAGAGCGATCCCGGCGCGGTGCGGGCGCGCGCCTACGACGTCGTGATGGACGGCGTGGAGCTGGGCGGCGGTTCGATCCGGATTCACGATTCCGTCCTCCAACAACGCGCGTTCGCGGTACTCGGGATCGATGAAGCGCAGGCCAAGCACAGGTTCGGTTTCCTCCTTGATGCGTTCCGCTATGGTGCGCCGCCGCACGGCGGACTCGCCCTCGGTCTTGATCGTCTCGTGATGCTGATGGCGGGTCGCGACTCGATCAGGGACGTGATCGCGTTCCCCAAGACCACTTCGGGCAACTGCCTCCTCACGGACGCCCCGAACACGGTTGACGATGCGCAACTCGAGGAGCTGCGCCTGCGAGTCGATGTCTCCCGCTCGGCCCCCAACGGTAGTTGAAACGGAAGCGCAACTCGCTTGTCGGCGGGGCGTGCGCTAGTCTGCCCGAGTTGGAACCGGACGGTTCCCAACCGAGCCCGGATGGAGGCGTCGTCTGAACGTGGATTCGCTCCGGAATGCGAGTGCAGCCCTCGCAGTGCTGACGATCGCAGTCGCGCTGTCCCCGGCTTTCGGTCAGCCTGTGACCGCGGAGCCGGCTCCGGCTCCGCGGGCCGCTGCCCTCGTGGTCCTCGACGTCCTGGTGGTTGACGCGACCGGCGCGCCGGTGAAGGGCCTGCGAGCCGGCGACTTCGAGGTCTCTCAGGACGGCGCGCCCGTCCAGGTCGCGAGCGTCGTCGGGCCCGGGCGGTCCCGCGGCACCCGTTCCGCCTCGGGTGACCCTCGCGGCCAGGAGATCCTCGTGGTAGTTTTGGTTGACACCTTCACGACGACAGAATCGCAGCGCGAGACGTTGCTCGCGAAGTCGGACGCGGTGGTGAGCAATCTCGCGTGGGGCGCCGGAGTACGGGTTATGGTCGCGTCGGGCGGAGACACGGTTACGGTCCGGCAGTCGTTTACTGCTGACTCGCGGTTGGTCGTTGAGGCTCTCAAGGCGATCGAGAGCGGCGGCGAAGTCACCAGCGCGCCCGGGCCGGAGGCCGGCCAGGCTCACATGGCCCCGGCGAACCTGACCTCGTTCGTGGATTTGCTCCGCGGCCTGCCGGGACGCAAGGCGCTCGTGTACATCGGGGAGTCCCTGCCGGCCCACCTCACTGACGCGAGCACGGGCGTGACGGGCGACCCAGTCCGGGTGCTCGCCGATCGGGCGAATGCCGCAGGTGTCACCTTCTACTGCATCAACATGGCCGTGAGCGGCAGGCCCGAAAACGGGGCCGCGGTGCAGCAACTCAAAACTGTCGCGCAGGGAGAGGCAGTCGAGGGCGGCGCCGGGAAGGAGGAGTCGCTGCAGTCGCTCGTGCTGGCGACCGGCGGCCTCGCCGTCGAGATGTCCGCTGGTGTCACAAACGCCATCGCAAACGTGGTACGGGATCTCAAGGACGCATATTCGCTCAGCTTCGCTGCGCCGTCGCAGGGTGACGGCGCCGTGCACCAGGTCAAGGTGAGGGTGAGGCGCGAAGGGACTTCGGTGCGCGCGCGTTCGGCCTACCTGGACCTCAAGGTTGACGACACGATGGCCGAGCGGACGCTCGCCGCCTTGTCTTTCGGCGTCGCGGACAACCCGCTTGCCATCCAGGTCTCCGCCACCACGGAGTCGAAAACCGGCGAGGGTGCGCAGCTCGCGACGATCCTGGTATCGGTCCCGCTCGGAAACCTCGCTTTCGCACCGAGGGTCGTATCTCACGACTGCGACCTCGGCCTCTGGCTTGCCGCGAGAGACTCGGACGGGCACGTGATCCGAGCGCCCAAGTCGAAGTTTCAGGTCAGCGTGCCGAACGACCGGCTGCTGACGGCACTCAACCAGACGGCGAGCTACACGTTCAAGGTTCCTCTGAAGCCCGGTGGAGGAACGTTCGCTGTCACGGTGCGCGACGAGATCGCAATGCAAGCCGCGACCGAGCTGACGGCCCTGGCGCCGGCCACGGAGCCGAGTCCTGGAGTGACACCATGAATTCAGTCACGAGAGTCTTCGCTGCCACTTTCTTCGTGTGTGTACCGTTTCTCGGCGCCTCGCTCGTACAGGGTCAGACGGTGCCGACGCCCGGTGCGGCCGCTGCGCCACCGCGGGTCGAGGTGGTCCCGCGCCAGGGCCTGCCGGCTCGCGATGTCGCCTTGCTGGTGTCGGGCCAGCAGGGCGGCCAGATCGCGGTCTCGATCAAGGTATTTCCGTCGGCCAGCGCGGGCAAGCCGGAACGGATCCCCTGGATCATCGATATTCCCGGGTTCACGCTCGCCTCGATGGCGGAAGGTGACGCGATGGACCTCGAGCTGGCGGTCTACCTCCTGAGTAGGGGCGGCGAGATCGCCGGCCACGAGGAGGACACGCTCCACATCACCGATATTCCGGCCTCGTGGCAGACCGGCGGCGGACTGAAGCTGCTGGGGTACGTGGACTCGTCGCGGCCGCCCACCGACTTCCGCGTCCTCGTCCGCGAGCCGTCGTCCGGCGCATTCGGGAACTGGGAGATGCCGGTTCCGACCCGGGTGGGCCAGTCGATCCGGTCCGTCGACTTCGGCTTCGCGGCGGTGAGCGACACACAGGGCGGCAGCGGAGCGATGGTCGGCACCGGGTTCGAAGGGATGACGGGCCGCTCCGGCTTGCTTGCGCTCGTTGCGCCGGAACCCCCCGGAGCGTGGCTCGTGGTCGGGATCGGCGGCGCGCGCGGCGATGCCAAGGACGCCCCTTTCTCGCTTGCGGGAACCGGCGCCGTGCCCGCGACAAGGCCGGTCGTACGGCCGGGCTCGGTTCTCAAGGTCGCGGTGCTTGGCGAAGGCTTGCCGGGCTTCCTCGAGGCCCGGGCACATGTGATCTTCAGCGATGGGCGCCCCGGCGCCGCGTGCTCGGCGCGCATCATGAGCCGGCTGCCCGCGCCGGCCGGGCCGTTCGAATGGATCGAGGTTGCCGTGACGCTGCCCGCCGATGTGCCTCCCGGCGAGCACGCCCTGGAGGTGACCCTTCGTCCCATCGGCGGACTCGATGCGGGATCGGTGGGGACGCACTTCCGTGTGCCACCCTCTGACAAGACGGACGTCGCCCTGGGCTGGCCCGGCATCCCCATCGACGAAACCGGCAAGGTCGTGACGCTGCCGAAGACAATTCTCGGGGTCCGTCCATCGGAAGAGGAGGCGCCGCCTCACCTCAAAGCCGCCTACCGCGAGGCGGTGACACGCTTTGCCGCCGACGGTTCCGCGCAATCCCTTCGCGCCCTCGTGGAGTTCGAAAGGGCCGCACTTGCTGGAGGCTCGTCAGCGGATCTGGGCCGGCTCGCGAGCGCAGAGCGTTCCGTGGCGCGGTCCGCAGCGAAAGGTTCCCAGCAGGCGCTGCTCGGCCTGTGCCTCATCCACCTCGACCTCTACCGCGAGCACAGCCGCGACCAGTCGTATCTCGCCATCGGCCACTCGCGGCGCATCGTCGAGGAGCTGGCGGAGATGCTCCCGTCCGGCGCGAAGGATACGGACGGCAAGCGGCTGACGGCGGATGTCCTCACCGTCTTCGCGGCATCGCTGCAGGCTGTGGGCTCGTACGCCTCCGCGGAGCGGCTGTTCGTCCGCGCCGCGGCGCTGGACGAAGACAACGTCGCGGCGCTGATGGGCCGCGCGGACGTCCTCGAGCGAGTCGGCGATGCCAAGCACACGATCGAGATCCTCGACAAGGTCCTGGCTCTTCACCCCGATCACGCCGAGGCGGAGCTCCGGCTCGGCGTCAACCTCCGCCGCACTGGCCGCGACGGCGCGGCTCGCGAGCACCTGACAGCCTGCACCGCCGCCGGCCGGCCGCAGTGGATTCGTGCGGTCGCATGGCAGGAGCTGGCCTCGATGCTCCTCGCGGACGGTCACGTGAAAGAGGCCGTGCGCATGCTGCGAGAAGCCACTACCGCGATCCCGGATGACCCGCAGCTGCAGGTGCTGCTGGCGGCCACGCTGGATCGGACGCGCCAGCACCGCGACGCGCTCGCGGTGGTGAACTCCGTTGTCGACAACCCCGCGGGAGCGACGCCCTCCGCGAGGTTGCGCTACGCCCAGCCGCCGCAGGACGACCTCGATGCGATCCGCCATCGGCTCGACGCCGGGCGGGCGCAGGACCTCGCCGCCCTCGTGGCGGCCAACAAGGAGGAACGCTCGTGAAATCCCTCGCCCCCATCGCGCTCGCCTTCGCTGCCGTCGTCTCGGCAGCGCCACCGCAAGTCGAGATCACGAGCCCCCGTGCGGAGACCTCGGCGTTCGGGGCGGTGCAGTTCACCGTCTCCGTGAAGTCCGCCGAACCGGTCACCCGCGTTCAGTTCATCGTTGACGGCCGGCCGATCGGCGAGCGTTCCCAGCCGCCGTATTCGATCATCACGATGCTCGGGGACGAGAACGCGGAGCACGTCTTCCGCGCCGAGGTGACTGCCGTCTCCGGAGCCACCGCGGCTGCCGAGCTGCACACGCCGGCCTTCCGGTCGAACGAGGAGGTGGAGATCGAGCTGAGGCAGCTGTACGTTCGCGTCACCAAACGGACCGCGAGCGAGAGCGGAGGGAAGAAGGTGTGGTCCGAGGCTCCGGCGACCAAGCTCGGACCGGAGGATTTCACCATCAGCGATGACGGCAAGGAACAGGCGATCAAGACCTTCGCCAGCGGGGAAGCGCCTCTGGCGGCCGTCGTGCTGCTCGACGCGAGTGTCTCGATGACCGGGGAACGCTTGAAGGAGGCGCTTGGTGGCGCCAAGACGCTCTTCCGGGCGATGGCCCCACTCGATGAGGGGAAGCTCCTCGTCTTTTCCGACCGGCTGCTCTACGCGTCGCCGTTCACCACCGTGAGCGACATCCTGCTCACCGGCCTGGACGGCGTGCGGGCGCAGGGAGGCACCGCACTCAACGACAACCTCTACCTGGCCTTGCGCCAGGCCGACGAGCGCCAGGGGAGGCGCGTCGTGATCCTCCTTTCCGACGGTGTGGACTCGCACAGCGCGCTGGGGATGGTCGATGTGCGACGGGTGGCGCGCTCGAGCCAGGCGATCATCTACTGGATCCGGATGGCGGATGAGGGGATGGCCGGCGAGCTGCCGAATCTCTCCTCCACGTGGCGCGACGTGAAATCCCACCAGCACGAGTTCCAGCAGCTCGTCGAGACCGTGGAGGAGAGCGGAGGGCGAGTCACTCCGGTGAGGTCTCTCGACCAGATCGCGCCGGCGTTCGCGGACATCCTCAAGGAGCTGCGTGGGCAGTACGTGCTCGGCTACTACCCCAGCGAGCGGCGCCACGACGCGTCGTGGCATAAGATCGCCGTGAGCGTCAAGGACTCGACGCTCACGGTCCACACGCGCGACGGCTACCTGGACTACTGACCACCTCGGGCGAGAAATCGTCGCCCGCTGCTGCTGCCGTCTGGTCACCGGGCCGTTGGGGAAGAAAGCAGCGTGCCCAGGGCCTAGAATTGGTAAAGAAGATCCGTGCCCGGCCTTCCGTCTGGTGGCGGCGGGGCGTCGAGTCAACTCGAGGGTACGAGGTCCGTGCGATTCGGCCGGGGCGGCGAGCGTTGATGGCATTTCTGGCTTGGGAAGGGGGCCGACACGATTTCCGCGCCGAAGCTGATCTGCCTAGCCGCGGTACTCGCGGTAACGCTCGCGGCGCCACCGTCCGGAGTGATCGCCCAGGACAAGCCGCAAGTCCAGTCGTTCCACGACACCGCTCAGGTGAACCTCGTTAACGTGGAGGTTTTCGTTAATGACACCGCCGGCCATCGCGTGGCGGGTCTCGGGCTCGAGGACTTTGAGGTGCTCGAGGACGGGGTGATCGTGCCCATCACCAACTTCTATGCCGCGGCCTCACTGCGGAAGGAGGCGCCGACGATCCCCCCCACGTCTGAACAGTCGTCGCGCTACGCTCGCGAGGCAGTGCCGCCTCCGCTTGAGCAGCGGCTTTCGCTGATCTTCTTCATCGACAACGTCGGGATCACGCCTGCGCAGCGCAACATCGCGCTCCGCCAGGCGCAAGCCCTCGTCCAGGCCATCTTCAAGATGCCCCGCGTTGAGGCGATGGTCATCGCCCACAACCTCACCACGAAGGTGTTCCAGCCGTTCACCAACAATGGCGGTGCCGTCGAGACCGCGCTGGCCGGAGTCGCGCGCGAGCCTACGGATGTGGCCGGAACCAATTCCGGGCGGGACTTCCTGGTCCAGGTGATGAGCCGCACGCTTCCGAGTGAGCCGGTCTCTTCTCGGGGCACCAGGAACCGCGAGTTCGGCGTGGAGGAAGCGCGTTCGCTCCTCGAGGTAGCGCGGGGGATGGCAAGGGAGGCGCACGAGCGGGCCCGTGCCGCCCTCGGCTCGATGGAGACCTTCATCTCCTCGCTGGCCGGGCTCCCCGGCCGCAAGGTGATCTGTTACATAGGAAACGGGATCCAGCTGCGCCCCGGCGAGGCGTTCTTGAAGGAATGGGAGAGCCGGTTCGGGAGCCAGGGTATCGTGCCCGGCTTCTCCGCCGACCTGGAGGCCAGCCAGCTGTCCGTGACGTCGGAATTCTACGCGATGGTATCGCGTGCCAACGCCGACCGCGTGACGTTCTACTCGATCGACGCCACGGGCGGGGAAGGAGCGAAGAACTTCACGGCCGACCACGAGGCGTTCGACACTGATCCGACGATCAGCCAAGGCGAGGCGGTGGGGCGGGGTTACTCGTTGCATTACCTCGCAGACGCGACTGGCGGCGCCACGTTCGTCAGCACGGCGGAGGTATCGCCGGAACTCGCGCGATTTGCGAACGACTTCGACGACTATTACTCGCTGGCATACGCCGCGCCTCACATCGGCGACGGCAAGGGCCACACGATCAGGGTGCGGGTGAAGCGCGAGGGCGTCCATCTACGTTACCGGCGGCACTACCTCGACAAGACCGCGGACGAGCGGATGGCGGATCGGAGCCTAACAGCGCTGCTCTACGATGCAGGCTCCAACGGCCTCGATGTCGGTGTCGTAGTCGGCAAGGAAGAGAGGCAGAAGAACAACACCTTCCTGGTGTCGGTCCTGGTGAGCGTCCCGCTGGGAAAGTTGATTCTCGTGCCCAAGGATGAGGTCCAGGAGGGCTCAATCTCCATCTGGCTCGCCGACAAGGACGACAAGGGCCGGATCACCCCCCCGAGCAAACACGTCTTCCCCGTTCACATCCCGAGCGACTCGATTGCGGCTGCGACGAGCCGGAACGTGACCTTTGCTTTCAAGTTCCTCATGAGGGCCGGCCCTCACAAGGTCGCGGTCAGCGTCCGTGACGACACGGCGCTCGCCGAATCGACCGTAACGGCGCGTTTCAACGTCGGAACGGACGAGGTACGCGGCCCCGGTGTCCTGCAGGGCATGCTCACGCTGTCCGATCCCGGTGGCGCCGCCGTGCCTGGGCTCGTGACGCACGCGTCGTCGCAAGCTCGCCCGTCCTTGACGGCGTTGTAAGCGCCGCTTGCTGAGTCCCCGCGCGCCCCGGCGTCTGCTATCGTGGCGCTAGACGAGGCCGAACCCTCTGGAGGCCAGTGCCATGAGCGCGCGCCACGACGAGATCCGCCACGATGTGAGCCTACTGTCTGACGACGATCTCTTCCTGTTCAACGAAGGGAGCCACTTCGCCTTGTGGGAGAAGCTCGGGGCTCACCCAGCCACAGTGGAAAGCGGGAGCGGGACTTGCTTCGCGGTCTGGGCGCCCGACGCGGAGTGCGTCAGCGTGGCCGGAGACTTCAACGTCTGGAACAAGGACAGCCACCCGCTCGCTTCGCGAGGCCAGTCCGGCATCTGGGAGGGGTTCATCCCCGGGATCGGCAAGGGCGCACTTTACAAGTACCACGTGCGCTCCCGATTTCACGGCTACCGCGTCGACAAGGCGGACCCTCTCGGGTTCCTCCACGAAACGCCGCCAAAGACCGGATCGGTGGTCTGGGACCTGGAGTACGAGTGGGGGGATGCGGAGTGGATGAAAGGGCGCGGCGCGGGCAACAGGCTCGACGCCCCGATGTCGATCTACGAGATGCACCTGGGCTCGTGGATGCGCGTGCCCGGTGACGGCAACCGCTGGCTGTCGTACCGCGAGCTCGGCCCGAGGCTGGCGGAGTACGTCGTGCGCATGGGGTTCACCCACATCGAATTCATGCCGGTGATGGAACACCCGTTCTACGGCTCGTGGGGGTACCAGATCACGGGCTTCTTCGCGCCGACCAGCCGCTACGGCACGCCTCAGGACTTCATGAGTCTCATCGACACGCTTCACCAGGCCGGAATCGGCGTGATCCTGGACTGGGTGCCGTCGCACTTTCCGTCCGATGAGCACGGCCCCGCCTATTTCGACGGCACCCACCTGTACGAACACGCCGACCCGCGCCAGGGGTACCAGCCGGACTGGGGCAGCTACATCTTCAACTACGGGCGAAGCGAGGTTCGGAGCTTCCTGACATCCAACGCACTGTTCTGGCTCGGGCCGTACCACGCCGACGGCCTCCGAGTGGACGCAGTGGCGTCGATGCTGTATCTCGACTACTCGCGCAAGGAAGGGGAGTGGATCCCGAACCGGTACGGCGGCCGCGAGAACCTCGACGCGATCTCGTTCCTGCGCCGCACCAACGATGAAGTGTACCGCTGTCACCCCGATGTGCAGACAACGGCGGAGGAGTCCACCGCCTGGCCGATGGTCTCGCGGCCGACGTACGTCGGCGGGCTCGGGTTCGGGTTCAAGTGGGACATGGGGTGGATGCACGACACCCTCGAGTACATGCGTCTGGACCCCATCTACCGCAAGTACCACCAAGACCAGATCACGTTCAGACAGCTCTACGCGTTCCACGAGAACTTCGTGCTTCCGTTGTCCCACGACGAGGTCGTCCACGGCAAAGGCTCGCTGCTCGACAAGATGCCGGGCGACGAGTGGCAGCGCTTCGCGAACCTCCGCTTGTTGCTCGCCTACATGTGGGCGCAGCCCGGCAAGAAGCTGCTCTTCATGGGGGGTGAGATCGCCCAGTGGCGCGAGTGGCACCACGACGAGAGTCTCGACTGGAACCTCCTGCAGTACGCGCCCCACGAGGGCGTCCAGCACCTCGTCAAGGACCTCAACCGCCTGTACCGCGGCGAGAAGGCGCTCCACGAGAACGACTGTGATCCCGCCGGGTTCGAGTGGGTGGACTGCGCCGACTGGCAGGGAAGCATCATGTCCTTCCTGCGGAAGGGGAAGAACGGCGCGCCGTTGCTGGTCGCCTGCAACTTCACGCCGGTTCCCCGTCTCGGGTACAGGATCGGCGTGCCTGCGGTGGGGGCCTGGCGCGAGCTCCTCAACACCGACGCGGCGGAGTACGGCGGCAGCGGGTTGGGCAACCTCGGGGCCGTGCAGGCCGAGGCCGTCCCGATGCACGGGAGGGGGTTCTCGCTCCCGCTGCTGCTCCCGCCCCTTGCGGTGGTCTTCCTCAAGGGCGAGTGAACCGGGGGTGAGCGCCGTCACGGCGAGGGGTTTGCGCGCCGGGGCGGGATGCGTCAAGATGGCGACTCATTGGAGGTTGCAACGATGATGTACATCGACGACATCGGGACGACTGCAGGCGAAATCTGGGGCTTCCTGGTCGACCACGGCAAGGTGAGCCTCTCCTCGCTCGAAAAGGGTGTTGACGCACCGCGCAACCTGGTCTACATGGCGATCGGCTGGCTCGCCCGCGAGGGCAAGGTGGGTATCAAGCGCGAGGAGCGCAGCATTCAGATCTGGCTCACGTAGCGACCGCAGAGGAGCGGAGGAGCGGAGGGGCGAAGGGAAAGACCGAAGCAAGACCGGTTTCGTTTCTTGCTCCTCTGCACCCGTGCACCTCTGCCCCTCTGCTCGTCTCCTTGGACCACGGTCCACGGTCTCTGCCCCCGCGTTACGGCTGGAGTTCGATCGGGAGGCCCTCCGAGACCCTGAGCACCAGGGTTCGATCGCTGCCGCGCACGGTCACCATCGTCGCCCGCCCGTCGTCGATCGGCTTGGTTTCCGCCACGGCCCATCCCGAGCTGCCGTCGAGCCCGGAGGCGGAGACGAACTTCAGGTAGCGGTCGTAGTAGAAGGACATCGTCTCGCGGTCGAGCACGACCTTGTTGAGGGCCCACAGGCAGAGCGCCGTCTGCTCGTCCTTGTCCGCCATTGCCCGCAGCATGCCCTCGACTCGCCCTCGGTTCGTGTCGGCGGTGTGAATCCGGTCGTAGTATTTGAACGCGGCGACGGCCCCGAGTATCAACACGATCGCAACGATGATCTTCTTCATGCTGCACCTCCCTGGGTGAGCCGAGCCAGTGTCGCGGCGTGGCCGCGTGACATGTTGACGCCATGGTACGACAGATCGTTCGCAGATCCGCTGAACGCGATGTTGCGTTGCCCGGGCGGCGCTTGCCTTTCCTGCTATCCTGCCCGGCGGCGCCCGCCCGGCGCCGAAACCCCGGGGAGGGGACACCATGAAGCGATGCGCAGCCGTGGTCATCACCCTGCTGATCTCCAGCACCGTTGCCCCGCAACGCGTTGACGCGTGCACCAACCTGATCATCACCAAGGGGGCATCAGCTGACGGCTCGACGTTCATCAGCTACATCGCCGACTCGCACGACCTCTACGGCGAGCTGTACCTGCAGCCGGGCGGCGTCTTCCCGGCCGGCGCCACGCGCGACATCATCGAGTGGGACACCGGCAAGTTCCTCGGGCGCATCCCGCAGGTGCCGGTGACCTACTGGCGCGTCGGCAACATCAACGAGCGCCAGGTCTCGGTCGGCGAGACGACGTTCGGCGGACGCGAGGAGCTGGCGAAGCCCGAGAAGAAGGCAGTGGTGGACTACGGCTCGCTGATGTACATCGCGCTCGAGCGGGCGCGGACGGCGCGCGAGGCGATCAAGGTGATGACCGACCTGGCCACCGAGTACGGGTACGCGTCCGAAGGCGAGTCGTTCTCCGTCGCCGACCCGAACGAGGCCTGGATCCTCGAGATGATCGGCAAGGGCGAGGACGGCTTGGGCGCGCTCTGGGTCGCGCAACGAATCCCCGACGGGACGATCTCGGGCCACGCCAACCAGTCCCGCATCCACCGGTTCCCGCTTGCCGACCCCGCCAACTGCCTGTACGCGAAGGACGTGATCTCGTTCGCCCGCGACAAGGAGTGGTTCAAGGGACAGGACGCGGAGTTCTCGTTCGCCGACGCGTACGCGCCGGCCGACTTCGGCTCGCTGCGCGCGTGCGAGGCGCGCGTGTGGAGCATGTTCCGGCGCGCCGCCCCGTCGGCGAACCTGGCGTTCGACGAGGCCAAGGGCGTGCCGCCGCCGCTCCCGCTTTCGATCAAGCCCGATAAGAAGCTCACCCTCGCCGACGCCATGGCGCTCATGCGCGACCACTTCGAGGGGACCCCGCTCGACATGACCAAGGACATCGGCGCGGGACCGTTTGCCTGCCCGTACAGATGGCGCCCGATGGAGTGGGAGGTGGACGGGGTCAAGTACGTCAGCGAGCGAGCCGCCTCGACGCAGCAGACGGGGTTCTCGTTCATCGCGCAGATGAGGTCCACGCTCCCCGACCCGATCGGCGGAGTGCTCTGGTTCGGAGTGGACGACACCTACTCGACCGTGTGGACGCCGATGTACTGCGGCATCCGCGAGGTGCCGCACGCGTTCGCGGTCGGGATCGCCGACCTGCGCCACTTCTCGTGGGACTCGATGTTCTGGGTGTTCAACTGGGTCGCCAACTACGCCTACTCGCGCTACTCCGACATGATCGTGGACATCCAGCAGGTGCAGCGCGAGCTCGAGGGGCGCTTCATCGCCGACCAGCCCGAGGTCGAGAAGGCGGCGCTCGCGCTCTACAACCAGGCGCCGCAGCTCGCCCGCGACTACCTGACGAAGTACTCCGTCGCGCAGGCCGAGATGGTGCACGCCCGCTGGAAGAAGCTGGGTGAGGACCTGCTCGTCAAGTACATGGACGGCAACGTCAAGGACAGCCAGGGGAACGTGACGCATCCGAAGTACCCGGAGCAGTGGTACCGGCGGATCGTCCAGGACCACGGCCCCGTCATCAAGGTGCCTCCGACCCCCACGCCAACCCCAACACCCGCGCCTCACTAGAAGGCGCCGCCGGCGTCGGGCCTCTGGCTGCGTTGCGCTCGCCGGTTCGCATCCTCACCTACCCTCCGGGTACGCTCCGGTGCGACCGGCTCGCGCGCCTTGCCATAGGCCCAACGGCGGCGGCGCGGCTCCCCGCCTCAAGCCACCGCCCCGCCTTCGGTCGCCGGTGCCATTGCGAGTCCCGCCCCGGGTCGGGACGAAGCAATCCCATGGCCATCGGTTGATCGTTGGCGTTCCTGGAAGTGACGTCGTGATCCACTGCGGGGCAAGAAGAGAAAGCCTCCACGCAGTGGAGGAAGAAGGGTGGATTCTCGCGTCGAGGAAAATCTCCGTCCGCTGCGGTCTCGCGGTGGCCACGAGATTGAATCGTCGGCCCGCCTTCGGCGGTCCTCCTCGCAATGACAGAGGGTTGGGACGGCAAGGGCCGCCTAGGGCCGGCGTTCGACCTCGCCCGTCATGGGCACGAAGCGCACGGGGATCACGTCCCTGGTCGGGAAGTCGTTAGCGCTGCGACGGGCGATGACCTTGAGTTGTTGATAGAACGATCCGACCGGGATCACCATGTGGCCGCCGACCTTGAGCTGGTCGAGCAGGGGCTGCGGGATGTGCTCGGGGGCGGCCGTCACGATCACGCCGGCGAACGGCGCCGCCTCCGGCCAACCGGCATACCCGTCGCCGGCCCGTATGCGGACGCGCTTGACGCCAAGGGTCGCGAGGCGTCTTTCGGCCTCCTGCGCCAGCGCCGGGCGAATCTCGATGGTGTAGACCTCACAGCCCATGGCGGCGAGGACCGCGGCCTGATACCCCGAACCGGTGCCGACCTCGAGCACCTTGTCCCCGGGCTTGACCTCCAGAAGTTCCGTCATGAGCCCGACGATGTACGGCTGCGAGATGGTCTGTCCCTCCCCGATCGGGAGCGGATGGTCGGCGTACGCCTCGGCCAGCACGTCGGTGGGCACGAAGAGATGACGCGGCACCGCGCGCAGCGCGGCGAGGACGTTCGTGTCCCGGACGCCGCGAGCGGCGATCTGGGTCGTGACCATCTCGTCGCGCAGCGTCGCCCACCTCGCGTCATCGGTCGCCGTGCCATCCCTCCCGCATCCCCACGGCCAACCTCCAGCGAGCGCGAGCATGATCAGCATCCCGCGCATCCTCACAATCCGCTCCCCGCGACGAACACATCGCGCCCGGCTACCACCGTGCGCACGACTCGTACCTGCAAGATTGCTGCCGCGTCCGCCCCCATGGGGTCCCGGTCGAAAACCGTGAGGTCGGCCGCAAACCCCGGAGCACAGGCGCCGCGCCACTCATCTTCGAACGCGGCGGCCGCGGCCCAGGTCGTGTAGCCGGCCAGGGCCTCCGCGCGCGTGAGAGCTTCGGCTGGATTCCAGCCCTCGGTGGGTGTCCCCTGGGGGGTACGACGTGTCACCGCTGCCCACATGCCGAGGCGGGGGTCAGGGCTCTCCACCGGCACGTCGGAGCCGAGGCAGAGCCTGGCCTTCGCCGCCAGCAGCGAACGCCAGCGGTACGCCCATGTAACGCGCTCCTCGCCGAGGCGCGACGGGACCCACGGCATGTCCGACGTGCAGTGGGTGGGTTGCACGGAGGCAATGGCACCAAGGGCGCCGAATCGGGGCACGTCCTGGGGGCGCACGATCTGGGCGTGCTCGACCCGCGGGCGCAGCTCCTCGCCGCGGGGGCCCAGCTCCCGCTCGTAGATGTCGAGCACGCGCGTCACGGCGGCGTCGCCGATGGCGTGGATGCAAGGCTGAAAACCTGCCCTGCCGGCGCGCCGCACGACGTCGGCGAGGCGGACCTCGGGTGTCACCTCCAGGCCGTGGGTCGAAGGCTCGTCGGTGTACGGCGCCGACAGCAGGGCGCCGCGGGAGCCGAGGGCGCCGTCCGCGTACAGCTTGACGGCCCGCACCGCGAGCATTCCGTCGCGGCGCACTTGCGGGCCGGCGGCGAACTCCTGTTCCAACAGGACGTCATCACCGCCGTCCAGCATCACGTAAACCCGCACCGGCAACCGCCCCGCCGCCGCGAGGGCGCGCAGCACGGCCAGTTCGGTCCGCGTCGTGCCGGCATCGTGGATCTCGGTGATGCCGAACGCCGCCAGGTGTCGTGCGGCAGCCAGCACATGTCGCTCGATATCCGCGGCGGTCGGCACGGGTACGGCGCGGTCGAGCAGTGCCTCTGCCGAGTCGACGACCACGCCGGTGGGCCGGCCGGCGGTGTCCTTGAGGATTCGTCCGCCTGGTGGGTCTTTGGTCGATGCAGTGATGCCGGCCGCGTCCAGGGCACGGGCGTTGGCGAGCGCGGCGTGGCCGTCAACCCGTCGCAGCAGGACTGGGTGATCCGGCACGGCCGTCGAAAGCTCCTCGTTCGTCGGGAAGCGCCTGTCGGGCCAGAGGTTCTGGTCCCAGCCGCGGCCCAGGACCCAGGTGCCGGCGGGAAGTTTGGCGGCCGCGGCACGGACCCTGGCCACCACCTCGTCGAGGCTGGCGGCGTCTCGCAGGTCGACCTGTCCGAGCGCGGCGCCGTAGCCCACGAGATGGCCGTGACTTTCGGTGAACCCGGCGAACACGTGCGCGCCCGCGAGATCGGTCACTTCCGCAGCGCTGCTGCGCCAGGTCCCTGCATCGGCTGGGGGAACGAGCGCCACGACGCGCCCTTCAGTGATCGCGATCTCCACACGCTGCGCTCCGGCTGGGGTGTGCACGACGCCGCCGACGAGGAGGCGGTCGCACCGCGGCGCCGCCGAGCACCCGGCCGCCGCGCCTGCGAAAAGAGAAACGACGATCACGAGGCGGAGCACACCGATACTGTAACCGCGGGCGGGCGCCCGGGCAACGGGGGAAGGTATCCTGGGAACGTCGAGAGGGGGAGCCAATGCCCGACCATTCGATCACCCGCCGCGATCTCATCGCTGCAACGGCAAAGGTCGCTGCGGTCGCCGCAGTTGCCGGCCCGGCGGGCGCCCAGTCCGCGAAACCTGCCGGAGCCTTGGTCCGCCCGGTTGCGATCTCATCGATGAACGGGCTCGCGGCCGTCAAGGTGGCAGTTGACAAGATGGCCGCCGGAGTGCCACCCGTGGAAGCCGCGGTGGCCGGGGTCGCGCTCCCCGAAGCCGACCCGGACGACATCACCGTCGGGTACGGCGGGCTGCCCAACGAGGAGGGCGTCGTGCAGCTCGACGCCGCGGTGATGGACGGCGTCACGATGCGGGCGGGCGCGGTCGCCGCACTCGAGCGGATCAAGCACCCGGCACAGGTGGCGCTCGCCGTGATGCGCGGCACGAACCGGATCCTCCTGGTCGGCGATGGCGCGCTCAGGTTCGCCAGGGCCCACGGTTTCCTAGAGGAGAACCTGCTCACCGAGCGCTCGCGGAAGATCTGGCTCTACTGGAAGGAGAACGCTTCCCAGAAGGACGACTGGCTGCCCGACCCCGGGGAGGTGGACGACCCCGACATTCAGTGGTTCATCAAGAAGTACGGCGACGCGATCTTCCGGCCCACCGGCACGATTCACCTTTCCGCCTGCGGGCCGGCCGGGCAGCTCGGGTGCTGCACCACGACCTCCGGGCTCGCTTTCAAGATCCCCGGTCGCGTTGGCGACTCGCCGCTGATCGGCTGCGGCCTGTACTGCGAGGGGGAGGTGGGATCGTCGGGCGGCACGGGGCACGGCGAGAGCAACATCATCTCGGTCGGGGCGCACACCGTCGTTGAGCTCATGAGGCAGGGGAAGGCTCCGGAGGCCGCATGCCTCGCCGCCCTCGAGCGCGTCGTCCGCAACACGAAGCTCGACTACCTCCGGGACGAGAAGGGCCGCCCGAAGAACAACCTCCTCCTGTATGCACTTAACCGCGCAGGAGATGTCGGAAGTGCTGCGCTCTGGGCCGGTGAACGATCGAAATACGCCGTCTGCAG
The DNA here is from genome assembly GCA_003158745.1 of Acidobacteriota bacterium. Taxonomy (GTDB): domain Bacteria; phylum Acidobacteriota; class Thermoanaerobaculia; order Thermoanaerobaculales; family Thermoanaerobaculaceae; genus RBG-13-68-16. Next base: position 47,406 of record PMLC01000060.1, read on the forward strand.
GGCAGGGTCCGAGCCGCAGTTGCTGGAGTGCGCCTGTCTGTTCAAGCGCTGACCGGCGCGAGCCGCAGTGAAGAGTGAAGAGTCTAGAGTGAAGAGTTGAACGGCGGGAGGAAGCCTCGCTTGGTGTGAGCCTCATGGTGACGACCCGGAGCAGCCATCTCCGGTTGTTGTTGCTGAACTCTCAACTCTTCACTGCGGTAATGAGCCGCCTTCAGCTGCGGCGGACGGCCTCAGCTCCTGCAGGCGAGCATCCACCTCGTCGATCACGTAGTCGGGGGTCGACGCTCCGGCGGTGATGCCGACGCACTCCACGCCGTCGAACCAGGCGGGGTCGATGTCGCCGGCTCCCTGAATAAGGTGGCTGGGCCGGTGACGCGCGCAGATGTCATGGAGGTGGCGGGTGTTGGCCGAGTGCTTGCCGCCAATTACCAGGACGAGATCGACCTCGGGGTCGGTCGCGAGGGCCCGAGCGGCATCCTGGTTCTCCTTGGTCGCGTAGCAGATCGTGTCCGCGCGCGACGTATTGGGGTTGGTCGCTTCGATGAGACGCACGACGTTCTCATACTCCTCGGCGTTGAGGGTCGTCTGGTAGAAGATCCTGATCGCCGGATAGCGCGCCCAGTCGACCGCCTTCGCGTCATCGACCGTCTTCACGACGTGATACGAGGCGAGGTCGAGGTCGTGCGTATAGCCGACGACCTCTCGGTGGGCCGGCTCACCGATGAAGACGAGATGGGCTCCGCTCGCGAGCGCCGCCTGAGACTCCTTGTGGATGTCGTACACGAATCTGCAGGTCGTGTCGAGCACTTCGAGTCCGCGCCGTTTCGCCTGCTCGTGGAACGAGGGTGGTACCCCGTGAGCCGAGAAGACGATCACTCCCTGCTCGATTTCGTCCATCGACTTGACCGTGCTGACGCCGAGACACGCCATCTCGTCTACGACGCGTTCGTTGTGTACGACCTGCCCGAGGATGGCGCCCCGGCCACCGGCCTTGGCGAAGCGCTTCACCTTGATGTCCGCGACCCGGACGCCGGAGCAGAAACCGTACTTGGCAGCGCGTTTGATCTGCATGACACCCCCGCCGTCAGGGTGCAACAAACCAGGCCGGGCCGTGCTTCCCGAGGCGGCGGCGGTACGCCTCGATCGCCGCGAGCGTGTCGTCGACGTGGTCGCCGCCGAACTTGTCGAGTACCGCCCGCGCCAGCACGAAGGCCACGGCGGCCTCGACGATCACGCCGCAAGCCGGCACGGCCGTGACGTCGGATCGCTCGTACGCCGCGGCTGCAGCCTCGCCGGTCGCGAGGTTCACCGAGGGCAGCGGCTCGCGCAGCGTCGCGATCGGCTTCATGAACGCGCGCACGACGATCTCCTCGCCGTTCGAGACTCCCCCCTCGATCCCACCCGCCCGGTTCGAGCCCCGCCGGAGCCCTGCCTCGCCGGGGAGAATCGGATCGTGAGCCGCCGAACCGGGAAGGCCAGCAGCCTCCAACCCGGCGCCGATCGCAACGGCCTTCACTGCCTGCACCGCCATCACTGCCTGGGCGATCAGCCCGTCGAGGCGCTCCTCCCAACGAACGTACGAGCCGAGGCCGGGCGGCACGCCGCGCGCGGCCACGCCGACCACCCCGCCCAGCGTCTCGCCGGCATGTTTCGCCCGGTCGACCATGGCGACGATCTCAGCCTCACGCGACGGCTCGACCGTGCGAAGTGGCGACGAATCGTCGACCCGTTCGAGGTCGGAGAAGGCAGGCGGCCCGTCGAGCAGCTCAATGCCGCCGAGCGCCAGTACCCCCGATCGGATCTGGACGCCGCACCGGGCAAGCAGCTGTTTGCAGACGGCGCCGGCTGCGACGCGAGCTGCGGTTTCGCGTGCCGAAGCGCGCTCGAGGACGTTGCGGAGGTCGCTCGTGTGGCCGTACTTCAACGCGCCGGCGAGATCGGCATGGCCGGGTCGAGGCGCCGTGAGCCGGCGCTTGACGGCCGCGACCGGGTCGACGCTCCACGGATCCATCACCTTCGACCAGTTCTCCCAGTCACGGTTCGGGACCGCGAGCACGAGCGGGGAACCGAGAGTGACGCCGTCGCGCAACCCGGCGCGAACGTCGACGCGGTCGTGCTCGATCTTCTGCCTTCCCCCGCGTCCGTAGCCGTGCTGCCG
>PMLC01000060.1:49610-59918 GCA_003158745.1 Acidobacteriota bacterium
ATGTTCCGGATCTCCCGATCGCCGAAGCGGAGCACGATGTCGCCTCCCTTGAGGCCCGCCTTGTCGGCCGGGGAGCCGCCTCGGGCGCCCGAGAGCTTCACGCCCGGACCTTCGAACCCATACTCGGGGATCGCCCCGGTGCGCACCTTGAATCCACGGCGCTCCCCTCCGCCCTCATCGGCGACCTTCTGAAACGTCGGGCGCTCGGGAAGGTCGGCCACCCTTCTGGCGAGGTCGGCGCCGAACGCGACGACCCTAGCCATGCCGGGGTAGTTGAGGCGGTCAGCGGTGTCGGATGGCTTGTGGTAGTCCTCGTGCGCGCCCGTAAAGAGGAACAGGACTGGGATGCCGGCGCCGTAGAACGATGAATGGTCGGAAGCCCCGAAGCCACCGTTGTTGGTGGCGAGTTTGAGATGGTGGCTCGAATTGAGCTTCTCGACGACGTCGGGCCACTCCTTGGCGGTCCCGTAGCCCCCGAGGGTGAGCGCGGGGCCGGGCTTCGGACGTCCGACCATGTCGAGGTTCACCATCGCAACGATGTGGTCTTTGGGGACCGGCAGGTGCTGAACCATGTGGCTCGAGCCGAGGAGGCCCTCCTCTTCCCCGGAGAACGCGGCGAACAGCACGGTCCGGGCCGGCGGCCTCGCAACCAGGCGTCGCGCGATCTCCATCATCCCGGCGGTACCGGACGCGTTGTCGTCCGCGCCGTAGTGGATAGCGTGGACCTCGGGCGTCAGCGAACCGCTCCCCTCGCCGCCGTAGCCCAGGTGGTCGACATGGGCGCCGACCACCACAACCTGCTCGCGCCGTGCCTCGTCGCTGCCGGGGAGGAGCGCGAGCACGTTGACCGCGTCCGCCCGCTTCTGAACCACGTCGGCGGTCAGCAAGGCTCGGACCCCGAGCGGCCTCGACGCCGGCTCTTTCCGTTCGTTCATGCGCTGCTGAAGCTCCGCCAGCGTGAACCCGTGGCCCGCGAAGAGCGCCTCGGCCAGTTGGGTCGAGATGCCGAGCACCGGCAGGCCGGAGTCCGCGAACGAAGCGTCGAACGAGATCTTGACCGGGGTGGTTTCCTTCGCACCCACCGGCCCGGTTGCGACCAGCATCGCCGTGGCGCCGAGGGCGCGGGCCTCCGACGCCTTGCGGCGCAACGCCATGTGCGGCTGGAAGCGCGATGCGGGGTCGTCTCCTTCCGGGGAGTACCGCAGAACGAGGACGATCTTTCCCTTGACGTCGAGTCCGGCGTAGTCGTCGTAGGCGAGATCCGGCGCGTGGATGCCGTAGCCTGCAAACACGATCTCGCCGGCGGCGCTGCCCGGCGCCGAGAACGAGAGGGGACGGAAGTCGTCCTCCAGCTTGGCGGTGCGCGAGCCCCCGGGAAGATCGATCGAAAGGGCGTTACGAGGGCCGGGTTCGACTCCCGAGATGAACGAGAAGTGCTGGAAGAAACTGCCGCTGTCTCCGGCAGGCGTCAGGCCCAGCGACCTGAACCTGTCGGCGACGAAATCGGCTGCGACCTTCGCGCCCTCGGAACCGGAAAATCGGCCCTCGAGGGCATCGGAGGCGAGGAAGTGCACGTCGTACGAAAGACGCGCACGGGCATCGTCCGGAGGAGCGGCAGAGACTCTCGGGAGCGGTGTGACCAGGATCGCGGCCAGGGCCAGCAGCGTGGACAACCTTCGTCGCATCAGTCCTCCAACCTTGCCGGTAAGAGCTGGACCGCGAGGGCCCCGGGGGAATCGACCGCCGTGACCGCCGATCCCGTCCGGGTCGCCTTCAGACGGTGCCCAGCGCAGCGGTCGTCACGTAACCCACTGCCGGCTCAACACCTCGGTGATGGTAGCACACGGAACTCCGGCTTCTTGCGTGTGCGAGGCAGGGGGCCTATTCTGAAAGGTGATGCGCCGAGCAGCATTCCTCCTCGTGGCGCTGGCCGCCACCGGGCTTGTACGTGCAGAGGAGTACTTCGTCCCGATGGTCGGTCAGAAGCAGGGCCAGGACGGGGCGTGGTGGAACACCGAGGTCTGGGTCAGCAACACCTCCACCATTACCGGAGGGTACGCCGCGGTGTTCCTCCCGGCCGGTCAGCCGAATCTGGACGGCCTGCGCGCCGAGCCCGTGCTCTCCGACATCGCGCCCGGTGAGACGATCTACCGGAACGACCTGGTTCCCGAGGGCGGCGTGGGTGTGCTGCGCTTCGTCACGACGCCGGGGATCGTGGTGTTCACGCGCGTGTTCAACGCCGCAGGTCGAGGGTCGTTCGGCCAGGGCATGCCTGCTCTCCTAAAGAGCGCCGCCACACACGCCGGGGATGTGGCGCAGCTCCTGGGGCTTCGACGGACGCCGCAGTTCAGAACCAACATCTCCCTCTTCAACCCCTCGACCGAGGGCGGGTTCGTGCATGTGCGCGTGTTCACCCAACGCGGGGACCTGGCGGGAGAAGAGTCGTACCACCTGGCACCCGGAGGCTACCTCCAACTTGACGACGCACTGCACTCGTTCGGTGTCTCCCGCGGCGAGCACCTGCGCGCCGAGGTGACCGGCACGGTCGCCTTTTTCGCTTTCGCCTCGGTGATCGATACGCGCTCGGGCGCGCCGACACTTGTTCCAGCGGTGCACTGAAGGTCCCTACCGGCCACCCTCAGAGGTTGCTCTGTACGAGGTGTACGTGCGCCGGGACGCGGAGATCGAACATACACTGAGACGCACTCTTGACGTACGTCGCGTGGCTGGCTAACGTAACCGTCGGATGAAGTCACGCGACGACACACGGACGGCCCGGCCTTCACAGCAGGACGGTCCCTCCCTGCGGCGTGCAGGCCACGACGTGCCTGTGCGCACGTGCCCGAACTGCGGCGCCCACCTGTCGCAGCGATCGTGCAAACTGGTTTGCCCGAACCGCGCGTGCGGGTACTACCTCTCCTGCTCCGACTACCTTTGAGACGGCGTTGCTCTTGTTGGAGAGGCCCGGATTGTCCTTGAGGTCGAGTGTCGAGAGGCTGTTCGGCACATCGGTGCGCCCGCCCATCACCGGTGTCCGCGCCGGCAGCGGGGCGGGTCAGTAACCTCCCGCGATCTCGATCGGTTGCGCCGGGGCGCAAACGGTCACGAGCGTAAGAGCCCCCTGAACACTCCGATCCTCCTGGGAATGTCCCCTCCCTCACACCCTTCGCCGCGCTCGCGCGGGCGGCCACCGCATATACTCAAACGATGGTGCAAACGAGCGCTCCGGGCAGCGTGGGGGGTCTCCGTCGCGCCGTGAGGCGCCAGGTGCGACGCCTGCGCTACGCGGTGCACCCTCCCACGGTGCGCTTCATCTATGACCCCGCCTACGAGCGCAACGTCACCGGCGTGCCCTCCGATCCGTTGCGCGCCGATCGGATCCTGGCGTTCCTGGCGAACGAGAGGCTGATCCGTCGCGAGGAAATGTCGGTGCCGCGGCCTGCGGCACTCAAGAACCTCCTCTTGGCGCACCAACTGGAGTATCTCGAAGTGCTCCAACGCCCCGACACGCTGACGAGGATCCTCGGCGTACCGGTCGGCGACGATGAGCTCGAGCGGGTGCTCGACCTTCAGCGCCTCATGGTCGGAGGCACCATCCAGGCGACGCGCTGGGCGCTCGCGACCCGGTGCGCGGCGGTCAACCTGGGCGGCGGGTTCCACCATGCGGGCCGGAAGAAGGGAATGGGGTTCTGTGTCTTCAACGACGTCGCGGTGGCGGTGGCGCGTCTGCGTCGGAATGGCTACGCCGCTCCCGTCCTCGTGGTGGACCTCGATCTCCACGACGGCAACGGCACCCGCGAGATCTTCGCGGACGATCCCACGGTGCACACGTTCTCGCTTCACAATGAGCACTGGGGGGACACGGAGGCTGTCGCCTCGACCAGCATCGCGCTCGGGGCCGGCGTGACTGACGAGGTCTATCTCTCCACCCTAGGCGAGGCGCTGCCTGCGGTCTTCGGAGTGTTCCGACCCGGTCTAGTCGTCTACGTCGCCGGCTGTGACGTCGCCGGCGACGATACCATCGGGAACTGGAAGCTGACCGGGGAGGGGATCCTCGCACGCGACCGGATGGTGGTCGAGCTAGTGCAGCAGCACGATGCTCGTCTTGTCGTGGTGCTCGCCGGCGGGTATGGCGACGCGGCCTGGCGCTACTCGGCTCGGTTCCTCGCGTGGCTGCTGTCGGGCACCGTCATCGAGCCACCCGACAACGAGGCGCTGACCCTGATGCGCTTCCGCCAGATCAAGGCCACCCTCGACCCGGTGAAGCTGACGTCGGTCAGCGGCCTCGGAGGGTGGGAGCTCACAGAGGACGACCTCGTCGGCATCCTTCCCGGGGTGCCCAGGCACACGCGTTTCCTGGAGTTCTTCTCGAAGGTCGGAATCGAGCTCCTCCTGGAACGCTTCGGCATCCTTCAGCAGCTTCGGGCGCGCGGATTCAAGACGCCGGTTTTGCACCTGGAGCTCGAGCACCCGCTCGGTCAGACCCTGAAGATCTTCGGCGATCCCGAGCGCCGCGAGCTGCTGGTGGAGCTGCGCGTCCACCGCAGCACGCGGGCGGTCCCGGGGTGTGAGGTCCTTGAGGTGGAGTGGCTCCTCCTCCAGAACCCCCGCGCCAGCTTCGCGGCGGGGAGGAGCGCGCTCCCCGGCCAGCAGCACCCCGGCCTCGGGATGCTGGGCGAGTTCTTTGGCTGGCTGGTGGTGGTGAGCGAAACGCTCGCGCTCGATGGGATGGTCTTCCGTCCAAGCCACTATCACCTCGCCGCCGTCTCCCGGCGTCACATGCGGTTCATCGATCCGAAGGCCGAAGCGTTCATGCGGGCACTCGAAACTGTACTGTCCGGAATGCCTCTCGATCAGGCTTCACGAGCCGTAGAAGAAGGGCTCGTACTCAGGACTGAGACCGGCGCGGCGGTGCGCTGGGAGGCGTGGCCAATGGTACTCCCGGCCACCGAGCGCCTGCGGGCGCTGACCGCGGGCCCAGCGTACGAGACGGCTGTTCGAGATGCTTCGCGAGGTCTCGACTTGTGTCTCGCGACAACCGCGACAGAGTCGACAGTTGACAGTTAACAGTTGACAGTCAGAAGCTCACTGCTCTTCTTCCCCAAGGTGTCTCTCTTCTGGGTGGGTGGGGGAGCTGTCAACTGTCAACTGGGTGGGTGGGTGGAGGCTGTCAACTGATGCTAGACCAGGGCTTCGGGCAGCACCCCGCCATGGTGGCGTTGCCCTCGACCCTTAGAGCGTCGCTTCTCGACGTACATGCGGTCGTCCGCCTCGCGGAGGGCGGCATCGGGTTCGCCATCGGGTGCCAGGTTCGCGATGCCGACCGACAGGTGGCAGGGAGGAGCATTGCCTTCTGCAGCGGAAAGCTCCGTGCGCAGGCGCTGGACCCGCTCGCGTGCAGCCTCGGCGTCGAGACCGGGTGCGACCACGAGGAACTCGTCGCCTCCGAGTCGGAAGAGGGAGTCGTCGCTTCGGAACGTCTGCGTGAGGGATGCGGCGATCCGCAGCAGGCAGGCGTCGCCCGCAATGTGCCCGTGCCGGTCGTTGATCTCCTTGAAGTTGTCCACGTCGAGGAAGACCACCGCGGCGCCGGAGGCGCGCACGCGCTCCATCTCACCACGCAGGCGGCGGCGGTTGGACAGCGACGTCAGGGGGTCGAGATCCACGAGCTGACGCAGACGATCCTGAGATGCGAGGAGCTCCCGGTTGAGGTGTTCCAGGTATTGCGACGACGACCCTTCGATTGCAACGAGGATCGCCAGCGCCAGGAAGAGCTCGGCACCGGCGTCGAAGAACGAGGAGTAGCGGGTGTACCCCGCCAGAGAGTGGCCTCCCCAAAGGGACGGCAGCGCGAGCGGAACATAGTGGAGGAACAGGAAGCCCTCCAGGAGCATGGCGAAGCCGAACCAGTGCGAGCGCGGGAGGCGCGGACGAGTCAGCACCCATGCAGCACCGGTGGTGAGGAGGACCCCAACCATCAGAGAGACCGCCACCCGGACGAACGCCCCTCCGGGGGAAAAGAAGCCGAGGATCAGGCTCCACGCCGCCACAATCGCCGCCAGAGTCCATGGTCGCAACGACTCGTCGGCTCCCGGCCGCAGGTGGCTGCGCGCCCCGGCCACGAGCAGCAGGGCGTAGGCAGTCTTGCCGGCGACGTGTGCCGTCACGAGGAGGTGGAGGAGCAGCGGCGGGAGGGCAAGGAACATGCCCAGGAACAACGATGCGAGTGAGACCGCATCCGCGACCCACGCAAACGCCCAGAGGCGGACCTCCTGCAGGCGGACCGTGCGGGCGAGCGCAACGAAGAACACCGCCAGCAACGTCACCGTCGCCAACTGCACGCCGACCGACCACTGCCCCAGAAGCTCGACCTCAGGATTCACTGCACCCCCCGCGGACATCTTAGGACAACTCCGTGCCCTTCCAGTTGATTTCTCGTACCCGGAGCGCCAGGCGCCCACGGTGGGGGCTCGGGACGACGCCGCCGTCAAACGGTGATATTGGGGCGCTCCCTGAGTTGCTCCAGCGTCATGATCGCGTGACGAACGTGCGGGATCACGATGGAGCCGCCGACCACCAGGCCGACGTTGAGCGCGTCCACGATCTCGGCGGTGCTCCAGTCGGCCCTTACGCACTGGATGAGGTGGTAGTCCACGCAGTCGTTGCAGCGCAGCACCAGCGAGGATGCGAGGCCCAGAAGCTCCTTGACCTTTCCGGGCAGCGCGCCGTCCCGGTAGGCGGCATCGTCGACGGCTAAGAAGCGCTTGATCCCGAGGTGGTCTTGCGCAAGGACCGCCGCGTTGGCTTCTTTCCGGGCTGCGATGAACTCGTCGATGTCGCTCATGGTGCCTCCGACCCGCGGACAACGCTAGCTCAGCTTGCATCCCGATGCCAAGCACAAGGCGCTGGAATGCCGCTGTGACCGGGGCAACTCCGCAGCGACCTCCGATCGGGTACAATGCACAGCTGTGAAGCGGGTTATTGTGATCCTCGTCGGTTGCATGCTGCTTGCCTCTGCGCTCTCGGAAGGCGCGCAAACGGCGTCACGCCCGCGGCGTGTGAGCAGGTCCCTCCCCCTCGTCTGGCACGTCGAGACGCTCGGCGGCCAGCTAATGGAGTCGAACCAACCGGACGAGGCGATCAACCCGGCGTCGGTGGTCAAGGTGGCCACCTCGCTTTGGGCGCTCGAGCGGCTGGGTGCGGATTTTCGTTTCGAGACACGCTTCTTCGCCCGCGGGACCGTGGACGAAGCGAGACGCGTTCTTCAGGGCGATCTCGTGGTGCAGGGTTCGGGAGATCCCGACTTCCACGCCGAGAACGCCTTCCTTGTCGCTCGGGCGCTCAACGACCTCCACGTCGAGCGAGTGACGGGCGCGGTGATCGTGAACCAGCGCTTCTGGATGGGGTGGGAGAACGGCTCATCCGGACGCGAGCCGGATCCTATCAAGCGCAGCGTCCTGATGGCGACCCGCCTGCGCCAGGCCCTCAACCCGAAGCGCTGGGACGGTTCGACCCGCATGGCCTGGCGGGAGTTTGCGCTCCGGCGGGGTCTCGATCCGAAACGGCCGCCCCAGGTGGTCGTGTCGGGCGGCATCGGGGCGGACGGCGAAGCAAACCCGGGTCAGATGTTGGTCGTACACCGCTCGCAGTTTCTGGTCGAGATCCTGCGGCGTTTCAACTGTTACTCAAACAACGACATCGAGCGCGTGGCGGCGGGCCTGGGCCCGGTCGATGAGCTGGCCACATTTGTTGCTTCCCGCTGCGAGGTACCGCGCGAGGCCGTGCAGTTGGAGACCGCCTCCGGCCTGGGCAGCAACCGCCTGACGGCCCGCGTCATCGTGCGCCTCCTCCGAGAGCTGAGGAGTACCTGCGAGCGTCTGACGGTTCCGGTCGAATCCCTGCTGCCCGTGGCGGGGTGCGACCCCGGAACGGTGACGCACCAGTTCCCGCTGCTAGCCGACGGCCCGAGCACCACCTCGGTGGTGGGCAAGACGGGGACGCTCACGAACACCGACGGCGGCATTGCCGTGCTCGCGGGGTTCGCCCGGACGGGCCAGGGGGAGCTCCTCTTCTGCGTCGCAGTGCCGCACGCCGCCGGGAAGCTCAAAGGCGCGCGACACGCCGAGGAGAAGTGGGTGCTCGACCTGCTCGGGGCCCACGGCGGCGGCCAGCCCCGTCAGTGCGCTCCCGAGCTGCCGACTCCGGACGCCGGGGCCAGCATCATCCTGCTCGGCAACCGCGTGATCCCACCGCCCGACGGGCCGGCTTCTGGCGCTACGCTCCCTTCGGTGGCCGCCCCCGCGACCCGCTGACGCAAGCACAAGTGAAGAGTTAAGAGTGAAGAGTGAAGAGTTGAAAGACGGAAGACCGGCGCGGAGCTGGCCATCCCCGTCTCTGAACTCTTAACTCTTCACTCTCAACTCTTAACTCGCTTCGGGACCTTCGGGCGTGAAAGCCTGTGAGCCGTCACATCTCCGGCCTGCCGGGGGTTGTGGCCGGGAGCGCGCGCGTGCGCGCCCATGAGCGGATCGCCTTGATCTGCTCGGACATCGTCGTCGAGAGCGGCACGATCTGGCCCATCGAGGTGAGCAGGTCGCGCTCCTCGACCGGGCGCCTGTCGGCGTTGCAGGCGATCCGGGCTGAGACCACGGCCTGCTCGATCTCCGCCCCGTTCCACCCACGCGTCGCGGAGGCGAGCAGCACGAGGTCGTACTTGCCCGGATCGAGCGTCTGGGTGCGCAGGTGGATGTCGAGGATCTCCTTGCGCTCCTCCTCGTTGGGCAGCTCCACGAAGAACACCTGATCGAACCGCCCCTTGCGGATGATCTCCGCCGGGAGCAGCGCGATACGATTGGCGGTTGCCGCGACGAAGACGTCGGCGCGGTGTTCCTGCATCCAGGTCAGGAACGTCGAGAAGATTCGGGTCATCGAGCCGGTTTGGCCTTCCGAGTAGCCGGCGACACCCATCTCGATCTCGTCGATCCAGAGCACCGCGGGCGCCACCGCCTCGACCGCCTCGAGGGCGCGGTGAAACACCCACTCCGGCGAGCCTTGCACCCCGGCGAACACGAGGTTCATGTCGAGCCGGAAGAGGGGGAGCTTCCACTCGGTCGCGATGACCTTCACCGCGAGCGACTTCCCGCATCCGGACATCCCCATTAGCAGCACGCCCTTGGGCCGCGGCAGCCGCTGGGCGAGCGCCTGGGGCGTGAACAGGGCGGCCCGTTGGCGCACCCATGTCTTGAGCTGATCCAGGCCGCCCAGGTCGCCGATCGCGCGGACAGGGGGGACGAACTCCAGGATCCCCTCCTTGCGCATGATCTGCTCCTTCTCGGCGAGCACCTCGGCCATGAACTCGTCGTCCATCGCCTGGTGGCGGGTGAGCAGGCGGCGGAGGAGGCTTTCCACCTCCAGCAGCGACATCCCGCGCAGCGACCCGACCAGGAGCTGTTGTCGTTCGGGATCGGCGGTCAGACCGGTCTGCTGAAGCACGGCGGTGACGGCCGCGGCGACCTCGTTCTCGTCGGGAAACAGCGACGTCACGACGTAGGTGAACGGCTTCAGCTCGTACGGCACCTCGCCCTCGGGCGCCAGCGTGAACAGATAACGGCCGGTGTTGCGGATCGCGGCGGCCGTATCGCGCAGGCGGCGCAGGAGCTGGCGGTTGCCGGGGAGGAGCGCGTGCAGGTCCTTGAACACGTAGAACCCGCGCGGCGCCTGCGTCTCCAGCCAGCGCAGCGCGACGATCGGATCGCCGGTGCCCTCTTGCCCCGACAGCCCGTCGAGGCAATTCCACGTGGCGACCGGCAACGGCTGCGGCTTCGCCGACGCGGCGAAGCGCTGGATCAGCCGCTCGATGCGGTCCTCTTCGTTGGAAAGGACCATGATGATGGGGTAGGCACTGGCAAGCGCCGTGTGGATCTGCTCAACGGTCGTGGCCATGCCCGCATTGTAGAGGAAGACGCCCCAGCTGGCGTCGCCGGCGTCGGACCAAGAGAGGCGGTTAAGGGGAGACGGAAGAGGGAAAAGGGAAGACAACCGCGCGAGACGAGCCTTGTCTATCCTCTACCGTCTACCTTCTACCCTCTTCCCATTGTCAGTGGCGGCACGCTCCACGCGAATTGCCATTGCCCTGCGTCTCTTGGCTCCCCGGACCACGGGTCACGGACCACGCCTCTTCCTTTTGCTACACTCCCGGCGCGCCGCTCGTGAGATGCGCGAGTGCCGGAGTGGCGGAATGGCAGACGCGCGGGACTCAAAATCCCGTGTCCGCAAGGGCGTGAGGGTTCGACTCCCTCCTCCGGCACC
>PMLC01000074.1 GCA_003158745.1 Acidobacteriota bacterium
CACCAGAAGTCATGATGTCTAGGCGCAGCTAGGCATGGGGCTTTTGTGACCACCGTTCGAATCGAGCGAGCCTCTGACGTTCAACGCATCAGAGAAGTCAATCGGGCCGCTTTTGAAACGTCGGCTGAAGCCTCCCTCGTTGATCTCTTGAGAGAACGTGGAAAGCTCGTCGTGTCTCTGGTCGCCGAGAGAGAAGGCCAAATCATCGGTCATATTGCGTTCTCGCGCGTTTACCTTGCTTCGAACGCTGAACTACATGGGCTTGGGCTTGGGCCGATGGCCGTCATTCCATCCCATCAGAGGCAAGGCATCGGTTCTCAGCTCGTTCGGGCTGGCCTTGACCGGTGCGCGGCACTCGGCACTCGGTTCGTCGTCGTCCTCGGCCATCGGGACTACTACCCACGTTTCGGCTTTCTCCCAGCCTCGCACTTTCGGCTCTGGTGTTCGTGGCCAGTGCCGGAAGGTGTCTTCATGGCCACCGAACTCGTCTTAGGCGTCCTCGCGAGCGCCGAAGGCCTGGTCTCGTACGAGATCGAGTTCAACGATGTCTGACGACTCAATCTGCGCTGCGGCTAAGCGCTTGCAGGTGGGTCTGTGACCAAGAGGTTTCTCCGCTGGTTTCGGGAGGCACGAGAGTGGCATTGGCGGCATATTGAGGAGTGGCGAGTGTTCCTTGTGCGGGACGCAGAGGGCTTCACCGCGTTCCAACGTAAGTGCGAAGCCGCCGTAGACAATGCCATGCTCGCGCGTGGGAGGTCGCTGCTCTGGGAAACGCGACGAATGTCAGACCGCGAACGCTTCCGCAATGCGAGGTGCCGGATTCTGGGGTCGAGCTGTGGATCTACACCAACACCGCCGAGGTGAAGGGCCGAAACGACGACACGGTGCTTGAGGACTGGGACTTTCTTACACCGGATCAGCTCGTGACGGAGTTCGTCCAGAAGGTCGAGGGCGTCATCTTGTGACCACAAGAGTCCAGGGACATAGGTAACACTTTTCGCAGTGGGCGTCGCGACCGTCGAAGGGTGAGTGCGCGGTGGAGGGGGCCAAAGCATCCGCCATATCTTTCGGTTCTTGATTCTGGACCAGTTCCGGGACCCCGGACGCCGGTCCCTATCCGTTCGCGAGGATGACGCCACGCTCGCTGGCCTTGATGAACTCGAGGAGGCGCATCGCGTCGGGCGCGTCGGAGAGGTCGGCGCTGATGCGCGACAGGGCTTCGCTCGTGGTCAGCTTGGAGCTGTGAAGGAAGCGCCACGCCGTCTTCAGGGCCCTGAGCCGCTCTTCCGAGAAACCGCGCCGCTCGAGCCCGACCGAGTTCGGCCCGAAGCAGCGGGCCGGGCGGCTGCCGACGGTCTTCATGAACGGCAGCACGTCCTTGGTGGCGATGGTGCCGCCACCGATGAAGGCGTACTCGCCCACACTGCAGAACTGGTGGATCGCGGTCAAGGCGCCGACGGTCGCGTAGCTCCCGACGTGCACATGTCCGGCCAGGGTGCCGTTGTTGGCGAAGATGACCCAGTCGCCGACCTGGCAGTCGTGGGCGATGTGAGCGCCGATCATGTAGAGCCCGTGGGCGCCGAGCCTTGTCACTCCCCCACCGCCCGGGGTTCCCCGGTGGATATTGACGAACTCCCGAAAGACGTTGCCCGGCCCGATCTCCAGACGCGTCGGGGCGCCCTTGAACTTGAGATCCTGCGGCGGCGCGCCGATCGAGGCGTGCGAAATGAACCGGTTCCCCCCGGCGATCGTCGTCGGTCCCTCGAACCGGCAGAACGGGCCGACCACGCACCCGGCCCCGAACTCGACCTCGCCTTCAATCACGACGTACGGGCCGATCTCGACGTCGTCCAAAAGCCGGGCTCGCGGATCGATCACGGCGGTCGCGTGGATCTTCGCCATCAACCCTCGCCTTTCGGGCGGTCCACCATCGCCGAGGAGAGGTCGGCCTCCGCGATGACCCTGTCGCCGACGCGCGCCACGCCGTGCAGCACCGCGTAGCGCTGGCGGCGCTTGGACACCGTCACCTCGAACACAATCTGGTCGCCGGGCACGACGGGGTGGCGGAATCGGCAGTTGTCGATGCCCGTGAACATGATGAGCTTCTCGTGCCGGTCCGGAACGTCGCGCAGCATCATCACCCCGCCGGCCTGCGCCATCGCCTCGACGATCAGGACGCCCGGCATCACCGGGACGCCCGGAAAGTGGCCCATGAACTGGGGCTCGTTGAAGGTGACGTTCTTGAGCGCAACGATGCGGTCGGGCCCGATCTCGAGAACCCGGTCGACGAGCAGGAACGGGTAGCGGTGCGGAAGGATGTCGAGGATCCCCTGAATGTCCATCATGCCTTTTCCCCCAGCTGCCGGATCGCCTCCTCCAGAGCCTTGACGCGTCGCCGAAGCTCTTCGAGCGTGAATAGGTTGGCCATCGCGCGCAACCAGTCCTTGTGCGGCCGCGAGGGGAAACCGGAGACCATCGCCCCCGCCGGGACGTCTTCGGTGACCCCAGTCTTCGCCGTCACAACCGCCCCGTCGCCGATCGTGATGTGACCGACGGCGCCGCTCTGCCCCGCCATGACAACGTGATGCCCCAGACGAGTCGAGCCCGAGATGCCGGCCTGTGAGACCAGCAGCGAATGCTCGCCCACCTTCACGTTGTGGGCGATCTGTACCAGGTTGTCCACCTTAGTGCCACGGCCGACGCGCGTCTCGCCGAGCGCCGCCCGGTCGATGCAGACGTTGGCCCCGAGCTCCACGTCGTCCTCGACTACCACGACCCCGACCTGCGGCACCTTGTGGTGAACGCCATCCACGGTCGCGAACCCGAAGCCGTCGGCTCCGAGCACGACCCCCGCATGAAGGATGCACCGCGCCCCCACTCGGCAGCGCGGCTCGATGGTGACCTGCGGGCGGAGCACGGTGTCCTCGCCCACCTCGACGTCGTCTCCCAGGACACACCCCGGTCCGATCACCGCGCGGGCGCCAACAACGGCCCGCTCGCCCACAACGGCGTGCGGCCCGATCGAGGCCGAGCCTGCGATGCGGGCCGAGGCGGACACCACTGCGCTCGGATGGATGCCTGCCTGAGAGGGTTCACCCGGATAGAAGAGCTCCAGGAGCTTGCCAAGCGCGGCGTAGGGGTCCCTGCACACCAGCAGGTTGCGGCCCGGGAAGGTGCTCGCGTCCGCGACGAGCAACGCGCCGGCGCGCGACACCCTCGCCGCCTGGAGGTAGCGCCGGTTGTGGTAGAAGGAGAGGTGCCCCGCTTCTGCGTCCTCGAGCGTGCGGACCCCCTCGATGCGCCGGCTCCCGTCCCCTACGACCTCGGCACCGACGTGCGCCGCCAGCTCGTCGAGGGTCAAGGTGGGCATGAGATCAACGCCTCATGGCCTCGACGGGGACCGTCGCGACTCCAATGCGGGGCGAACTCGCCTCACTTGGTCACCTTGGTGTTGAAGCGCCTGAGCACCTGGTCGGTGATGTCGAGCGATTCGTCGGCAAACACGAGGCCTGACTGGAACTTGTTGAAGATGAGTTGGAGCTTCATCTCGCGGCCGAGTTCCTGGATGATCGGCATGAGCTGCTTTTCCAGGGCGCCCAGCTCCTTGCGCTTTGCCTCCTCGAGCTGTTGCTGAGCGTCGTCGTCGAAGCGGCGGAGCGCGATCCCCCGATCCTCGATCTGCTTCTGGAGGTCGGCGACCTTCGCCTCCGAGAGCGTGGCGCGCTGCGCCTCAAGCTGCTTCTGGAGCGCCTGGAGATCTTCCGTCATCTTCTTGCGCTCGGCGACCTTCTCGTCCTGAACCTTCTTGAGGCGGGTCATTGACTCCTTCCCAGCCGCTGAGTTCTGCACGAGCTGGTCGACATCGATCACCGCCACCGCCAGCTTGGGGGCTTCCTGCGCCATTGCGCGGCCCGCCGCAATCGCAGCGACGGCCACCATCACAACCGCCAGATTCGCTTTCATGCTCGGCTCCTTTTCGTCGTCTTTTCGACCCCCCGTCCCGGGGGCTCGCATTCTACCATCCGGGAACAGTTGCCCACGAAGCAAGGGTGCGCAACAATCCTGGCCTCGCAAGGAGGACCCATGCGGCCGTTCGAGAAGCTGGACCAGCAGGTGGTAGCTGCGCTGCGGTTGCTGGCGGTGGACCAAGTGGAGAAAGCCAGGTCCGGGCACCCCGGGCTTCCGCTCGGTGCGGCGCCCATGGCGTATGTACTGTGGAGCAGGTTTCTGCGCCACAACCCTGCGAACCCGCGCTGGCCGGACCGCGACCGATTCGTTCTCTCGGCGGGCCACGGCTCGGCGCTGCTCTACGCCCTCCTGCACCTGTTCGGGTACGACCTCCCGCTCGCAGATCTCGAACGCTTCCGGCAGTGGGGCTCCCTGACGCCGGGCCACCCCGAGGCGGGGCTCACGCCCGGCGTCGAGACGACGAGCGGTCCGCTGGGCCAGGGGTTCGCCGTGGCCGTCGGGATGGCGCTCGCGGAGCGCCACCTTGCTGCTCGCTTCAACCGTGACGGACTGCCGGTCATCGACCACCGTACGTGGGTGATCGCGAGCGACGGCGACCTCATGGAGGGAATCTCGCACGAGGCGGCCTCGTTCGCCGGGCATCTCCGGCTTGGACGCCTGGTGGTTCTCTACGACGATAATCACATCACCATCGAGGGTCCGACCGATCTCGCGTTCTCCGAGGATGTGGATGCCCGCTTCGCCGCGTACGGCTGGCGCGTCCTCCACGTCGAGGACGGCAACGACCTCGACGCGATCGCCACGGCGCTCGCCCAGGCAGCTTCCAGCGAGGACGCTCCGGTCATGGTCCGCGTCCGGACGCACATCGGCTGGGGCAGCCCACGGCAAGACACCGCCAAGGCCCACGGCGAGCCGCTCGGTCCGGAAGGCGTGGCGGCCACGCGGTCGAAGCTCGGCTGGACGATCGGCGAGGCGTTCGCGATCCCTGAGGAGATCCGAAGGTATGCCCTCGCCCGGACCGAACCGGGCCGCAAGGCCCATAGGGCCTGGAACGCTCTGGTCGACACGTACAGGAACGCGCACCCCCAGGATGCGCAGGAGCTCGGTCGCCGCCTCTCCGGAGAGCTGCCCTCCGGTTGGGACGACTCTCTGCCGTCCTTTCCGGAGGGCTCGTCGCAAGCGACCCGCCAGGCATCCGGGTCGACGCTCAACGCCCTCGCACCCGTCGTACCCGAGCTGCTCGGCGGGTCGGCCGACTTGGCGCCCTCCAACGACACCCTGCTGGCGGGCGAGGCGTCCGCGGCGCGCGGCTCGTACGGAGGACGGAACCTGCACTTCGGGATCCGCGAGCACGCGATGGCCGCCATCGCCAACGGGCTCGCGCTCCATGGGGGGCTGCGGCCCTACGTGGCGACGTTCCTCGTGTTCTCGGATTACCTCCGCCCCGCGCTCCGCCTCGCGGCGTTGATGAAGCTGCCTGTCACGTACGTTTTCACTCACGACTCGATAGCGGTAGGCGAGGACGGCCCCACGCATCAGCCGATCGAGCACATCGTGGGGTTGAGGATCATCCCGAACGTGATCGTGCTGCGCCCCGCCGACGCCAACGAGACCAGCGAGGCGTGGCGCGTCGCTCTCGAGCGCCGCGACGGTCCCACCGCGCTCATCCTCACGAGGCAGAAGCTGCCGGTCCTGCCGCCGCCCGAGCCCGGCTCGGTCGGGCGCGGCGCATTCGTCCGTGTAGAGGCCGGCACCGGGGCCCCCGAGGTTGTGCTCGTCGCCACGGGCTCGGAAGTTAGCCTCGCGTTGACCGTGCGCGACTCCCTGGAGAAGGGGGGCACCCCGACCCGCGTGGTGTCCGCACCCTCGCTCGAGCTGTTGGGACGCCAGCCTGCCGACTACCGGCGCGCGGTGCTCGGCCCCAGGCATGCGCTCAAGGTGGCGATCGAGATGGGCCGTGGCCAGGGGTGGCACAGGTGGGTCGGCGACGGCGAGATCGTGAGCCTCAACCGGTTCGGAGCCTCGGCGCCCGGTCCCGAGGTGACTGCCAGGCTCGGCTACTCCACGGAAGGCATCGCCGCGCGGGTCAGAGAGGTCCTCGCGTCCCGAGGGTGCTCGCCGATCGACTTCGTCGTTCCCACCCTCCTCGAGCCTGCGATCGAGTCCGCCCGCAAACGCCTGCAGAGCGCCTCGGCGATCCAGCGCCTCGCGGCGCGTGACGGAACGCTCTGGGGTGACGGCGCGGCCGCCAATGCGGCCCGGCGCCTCGGCTGGCTCGACCTGCCCTCGCGCA
Source organism: Acidobacteriota bacterium (assembly GCA_003158745.1). Taxonomy (GTDB): domain Bacteria; phylum Acidobacteriota; class Thermoanaerobaculia; order Thermoanaerobaculales; family Thermoanaerobaculaceae; genus RBG-13-68-16. The sequence goes on from PMLC01000074.1 coordinate 6,263, forward strand.
CCCGCCAGGAGCTGCCGGCGCTGGAGGCACTCGCCGCAGCGCTCGCAACCGACGGCGCGCACACGCTGGTCCTGCTCGGGATGGGCGGATCGAGCCTCGCCCCCGAAGTGCTGAGGTCCGTCGGCGGGACCCCGGCCGGGCGCGAACTTGTCGTGCTCGATACCACCGATCCCGACCGTGTCGGCAACACGCTGGGTGCGCTCGACCCGGCGTCGATCGCGGTGGTGGCGATCAGCAAATCTGGCACGACGGCGGAGACCTCCGCCTTGCTCGAAATCTCCTGGCAGACCGTCAGGACGGCTCTCGGCGACCGCGCGGGCGACCGCTTCGTGGCGGTCACGGAGCCCGGCACGCCCCTCGCCCGTCTCGCCGTCGCTCGCGGCTTCCGCGCCGTGCTCGACCACCCCGTCGATGTCGGCGGGCGGTACTCGGCACTCTCGCTCGTGGGGATCTTCCCGGCGGTGTGGATGGGGCTCGACGCCGAGCAGTTGCTGGCCAGCGCCGAACGGGGCCTCGCCGAACCGGCGATCCGCCATCCGGCGGCCGATCTCGCGCTCCTGGTGGCGGGCGCTGCCGTCCACGGTTGGGGTAAGCTTGCGATTGTCGCCTCGCCCAGCCTCGCACTGCTCGGCGCATGGGCCGAACAGCTCGTCGCCGAGAGCACCGGCAAAGAAGGCCGGGGAATCCTTCCGGTGGTCCTGGCCCAGCCGCCGGCGGCGGACCAAGGCTGGCCGGACACGGTCTACCTGTCGCCACGGTTTGCGGACGAGGACACGACCGCTCTCGATCTCGCCCTCGACGGACTGGCGCAATCCGGACACCCTGTGGCGCGCTGGCGTTTGCGCCGGGACGGACTCGGTGAAGCGTTTGCCGTTTTCGAGATCGCGACCGCACTCGCCGGTTTTCTCCTCGGCATGAACCCGTTCGACGAGCCCGATGTGGTGCGAGCCAAGGACTGCGCCCGCGCGGCGCTCGCCGCCGGAGGATTCGCTGCGCCGGCACCGAGCGGCAAGCCGGGCCAGACCCTGCGGACCCACCTGCAAGACGTCGGGCCCGCTGTTGCGATCGCGTTGCTGGCGTACCTGCCGGAGGGACCTCCTGTTGCCAGCGCGCTCGCGAGCTTGGCGCGTGCCATCTCGCGCGCGGTACACGTGCCGGTCACCGCAGCATTCGGGCCTCGCTACCTGCACTCCACAGGGCAGCTCCACAAGGGTGGCCCTGCCCACATCGTCCCGGTCGTCTTGACCGGTGAGCCGTTGCACGACTTGGCAATCCCCGGCCAGACGCACACGCTTGGGCAGCTCCGCCTCGCGCAAGCGCTTGGCGACGCCGCGGCACTGAAGGAGGTGGGTAAGAAGGTGCTGCACCTCCACCTCGGTGCAGACGCGCTCGGCGGGATCGAGGAACTCGCGCGGGGCTGGTAGCCCGGACGGGGCCAAGGGAAGAGGGTAGAAGGCAGAAGTAAGAAGACAAGCGAACGCTCGGCCGCCTGCAATCCGTCGTCTTCCGTCTTCCCTCTTCCCTCTTCCCTCTTACCTCTTCCGTCTGTCCGGGTTCTATTGGTCTAGTCGGGACCGAGCGCCACGGCGGCGAGCCTCTCGCATGCCCGTTCCCGCGAGTACTCGCGCTCCACCACGGCTCGCAGGCGCCGGCCCTGCGCAGCTGCGGCAGCCGGATCGGACAGCAGGCCGAGGACGCGCTCCGCCAGCGCCGACGGATCGCTCGCCACTACCGCCTCGGCCGCGATCGCGTCGAGCCCTCGCACCGCTTCGGGGGAAGCGACCAGGGCGCACGATGCCTCCGCAGCCTCGAGGACCTTGTTCGACTGACCCGTGCCGAAGCGCAGTGGGAAGAGAGCGACCCTGACGCGGCGGAGGAGGCGGCCTCGATCCTCCATCGGCGAGATCACGGTGACCCCGTCGCGACCGTGCGCACGGCGCATGAAGGAAGGCGCGTCGGCCCCGGCCAGCAGGAGCGTGGCACCCGGACGGGCCGCGCGAATGCGGGGCCAGATTTCGCCGAGGACCAGCGCCGCCGCATCCCGATTTGCAAAGTACGCGAGCCGGCCCCAGAACCCGACGTCGAAATCCCGCTCACCCTCCGTCGCCGGCTGCAGGGTGACCCCGTGGAACACCGCCTCGGTTCGCTCCCCGAACGCCTCCTTCTCTGCGTCCGCGACGACGAGCACGCGATCGTAACGCCGGGCGACATCTCGCTCAAGACGAGCGGTCCGGTCCGCTTCAAGGCGCCAGAGGAACCGCGCCGGGCCGCGCGCCGCTTCCGCCCGGGCGTCCAGGTTCGCGGCGAGCGAGTCGATGGCGTCGAAGACGAGCCGACCAGCACGGAGACGGCCGAACGCCCAGGGGTCGAGACGCGCGAGCAGGAGCACGGCGGCGTCGAATGGACCCGAATCACGCTCCGCTTCGTCGAGAGCGCTCTCCCATGCATGCCCGGCCGCGAGGAGGGCTGTAGCCGGCAACCCCTCTGAGACCGTCCGCCAAGAGGCCGACATGACGGCCGCAAGAGACCGCGGCGCCGGCACGTGCCGGAACGCCGGGGCATCGGGTGGGGTCCGCCCCTCGGGCGCCACCAACGTCACGTTCGCGCGGGGCGCGAGGGCCTCCAGCCAGGCGAGCGCCCTGATCCTGTCGCCGGTGACGACGGGCCATGGGAACCGCGAGGAGACCACAAGGACGTTCCTATCCATGGCTTTCCCCGGCGATTCCCGCTCCTGGTTCTGACACGCGACCGACGAGAGCCTCGAGCTCGGCCGAGTACCCGTCCCAGCTCCAGCGAGCGGCTCTCACCCGCGCTCCTCCCGCCAGACGTGAGCGAAGCGCCTCGTCGGCGAGCCTTGCCAGGGCCGATGCAAGCGCCTCAGGCTCTCCCGGCGGGACGAGCGTCCCGTTCACGCCGTCGTGCACGACGTCCGTGATCCCGCCCACAGCGCTCGCGACGATCGGCAGCCCCCAACCCAGGGCCTGAGCCGCCACGGCCGACCCGGTGGCGCTAAGGTACGGCAGCACCGCCACGTCGGCCGCCGCGAACCAGTCTGCGACCTCCGGCTCCGGCACCCACCCGAGGCGGGCCACTACGCGCCCTTCGAGATCGGACCTACGAAGCCGCTGCCTGAGGGTACCTGCGATTCCGCCCCACGGTTCGCCCGCAAGCAGCAGCACGATCCGCGGTTCGCGCGGGAGACGCGCAACTGCCTCGAGCAGGACCTCAACGCCCTTGTAGGGTCGGATGAGGCCGAAGCAGAGCACTGCCAAGGCGTTGCTCTCTAGGCCCAGGCGTGTCCGCGCGCCTTCCCGGTCGACGGCCCCGGGCGACTCCGGAGGCAGCGGGTGAACCGTCAGCGGTGTGCCGGGAAAACGTTCCTGCAGCACCTGTGCGACCGAACGGCTGTGGCATAGGAACGCGCTGCAGCGGCCGAGCACTGCCCCGGCGGCCTTTCGCGCCGGAAGCCCGGCGCCGTGATCCGCGGGGTTGTGGACGACCGCCACCACCGGAGCGTACCTGCGGCCGGTTAGGAACAACTCCACCGGCGCCCATGCCGCGGTCCAGAAGGGGAGGATGATCGCGTCGGGCCTCGATGCCCGCAGACGAGCCGCCAGTCGCGGCCAGGTCCACGGCTCGAGTACGCCGAAGCAGGCCTGCGCGAAATCCAGGCGAGGACATGCATCCGGATCTACGTCGCCTCGCCCCGGATAAATGATCGATGGGTACTGCCGCAGGGGCACGAAAAAGCCTCCCAGGCTGCCGCGGGCGTCGAGGGCGGCAGCCAGAGCAGTGGTCGTCCGGGCAATCCCACCGCGCAGCGGCCACGATGGCCCAATCAGCGCAAGCGAGCTCACGGAACCGAGAGTAGCACCCCTCCCGCGGGGTCTGCGCCTCCGGTTGACACCACCGGGCCGACAGTCCACGCTACATATAGGACGAGTGCTCTCCGGAGGGTAACTTGGCTTCGCTCTTCGAGACCATCGAAGCGTACTTCGAGCAGGACGGCTGGGAGTTCCGGCGATTGCCCGGTCATCAGGCCCTCGAGATGGGCGCAGCCGGAGAGCACGGTAACTACCGCCTCATCGCTGTCGTTGAGCGCGACCACCCGATCGTCAGGTTTCTCACCTTCGTCGAGGGCAAGGTCCCCGAAGCAAGGCGTCGCGAGGTCCTGGAGTTCCTCACCCGGGCCAACTATGGCCTGCTGCTCGGGAACTTCGAGTTCGACGTCAACGACGGCGAAGTGCGGTTCAAGTGCTCGGCGGACCTCGAGGATGCCGATCTCCCGCATGCCCAGTTCGAGAACCTGCTGCTCATCGGGCTGTCGGTCATGGACCGCTACTTTCCCGGCCTCCAGCGCGTCATTCAGGGAACCGCGGACGCCGCCGCAGCGATCGAGGAAGCAGAGCTTTAGACCGTGATCGGCGGCGGGGCGCTGCGCTGCCCGCCGATCATCCCGACCGTCTCCTGAACGAGGTACAGCGGACGGCCTCGCACCTCATCGAAGACGCGCCCCACATACTCGCCCAGCAGACCGACAGCAATCAGCTGGATTCCTCCCAGAAGAGCCAGCCCGGAAGCAGCCACCCAGGTCCACGCCAGAGTAGAGCCGGTCGCCTTCAAGATGAGGACTGCCGCAAGCGCGACGACAGCCGCGGCACAGACGACCACTCCCAGCCAGCTCGCAAGCTGGAGCGGAAGGTATGAGAACGACGTGATCCCGTCGCTCGCGAGCCGCAGCATCTTGCCAAGCGGATACTTCGTTTCGCCCGCGTGCCGGGCCGCCCGAAGGTACGGAACGCCGATCTGGCGGAAGCCAAGCCACGAGACCATTCCACGGGTGAACCGGTGGTGCTCCGAGAGCCTGCGGAATGCGTCCGCCGCCTTCCTGCTCATCAAGCGGAAGTCGCCGGTGTCGACGGGGATGGAGACGTTGGTCACTCGCTGCAACAGGCGGTAAAAAACGGCGGCCGTCACGAGCTTGAAAAACGTCTCGCCCTCGCGCTTGGCGCGCACGGCATACGCGACGTCGTACCCTTCGCGCCACCTCGCCACAAGCTCCGGAATCAGCTCGGGAGGGTCCTGGAGGTCCGCGTCCATGATCACCACGGCGTCCCCTTCCACGTGGTCGAGGCCGGCCGTGAACGCCATCTGGTGGCCGAAGTTGCGGGAGAAACTGACGCCCTTGACCCGGGCGTCCCGCGCGGCGAGGTCCTTGATCAGCGCCCACGAACGGTCTCGCGAACCATCGTCGACCAGCACGATTTCGTACGAGCGGACCGTGCCACTGAGTACCTCCGTGAGCCGGCGGTACAGTTCAGGCACGCTCTCTTCCTCGTTGTAGACGGGAACCACGACTGATAGCTCGACGCTCACGGTGTATCCTTTCCCCGCGCTCCCGCGCTACTTCTTCCCGGATTCGAACACCAGGACGTCCGTGGCGCCGATCGGGGACCATGCCTGACGCGTAACAAACCACCGCGCGACGGCCGAAAGACCAACACCGGACGCATCCTCGACCCACCAGGCGCGCAGAGGAATTCGCCGGACCGTGTAGCCGTCGCCCAGTATCTGCCGGGTGGCGCCCTCCTTGTCGGGGTCGCAAACCACCAGTGGGGGGTGCATGCCGGCCTGAGGGGCCGCCCACCAGACCGGCACTTTCTTCAGCTGCCATGACAACGGCCAGCTCGCCTCGCCGTCGACCGCGGCCACCATGCCTTCTTTTTGCACCACGGCGAGCGCCTTCGCGTAGTTGGCCAGCGCCTGCTCCTCGGGTGTCGTTTGCACGAATACCATGAGCTCGGCATGAGGATCCGACGTCGTGATGGCCGGATAGAGAAAACTCGAAGCTGCTGCGCTCCACGCAGTGGCGGCGAGGCCCGCCGTCGCGAGCGCCCGCGACCACCAGCGCCCCTGCGGCGAGAACGTCCTCGAAAGCTGAGCCCCGGCGAGAGGGACGAACGGCAGCATCTGGTGAACCGCGAGCCATGGGACCTTCTCGCCCAGGTATGCGTATACCGCGATCGCCGATAACCCCCACGCCAGACAGAACACCTCGAGCCGCTTCAGCCGGTGGCGCCGGCGAACAGCCCACACCAGCGCGGCCGCAATCGGGAGGAACTCGTACAGCGCGAGCCGCGGCAGGTGATAGAACCAGGGGCCGCCCACCCGCTGGATCTTGTGCTGGCCGTACCAGTAGATGACGGCCTTCACCGGAAACGCCCAGTCCTCAGGATGCACGAAAAACACGGTAAACCCGGTCACCGTGATCACGAAGAACCACAGGATTGCGGTCCCAACGGCGACCCGATGGGCGTCGATCCACACGAAGCCCTTGCGGACGCTCACCCAGACTCCGTCCCGCAACGTCACGACATACGTGGAAAACGCCAGCAGCGGCACCGTAACGTAGAACGTCTCTTTCATCATGGCGTGCCCGGCCGCCGCGACACCGATCCACGGGATGAGCCTCCAGCCTTTCTTTCTCACCAGCAGGAACAGCGTCAGCGCCAGCGCTGTGAAGAAAGCCACGGGCACATCCTCGCGGGCGAACCGAGAGTAGTAGAGCATGATCGGCGAGATCGCCAGAATGAGGCCGCTCCACCACGCCGCCCCGGCCCCGAGGCGGCGGCGCAGCATGAGGGGGAGGGCCACCAGCGCCACACCGGCAAGCGCCGGGTACAGCCGGCCGACCGCGGTGCTCGCACCGAGGATGAGGAACAGCGGCGCCATGACGTAGTAGATGAGGGGTCCGTGATAGGTGGGGTCGTACCGGTACGTGCCCTGGTTGAGAAGGTTGTACGCAAAGTCGCAGTGGATGGCCTCGTCGTGATGCGGCGGCCGGTCGCCCAGCGCGACAAGGCGCAGCACCAGCGCGAAGGCGATCAGCGCGATCCAGGCAAGGCGTTCCTTCCGGCTCATCCCCGCATCCTCACGGCCCCATCTCCACGATCGTGCACGCACCGTCCTTGAACGCCGCTCGACCGGCCTGCACCACCGCCTTCAGACCCTCCTCCGGGTAGAGTCTGGACTCGACGCTGCCTACCACCACATAGCGCGCGGCCAGCCCCTGCGCGATCTTTTGCACCTCACTCGGGTTTCCGCACCTGTACAGTTGCTCGATCTGCGCCTTTCGCCCGGCAGTCTCTCCGCCTATCGCCCCGCCGCGCCAGACACCCTCGTGGTTCTCCCAACCCAACACGGCGGGCACACCGGAGGCCGAGGACATACGCGCGGCATCGGAGTAGGCGTTTCCGATCCCTTCGATCAAGACCGTCCCTCGAGGCTGTCCACGCAGCCAGGCGGCTGCGGCGGCCTCGCCTGGCGCCATCCAACCCAGGCCGCCCCAGCTCCCGGCGCTCGCCCCGAGTGCTCGTCCGGTGAGCGCCGCGAGCTGCGGCAGACCCGACAGCACGACCAGTGCGGCACCGATTACCGCTACCAGCGCGCGTCGCCGATGCAGCCATCCCAGAAGAACGGGTCCCACTACGGCGAGGAAAGTGAACGCCATGTGGGTCGCCTTGAAGACCGTATTCATCCGGTAGAACTCGGCTCCGTAGGGGTCCTTGAAGTACACGATCTCCATGATCGCAAGGAGCGCCAGTGGCACCAGGGTGAGGGCGAGCACGGGCCTGCCCCGCCGGTAGCTGCCCCGGAAGGCGGTGATGGCCAGGACGCCGCCGACGCCTGCGGTCAGAGCGAGCAGGGGCCGCTTCGTGATCACCACCAGCAACACCAGGCCGGCAAGCCAGACCGCACGGCTAAGTTGGCGTCGTGCCGTCTCCATGCCCCCCCAGCGCCACGAAAGTTCCCAACCCACCAGGACCGTCGGGATCAGGGCGCCAGCCAGGAGAAGCACGATCTCGTCCATTCGAGTCGGCGTCGTGACGACGCCGAAGCCCTCGGCAGGCGGATGAAACGCGAGCCAGAAAGGCGCATAAAGCAGCCAGCCGGCCACGCCGACGGCCCCTACCCGTGCCCACAGCCACAGCCCAGCTCCAACGGGCCGAACAAACCCGGCCTCGTCCCCGACTGCGACCATGAGCATCGCGAGGCCGAGAGGGATCGCGCACCATGGGTTGGCCGCGGCCGCCGCCCCGTAGACGAGCGACCCGATGCCAAGCGCAGGCAACCAATGAGACTTCGCCGTGCTCAGAGCTCGGGCAAGAAAAACGGCCACCAGGGCAAGCGGCACGCACAGTAGGTGGGGGTGGAGATCGCCCAGATGGAAGGTGAAGAGTGGGAACTCCGTGATCGTGCCCGTGATCGCGCGCGACGCCGGCCAGAGGTCGATTCCGGAGATGCCGTGTCCCGCGAGAAGCTGGCGCCACCCGTCGAACGTGCCCATGAACACCACCAAGAAAGCGGCCAAGATGCCGGTGCGCCGGCTCCCGCCGAGCGCCCGGGCGAGAGCCCAGGCCCCTTGCGCGCTCACCGCTGCCAGCGTCACAACCAGCAAATTGAAAACGACATCCGGGGCGAACCCGAGCAGCTTGGCCGGCAACGTCCACGGCACGAAGCCGAAGTAGTAATACGGCAGGGTGTGGCCGGCCAGCCAGGGGTCGGCTGGAGGCATCGCGCCGGGACGAAGGAGAGTCGCGAGGATCGCGAGGTCCATGGGTTTTTCGGTGGCCGTGACTGCCATCATCGGCAGCCTGAGGAAAGCAAGCAGGAGAAACGCACCGAGACCGACGAGTTCGGGTTCGAGAAGTGCTCGCAGGTTCAGGCCTGCAAAACCTCGCCACCCCCACCATGCGAAAAACGGCAGGACAACGAGGCCGAACCACCACCACGATGTCACTCCGAGCCAACCGAAAATCCAGGCCGCATAGCCGGTTACGGTCCAGGCTGTAACCCGTGCGACGGCCCAGCTCGCGCCCGCGCCGACGCCTAGGCGCCGCAGCGCGCCGACCGCTACCGCCCCGCCCGCAGCAACCACAACGTACCAGGCCAGCGCCTGCCAGATCATGGATTTCTATTCTACCTGGTTTTTCCGTCCGTCTGCACGCAGACAGCGAGGTTCCGCCCATCTCGCCGGAACCACACGCCTCGCGATCCGCGGTAAACTCAGGTGACGCTTACCGGAGGCCTGACACGATGACGAACCTCGCACTCCCGCTTGTCGCTGCGGTGGCAGCTCTCTTCCCGGAGGTGCGCTCGTTCTGGGCAGTCGACACCGGGCCTCAACTTCAGCCGATCCAGATCGAGCTTCGCGCTCGTCTTGTCCGTGAGGGCCGCACCATCGCGGTGTACCAGGAAGAGGGCTACCACTTCTCGACCATGGGCCAGGCGGACGAGACGCACCAGATCGAGGCAGCCGTGAGTGTATTCGACACCGTCATCTATCCCCGGGAGGTCGAGCTATTCGGTCCCTGCCCGGACCACGACGGCAACGGGAAGGTGATACTCTTTCTGACGCACGCAGCCGGTCCCTCCGGCCTCTTCTTTCCTTTCGACGAGGTCCCGGAGGACGAAGCGGTTCGCTCCGGATTTCACTCAAACGAGGGCGAGATCCTCTACCATGCCTTCGGGCGTCAAGGGAACCGCGCGTCCAGGAACATCGAAGAACTAGCCGAGACCTTCCACCGGTTACTGCACTACAGCCGGGATCCCGGCGAGACTTCCTGGAGCGAGTTGCTGGCCAACTACACCCCCTATCTCTGCGGCCTGGCGTCGGCCCGGCTGCTCTGGGGAGACATCGATCCCGAGAACCGCGCCCATGCGCCCGGCGACGCGTGGGCAGGGAGGGGTTGGTCCCTGCTCTTCGTCGAGTATCTGCGAGACAAGTTCGGTGACCAGGGGTTGCGCGATCTCGTCGCACGCCCCGAGAAGGGACTCGCCGGGATCGGCCGGATGCTTGCCGACCGGGGCGACAAGCGCACCCCGGCGGACTTGCTGGGCGACTTCGCGATGGCGTGCTGGCTGGACGATCCCGGCCTGGCGGACGGCCGGTTCTCCTTCGCGTCAGTCGTGCCTCCTCGCCCGCCCGCTACAGTACGGGCGACGGCGTCCCGTCCGACGTCGGGAGTCATCGAGGTCGGAGTAGGCGGAATCGCCTTCCTGACCGTCGAGGGAAGCGGCGAGCGGCCGTTCCCGCTCACACTTCAAGGCGACCCTTCGGTCCGCTGGGTCGGGCGGGCGGTCAAGCTGCATGTCCAGGGGCCGGATATAGAGCTGCCACTCGCCTTCTCGCCAGCGGGAACCGTCAAACTCGAGCTTCCCGCGCTCACACCAGCCGAGAGGGTCGTGGTGGCGGTCTCGCCGGTGCCGGTGGAATCTCCCCTTTTCGACAGCCGCACGCTCCTGCTGCGTTGGGGCGTCGGCTGGGTGCCCCACGCGCCGGCGGACCAGAGCCGGGAGACGCTGGGCACGCTTGTAGGGAAGGCTCTGCCCGACGCCGGAATGGCCGCGCGCTCGCGCCTGATGACGACCGTAGACCGACTCAGCGGCGCCCCCCGCGATGGCTCCGAGGGGCCGGTGGTAACGACCCGGTATGCATGGGCCCCGCAAGCCCGCGCGGTCGTCGAGGTGCTCCTGCAGGAAGCGACCCGGCGCGGCCTTCCCGTCCGTCCCTCCCCCTTCATCCGAAAGGTCCCTAACGGCGTGCAGCAGGAATGGAGCAACGTCGTCATCGAGCTTCCGGGCAAGGACCCCCGACGGTGGCCCGTCGTGCTTGCAGCGCACTGGGATGGCGCCCGGGGCAACCTGCGTGATTCCTATCTGCGCGCTCTCAACGTCAACGACAACGCATCCGGCGTTGCCGTCGCGCTCGAAGCCGCGGCAGCGATGAGCCGCTCGCCCCACCGAGCTCCCATCATCGTGGCCTTCCTGGCGGGCGGATTCCATGATGCTGCCGGTGCTCACGCGTTGCTCGAAGAGCTCGGCGGGAAGATCTCGGCTTGGGTGGAGCTCGATGGCGTCGGGGTCCCGGAGCGCTGGCCCCGTACACTCGACGTCCAACTCGAGGGCGGCAAGGACCTCGCGAGTTCCTCATGGAGCATCACACAGGCCTTCCGGCACGCGGGTTTCGCCCCCAAGGTCACGCCGGAGATTCAGGCCCCGCACACCGGCGGCAGCGTCGCGCTGGGGCGCGGCATACCTGCACTCGTCGTCCGCGTCGGACCCTACGGTCAGGAGGACAGCCTGGACACGCCACCGGCCGTCGAACTCGACACGCTGTCGCCCGATTTCATGGTGCTGCTGGCCAAAGCGTTGGCTGGCGTCGGGCTGAACCTGGCCGGAGTGCCGTGACAGCGTTGCAGCCCCCGACGCCGAGAAGGAGAGCACGCCGATGGATCTGAGCCTGGTCAAGATCGAGAAGCCGGAGGCTACCAACTTCATCCTCGGGCAAGCCCATTTCATCAAGACGGTGGAGGACCTTCACGAGGCAATCGTGTCCTCGAACCCGCAGATCCGATTCGGCATCGCGTTCTGCGAGTCGTCGGGTCCCGCCCTGCTGCGCAGATCGGGAAACGACGAGACGCTGGTGGAACTCGCCACCCGCAACGCCCTCGCGGTCGGAGCCGGGCACTCCTTCTTCGTCTTCCTCGAGAACGGCTTTCCGGTCAACGTTCTCAACGCGATCAAGGCCATCCCCGAGGTGTGTCGGATCTACTGCGCCACGGCGAATCCGGCCGAGGTCGTCGTAGCGGAAAGCGAAACGGGGCGCGCAATCCTCGGTATCGTGGACGGCTGTCGGCCCAAGGGCGTGGAGGGTGAGCAGGACGTCCTCGCACGCCTGCGCTTCCTGCGCGAGATCGGGTACAAGCTCGGGTAGTCTGCCATGTCCGACATCACAGTCCCGCTGTCGTTGCCGGCGCTGGTGGCTTCGGGGTTCGTCGTTTCGCTCGCGACGGTCGCGGTGCCCGGCCCGATCACGCTGGTTGCCACCCACCTCGCTCTCTCCCGCCACCTGTCGTCGGCGATCTGGTTCCTGATCGGTGTCACGACGCTCGACGTGACGCTCTTCACGGCCCTCGCATCGGGTGCCGGCCCCCTCCTCCGCACCTTTGGGGCGCTCCCGATGGTCGAGATCATCGGAGGGATCGCGCTCCTCTGGGGAGGGATAAGCTCGCTGCGGGCGGTGCCCACGCACCGCAATCCGCGGGTCAGCATCAACAACGTGGAGGAACGGAAGGCCTTCGGCAGCTTCCTCCTGGGCCTCCTGGTAGCGGCCGGGAACCCACACTACTGGATCTGGTGGGTCACGGCCGGCCTCGCCTTCGTGGAAGCGGCACGCGCCCACGGCGGCTCGGGCCTCTTGTGGATGCTCGGTGCCCTCGTGGGGGGCGTCGCGGCTTGGTACGCCCCTCTGCTTTGGGCGTTGAGCCACGGATCCTCGCTGCTCACGCCACGGGTGGAGCATGTGGTCATGAAGGGCATGGGAGCCGTGCTTCTCCTGTTGGGCGCCGGGCTCGCGGGCCTGGGGAGCTGGCGCTTCTGGATCGCCCACTTCTGAAGCGGCAGGTCAAAGGGTAGACGGAAGAAGGCGAAGGTCAAAAGTCAAACGGAAAACGTCAAAGGGACGACACAGACAATCGCCGCCTTCCCTTTGACCCTTTTACCTCTTCCCTTTTCCTACTTCCCTGAGTTCTCGCCCTACGGAACCGCGGCGTGGGGAAGCGCGAACACCCGAGCGTCGATGAACAGCCGCACCAGGTCCGCATCCAGGAAACCGCCCAGTACCTCATCCTCGAGGATCGCGAGGGCTCGCTCGGGAGCCACCGACCTCTTGTACGGCCGGTCCCCGACCGTGAGGGCGTCGAAGATGTCCGACACGGTCATCATCCGAACCTCGGTCGGGATCTGTTCCGTCATGAGACGGTTGGGGTACCCCTGCCCATTGAGCTTCTCGTGATGACCATATGCGATGGCAGGCACCGCCGCGAGCCGCTTGGGCCAGGGGATCGTGAGCAGGAACTGGTAGGAGTGCACCACGTGCGACTCCATCTCCCGCCGCTCGAGCTCGTCGAGAGAGCCCTTGGACACCGAGAGCGCCCTTGCTTCTTCCGGGCGCAGAAGGGGCAGCTCGCCCATGTCGGCGGGAAAGGTAGCCCGCTGGAGGTCCGTCACGAGATGGGCCGTCGCGGACTCGAGAACGGCCGGCTCGTTCGCCAACATCACGGCGGCGAGATTCGACTCGAGCCCGCGCCTCATTCGGCTCACGGAAACCTCGAGATTGGCGAAGTCGTCGGCGGTGGGTGTCCTCCCCAGGTCTATGAGCCCCGTCAGAAACCGTCGCAGCAAAGCTACCTCGTGTGCCCGGGCGGCGTGCCGAAAGCGCTCCTCCACCAACGCGAGGTGGTCGGGGTAGAGCTTCTTCGCCTTCGTCAGCACGGCTTCTCGGACACCGACCTTCCCGAAGTCGTGGAGCAGCGCCGCGTATCGCAGCTGGATCATCTCGTCGCGCGAGAACCGAACCTCGCGATACGCAGCGGGCGGGTTCGCCTCGAGCGCCTGCGCCAGCGAGACCGTGTAGTTCGCGACACGGTGCGAGTGTCCCGAGGTCGCTGGGTCGCGCTGCTCGATCGTCAGCACCGCCGCCCGAACGAACCCCTCGAAGAGACTCTCGATTTCGTTCACCAGGCGCGTGTTTTCGATCGCCACGGCGGCCTGCGCGGCGAGAGCTCGGATCAGCCGCACCTCGCCCTGCCCGAACGGCCTGACCACGGCATCCGCAGCCTCCGACGAAAGGACCCTGGCCGCAGCGTCCGTCTTCCGATTGATGAGCTGGAGCACGCCGATGACCTGCCCACTCCTCGTGCTGATCGGAGCGGTGAGGGTGGATCGTGTATGGTAGCCGATCGCGAGGTCGAAGCTCTCATTGAAGCTGTAGGACACGTCGGGCGGCAGATGGCGGACGTCGTCCACCGTCATCGGCTCGCCGGTCGTCGCAACGTACCCGGCAAGCGATCCTGTCGTAATCGGCATGGTGGTCGTGACCATGCTGGGCGGCACGGAGTCGTTCTGGGCCAACGCGAATCGCAGCATTCGCTTGCCGTCGCGCTCCTCGATGAGATACAGCGATCCCGCGTCCGCGCGGACGATCTCCCGCGAGGTGGACAGAATCAGCTGGAGCAGCTTGTCGAGATCACGCTCCGCGGTGAGCGCGATGCCCACGCGGACGAGGTCGAGTTGCTGGTCGTGCGCGAGCGCGGTCGCGCGTCGTTGCTCCTCGAGGCGTTCTCTCAGCCGTAGCATCTCAAGGGCTGCATCGATCGCGCGGTCGAGCTGCGAAACCGAGCACCCCTCGGGCAGCGACAGGAATGGGGCCGGCGACCCCTCAGGCATCCGATCGCCCACGACGATCCAGAGGCTGTTCCCCGTTTCCGCGCCGTTCCAGGCGCCGAGCAGACCTGCGCTCGTGACCACGACGGCGTCCGAAACGGCCTCACCGGGACGGACGGCCCTCGCACTTCGCGCCGTGCGCTCCGCCATTTCGGGCGTGACAAGGACCTCGTGGGACACCAGTTGAAGTATACCGCCGACAAAATGAGGTCAGCCGGCAGGCCCCCGCGAACGGCACCCTTCAGCGCCACACACCCGGCACCCATCGCCAGCCGCCGGAGTGCCGGTACCACCGTCCCGGGATCCAAACCGCGCGAGCGCGCGGCGGTACAACCCACGAGCCTGGCATCCAGACCCAGCGTGAGCGCCACGCCCAGGAGCCGTCGATCCAGAGGAACGCGGGGCCGGGCGCAACGCCGCGAAGCTCCACGTTCGCACCCGGCGGCGGCCCGGGCACCGCGAGCCGCAAAGCGCAACCCCCGAACGCCGCCGCGCCTAACGTCACCGCCGCCACCAGCACCGCCAACCGTCTCATGCCGACTCCCTCCCTGCCGAGAAAGACGGATGGCGGCGCCCCGCCGATGACACGACCGGGGTGAGCCCGGTCACTGGGAGGGGTAGTAGCCTGCGATGGTTCTGGTCGCCAGCCCCTGGCCTTTAACCTCGACGCGGATCGTCCTGAAGGTCTCGGGGCCCTTCGTGGACGTGGAGCGGAACGTGAGCTGGTACTGGGCCCGAAGCTCCTTGTCGATGCGCTGGTACACGTCGTCGAGGGTTCCCTTCTTCTTGGGCGCGGAAAACACCTCGGCGCCGGTTGCGACCGCGAGGTTCTTCAGGTGCGCCTTGATCGAAAAGTCGAGAGCACCGATGCCGTAGCCGATGGTGAAGACGGGAACGCGCGCCGTGCGGACGTAGCGGAGCGCCGTGTCCCACGGCGTCCGGGAGGTGTTGTCGTCGCCGTCCGAGAGGAGGACCAGCGCGGAGCGCCCCCGCTTGCCTCGGAACATCTCGAGGGAGCGCACGAGCGCGTCGTAGAGGGACGTGCCCCCCTCCGGCATCGTCCGCTCGAGCGCACCGACCAGGCCCTCGGGGTCGCCGTTCCACTCGAGCCTCATTTTCGGCTCGAATGAAAAGGTCATGAGGAAGTAGTGGTCGCCCTCCCGCAGCAGTCGGCCGGCGAACCCGGCCACTGCCTTTCGGACCTCCGGAAATACCTCCAACATCGAACCCGAGGTGTCAACCAGAATGCCGAGCGACAGCGGGAGTTCCTCCGTCGTGGTAAACGCTTCCAGGGGCACCTCTGTGCCGTCCTCCAAAACCCGGAACGCATCGCGCGGCAGCCCCGTGACGAGCTTGCCGTCGTGGTCGACGACCGTCACCGAGAGCTCCACGATCTCGACCTTTACAACCTCCTGATAGCCGGTCGTCCCGAGGACCTTCACGGCCTCCCCGCGCAGCCCATCTGCGTTCGTGGCGTCGGCCGAGAGCACCTTGGTGTTGGCCAGGGTTTTGGCCGACAGCGTGGTCGCGCACGGACAGGCGGTCCAGCGAACGAGCGGCTTGTCGTCCCCTCGCAGCACGATTGCCGTGAGCGGCGCACTCCCGGCGACCGACACCGTCACGAGTCGGCCCTCGCCGGCCGCTGGCTCCGGTCCGAGCAGGATCTCGACCGGCAGCTGATTGGATGCGCCGTTAAGGACCAGCGCGTCCTCGCCCAGGAACCTGCCGTCCTTGGCATAGGCGACAGCCCGCACCGTCGTTCGCTTGGCCACCTGCCCGAGCGGGATCGCAGCCGTCCACGGCGGGCGCTGGCGCTGAAAGAGGAGCTGCCCGTCCTGGGAGAACTCCACCCTCGCGGTGCCCTCCGGCACCTCCACCTCGAGCTCGAGCGCTTCGATGCCGCCCGACCGAGCGGGCGCCTTGAAGTGGACGACCCCCTTCGCCGGCGCCGAGGGCGCGAGAGCGAGCGCGTCCGGCGCCGAGCCCGGTGCCGGCTCGAACGGCTTCTCCGCCACCGGGACCACAACTTTCCCCGACCACCCCCCGCGCGCCGTCCCGTCCAGGCTCTCGACGAAGAGCCGAACATCGCCCTCACCGGCAGGCCACTCCCGGTACAGAAGGGCGCTCCCGTCCAGCTGAAGGTTCACCACCGCTTGCCCGGAATCCACGGTCGCACCGCCCTGGACGAACGAGACCGAGACCCTCAGACGCTCGCCGGCACGCTTCAGGTCTTCGGGCGCAATCTGGATCGCCACGCCGACGACCGTGCCCTGCGGGCCTTTTCCGAGCGGCTGGACTTCGACGCGGAGGGCCAACGGGGTGCCGGCGGTGGCTGCAAGGGCCAGCAACGTTACGAGCATGTTAGGGCCTCCGAACAGACAGCCTTCTTACGACATTGTGACATGCTCGCGAGTGACGCGCGGGGCGCGCACAGCACGACCGCTCCATGCTCCTCTTCCTGACTGACACCGCTCGACGGCGCAGACAAGGACGCGCCGGCTCCCCGGCGCGTCATGCTCTCCGACCGGCGGCCCTCACATCGGCGCGGTCGTCTCCAGGTCGCGAAGTGCTCGGGCTATCACCATGCGCTGCACCTCGCTGGTGCCCTCGTAGATGGTGGTGACCCTGGCGTCGCGGTAGAGCCGCTCGACGGCGAACTCCCGCGAGAACCCGTACCCGCCGTGAACCTGGACCGCGTGGGCGACCACACGATTCGCCATCTCGCTGGCGACCAGCTTAGCCTGGGCGCTGGTCCGGCTCAATTTCCCCGCCCTCTCGGACAGCCATGCCGCCCTGTACGTCAGCCAACGCGCGGCCTCCAGCTCGGCGTCCATGTCCGCGAGCCGGAACCCCACCGCCTGGTGCTCGATGATCGCCTTGCCGAACTGTTGGCGCTGCTTGGCGTACGTCATCGCCTCGTCGAGGGCCGCCTGGGCGATCCCGAGCGCCTGCGCCGCGATCCCGAGCCGCGAATGGTCGAGCGTCGCGAGGGCGATCTTCATCCCCTCCCCCTCGCTCCCGAGCAGGTTGGCGGCAGGCACCTCCGCGTCCTCGAGGGTCACCGCGGCGGTCACCGAGGACCGCAGGCCCATCTTCTTCTCGGGAGGGTGCACGACGACCCCCGGCTGTCGAGCGTCGAGCACGAACGCCGAGATGCCGCGTGCCCGCAACGAGGGATCCTTCGTCGCCAGCACGACGAAGATCGCTCCAACGCTGGCACCGGTGATCCACGCCTTCGACCCGGACAGCAGGAACCGGTCGCGGTCGCGCCGGTACGTCGTGCGGAGCGCAGCGAGGTCGGAGCCCGCCGCCGGTTCCGTGAGCATGATGCCGCCGAGTACCTCTCCCCGTGCCAGCGGCGGGAGCACCCGCGCCTTGAGCTCGTCGCTCCCGAAGCGCGCGATCGGCCACTGGCAGACGGAGTTGGTCACGGACACGCCGACAGCGACGCTCGCATCCGCCCGCGCGATCTCCTCCACGGCGAGCAGGTACGAGAGTGCGTCCATGCCGGCGCCGCCGTAGGCCTCGGGCGTCATCATGCCGAGGAGTCCCAGCTCGCCGAGCTCCCTGAAGATGTCGGCCGGGAACTCCCCTCTCTCGTCCCTTGCGGCCGCCCCGGGCCTCAACCGATCGGCGGCGAACGCCCGCACCATATCGCGCACCATCCGCTGTTGCTCCGAGAACTCGAAGTCCACGCTGACCCCCTGCGGCCATTCTACGCATCACCGGCGCCGGCCTTCCAACAAGGCCGGCTCTCGTGTACCTTCGGGCCGTGGCTCGAATCCATCTTCTTCCGGACACCCTCATCAACCAGATCGCCGCGGGCGAGGTCGTCGAGCGGCCGGCCTCGGTCGTGAAGGAGCTGGTCGAGAACGCCCTCGATGCCGGCGCACGGAGCGTGAAGATCCGCCTGGTTGCGGGTGGCCGCGAACTCATCGAGGTTGAGGACGACGGCAGTGGGATGGACTCCGACGACGCGCTTCTCGCGCTCGAGCGCCACGCCACCTCCAAGATCACAGACGCCGCAGATCTCGACCGGATCGCCACCCTCGGCTTCCGCGGCGAGGCTCTCCCCTCGATCGCGGCTGCCTCCCGCCTCACGCTCGAGACCGCGTCCGGCGACGGCGAGGGCACCCGCGTAGAGGTGGAGTTTGGCCGGGTCGTCCGCGTCGCGCCCTGCGCCCGCCCGCGCGGAACCAAGGTGACGGTCTGCGACCTCTTCCTCCGGCTGCCGGCACGCCTGAAGTTCATGCGCTCCGAGGCGACCGAGCTCCGCCACGCCGTGGGCGCCCTGACCGCGCTGGCATTCGTCAGGCCCGAGGTCGGCTTCGCCGTCGAGCACGGGCGCCGCACGATCCTCCAGTTGCCGCCGGCGCGGGACCTCGGCCAGAGGCTGCCGGACCTCGTCGGCGCCGCCCGCGCCCGCCAGGCACGACCGGTCCGCCACGCCGCCGGCTCGGTCACGGTCACCGGCTTCCTCCTTCCGGCCAGCGGGTCGCGGGACCTGGTCCTGGCGGTCAACGGCCGGGCCGTGCGCGACCGCCTCCTCTCGGGCGCAGTCAACCGCGCGCTCAGGGGCCCGTCCGGGACCCTCGAAGCGGATGCCTACCTGCAGGTCCAGCTCCCGATGGGCGAGGTGGACGTCAACGTCCACCCCGCGAAGGCCGAGGTGCGATTCGCGGACCCGGGGCGCGTTCTGAGCGCGCTCACCCAGGCGCTCGCGGCCGCCCGGCTCTCTCTTCACGGCCCGGTAGAGGTTCGGAGGGTCGTCTCGGTGTCCGGCCCCGCATCCCAGCCGACGCCGCTGCCGTTCGACCGGCCCGCGCCACTCCCCGAAGGGAGGTTCGAGCCGCCACGCGTGTACGAGGCGCCGCCGTCGGCACCCGTCGGCCCTCTGTCCCCCGCCGCGTCGACACGCTGGGGCCGCTACATCGGGCAGTACCGCGGCACCTACCTTCTTCTGGAGGATGAAAACGGCCTGGTGCTCATCGACCAGCACGTGGCGCACGAGCGTGTGCTCTTCGAAGGCCTGCTCGACGAACAAACCGGGCCGATGGTCCAGCGCCTGTTGCTGCCAGAGATCGTGGATCTCCCGCCGGTTATGGCGGCCCTGGCGGCCGAGGCGGCGCCGGAGCTCGAGGCCCTTGGGTTCGAGCTCGAAGCGGCCTCGGGCGCGACCGTCCGCGTGATGGCCGTCCCCGCCCCGCTGCCGGCGGCGCGCGCGGCCGCCATGCTCCGCCAGCTCCTCACCGACCTGGGCGAAGCCGCGGTTCCGGGCGGCAGCCTGCGAGAGCGCGCGGCCGCTTCGCTCGCGTGCCAGGCCGCGATCAAGAAGAACTGGTCCCTCTCGCCGGCCGAGGCCCAGGCACTGCTTGCCGACCTCGCCCGGGTCCGCGACCCACACCGCTGCCCCCATGGGAGGCCGATCGTCCTCCGCTTGCCGCACGACGAGATCGAGCGTCGCATCGGCCGGCGTTGACGAGAGCGGGCGACCGTAGTCAAGCGGCGTCGTAGGTCGTCGGATCGGGGACGAGCGCCTCGGCGAAGCCGGCCCGGCGCAGGCGACAGGCGTCACAGCGCCCGCAGTGGACGAACGCCGCGGGCGGGTCGTAGCAGGAGAGCGTGAGCGCGTAGTCGACGCCGAGGCTCGCGCCCAGCCGGACGATGCCTGCCTTTGAGAGGTGCAGGAGCGGCGCGTGCACCGCGAACCGCGTCCCCTCGGCGCCCGCACGCGTGCCCAGGCACGCCACCTCGGCGAACGCGCGCAGGAACTCGGGCCGGCAGTCCGGGTAGCCGGAGTAGTCCTGCACATTTGCGCCGATCACCAGATCGGAGGCGCCGACAACCTCTGCAAGACCTGTCAGCAGCGCCAGGAAGACCGTGTTGCGCGCCGGCACGTAGGTGACCGGGACGTCGCCGCCGATCTCCTCACGGTCCTTCGGCACGGTGATGTCGGCCGTCAGCGCCGAGCCGCCGATCGCCCGCAGGTCCACCGTAACGATCCTATGGTCGGAGATCCCGAGATGGGCGACGACGCGACGTGCGGCTTCGAGCTCCAAGCGGTGACGCTGGCCGTAGTCCACCGAGAGGGCGACCACCTCGAACCCGGCGCCCCGAGTCCATGCCGCGGCGGTCGCGGAGTCGAGCCCACCTGAGAGCAGCACGGCCGCCTTGCTCACGCCGAGCCTCCGCCCAGTGTTCGCGCAAGGTCCGCGACCTCGCGCACGCGATCCCAGCTCACATCGGGCCGCTCGCCGCAACCGAAACCGCTGACGCGCGCTTCGCTCGTGCGTAGCGCCACCGCGAGGGCCGGGTCCCGGCGCGCCGTTGACGCGATGCGGGCCGCCACCTCCTCGCGAGCATCCATCGCGTTGCACACCAACACCTGGTCGCACCCCGCGCCGAGTGCCGCCGCGGCCCTCTCGGGGATGCTGCCGAATTCCGCCAGCGCGCCCATCTCCAGGTCGTCGGCGATCACCGGGCCGGGATCGAACCGCTGCAACCGGCCGACGACGGTCCGCGAAAGCGAGGCCGGGCACGCGGCCTCTCCCAGAGCCGGGGCCAGGGCGTGTGCGACCACCACCGCCCTGCCCGGCGTCAGCAGGGCGTGGAACAGCTCCGACTCCGCCGCGGCGGAGTCGTCGAGCAGCGGGAGATCCTTGTGCGAGTCGACGCGGCCGCTGCCGAGTCCAGGGTAGTGCTTGAGGCAGCCGCGGACGCCGAACCGTTCGAGGCCCTCGAGGTACGCGGCGGCGGCGCTTTGCACCTCGACCTCGGTCGCGCCGAAGCAACGCGCCTCGGAGCGGAGCCACCCATCCGGCCTACCCACGTCCACGACGGGCGCGAAATCGACCCCGATCCCGAAGTGCGCGCACGCGCCGCCCGCGGCTTCGCCGAGCGCCCGCACCGCAGCGAGGCCGGCGGCCGCCGCTTCAGCGGCCGACGGCAGCGGACCGATCAGCGTCTCGAGCCGGTTCACCCGCCCGCCCTCGAGGTCGATCGCGAGGTACGGACGGGACGGCAGCGCCGCAAGCTGGGCCGTCAAATCCGCCAGCTGGCGGCGGTCGGCGACGTTGCGGGCGAAGATGACGATGCCTCCGGGGCGCAACTCCTCGAGCAGCGCACGTTCGGTGGCGTCGAGATCCTGACCCGAGACGCCGCAGACCAGGAACGCGCTCACCGATCGACCTCGCGCTTGAGCTCCGCGAGCAGGTTGAGCGCCTCGATCGGTGTGAGCCGGTCCGCGTCCAGCTTGCGCAGCCGTTGGAGGACCGCGTCTTCCGCCGGCGGGAAGAGCGCGAGCTGCACCGGCTGCGGGCCCGGTGCGGCCGCCTCCAGCACCTTGAGTTCCTGCCGCTCGAGCTGGCGGAGCACCTCGGTGGCCCGCCGGCAGACCGGCTCGGGGACACCCGCGAGCTTCGCGACGTGGATCCCGTACGAGCGGTCCGACGGACCGGCAACGACCCGGTGGAGGAACAGCACGTTCCCCTGCCACTCCTTGACGGCCACCGACGCGTTCACGACGCGCCCAAGGCGGTCGGCCAGGTCGGTGAGCTCGTGGTAGTGGGTCGCGAAGAGCACGAGCGGTCCCGGGCCGCCCTCCGGAAGGTCGTGCAGCGCCTCGACCACGGCCCAGGCCAGCGACAGCCCGTCGAACGTCGCGGTCCCGCGTCCGACCTCGTCCAGCATCACGAGCGAGTTGCACGTGGCATTACGAAGGATGCTCGCGACCTCCGTCATCTCCACCATGAACGTGGACTCGCCGCGGGCGAGGTCGTCCGAGGCGCCGACCCGGGTGAACACGCGGTCGATCTCACCGATCTCCGCTTCCTCGGCCGCCACGAACGACCCGGCTCGCGCCATGATCACCGCGAGCGCCACCTGGCGGAGGTAGGTGGACTTGCCGCCCATGTTGGGGCCCGTGAGCAGGACGATCTGCGAGCGCCCGGAGTCCAGATCCGCGTCGTTCGGCACGAACGCCACTCGCGAGAACTCTTCGACGACGGGGTGCCGCGAGCCCACGAGGCGGATTCGCGAACCCGAAACGAATCGCGGCCGGCGGTAGTCGAAGCGCCGCGCACGCTCCGCGAACGCGGCAAGAACGTCGACGGCCCCGAGCGCCCGCCCTGTCGCTGCAAGCCGGCCCGCCTTCTCGCCGCAGCGCTCGAGGAGCGCTGCGTAGAGCTCGCGCTCGCGTTCGCCGGCGCGCGTTTCGGCAGTGGTGATCCGCCGTTCGAGGTCTTCGAGCTCAGGGGTCACAAAGCGCTCAGCGCCGGCGAGCGTCTGCCTTCGCACCCAGCCCTCGGGCACGCGGTCCAGGTTCACACGCGAGACCTCGAAGGCGTACCCGAACACCCGGCTGTAGCGAACGCGCAGGTTGGAGATCCCGGTGCGGGACCGCTCCCGGGCCTCGATCTCGCTCAGGATCTCCTTGGCGCCGTGCGCCAGGCTTCGCGCCTCATCCAGCTCGGCGTCGCACCCACGCCGGATCGTGCCCGGGCCGAGCAGCGCCGGTGGCTCTTCGGAGAGGGTGATCGCGAGGTCCCGGCGCATGTCCTCCATCGGGTCAGCCTGTGCTCCCAGCGCCGCCAGGAGCTGGCTCGACGAAGCAGCGAGCTCTGCGCCCACCTCGGGAACCACCGCAAGCGCGGAACGCAGACCCGCCAGCTCTCCGGGGCGGGCCTGCAGAAGGCCCACTCGCGCGGCCGCGCGCTCCAAGTCTCCGACCCGCCTCACCAGCTCTCTCAGCGTGCCGAGGCGTCCGGGATCGTCCGCCAGCGCCGCAACCGCGTCGTGGCGCGCCGCCGCGGCTACGGCGTCGCCCAGGGGCCGGACGAGCCAGTCTCGCAGGAGCCGCGAGCCCATCGGCGTCACCGTCTGGTCGAGCACGCGGGCGAGTGAACCCGTGCGCTCACCGGACGAATCACGGAGAATCTCAAGGTTTCGTACCGCCGCCCCGTCCAGCACGAGTTCGCCGCCGCGCCTGCGCCGGTCGAACGTACGCACGTGGCGCGGCAGCTCGCCCTGACTCGTCCGCACGTACTCGACGAGCGCGCCCGCGGCGCCAACGAGATGCTCCGTCGGCTCCAGATCGAACGCGCGCAGCGAGCCGACACCCAACACCTGCCTCAGCAGCCCCTCGCCACGGGCCGCCTCGAACCACGGTGCTGGCCTGACCGTCACGACCGGACTCCCGACGTCGGCGCCGGCGAACCCGTCAACCGGCGAACCTTGGGGAAGCAGGATCTCGCGCGGCCTGAGCTGGGCCAGGAGATCGCGGGCCTCGCGCCGCGACGCGCAACTCGATCCGCCGAAGTCACCGGACGCGGCCTCGAGGAACGCGACGGCCACCTCGCTGCCGACGTCGCACAGCGCCGCGATCCAGCGTCGCTCGCCGTCCCCAAGAAGCTCCGGTTCGGTCACGGTGCCTGGCGTCAGCACGCGAATCACCGCGCGCCGCACGAGCCCCCCCGCCTTGGCCGGGTCCTCCACCTGCTCGGCGATCGCCACCTTGAGGCCGGCGTCGAGCAGCTTGCCGACGTAGCTGGCCACCGCATGGTGAGGGATGCCGCACATCGGAGAACTGACTTCTTCGTTGTGGCGCCGCTTGGTCAGCACGATGCCGAGGATCGGCGCGGCCAGCTCGGCGTCCTCGAAGAAGAGCTCGTAGAAATCTCCGAGCCTGTAGAGGAGCAGGGCGTCCTCGACCTGGCGCTTGAGCTCCAGGTACTGCTGCAGCATCGGCGTCTGCTTCATGCCTCCGTGATTGTAGCGTGGCGCTTGACGTCCCGCGCGCGGCGGGCAAGACTGGCGCGATGAGAACGGCCCTGGCGGTCGCAGCCTGCGGTCCCCGCCTCGAGCTCGCCCTGGCGACGGGCCAGGGCGCCGTCGGGATCGTCGCTCTCGCCGGCCCGACGCCGCGCTCCGAACTAGTGATGGCCGCCGTCGACCTCCTGCTTCGCGCGGCCGGCCTCGAGCGCGGCGGGATCGAGGGCATCGCGGCGTCGCGCGGCCCAGGGTCTTTCACCGGCGTCCGGGTCGGGCTTGCGACCGCTCAGGGGCTTGCAATGGCCCTCGGGGTTCGGGCGCACGGTTTCCCCTCGCTCCTCGCTCAGGCGGCCCGCACTGAGGTGCCGGAGTGCCTGGCGATCCAGCCGGCCCGGCGCGGCTTCGCTTACGCCCAGCAGTTCTCCCGCTGCGGCGGCCACCTCGAAGCCACCGAGGAACCCCGGATTGTGGCGCTCGCTACCCTTGCCGACACGGTCGTGCCCGTGATCGCACCGGTGGGTTTAGAGCTCCCACCAGGAACGCCGCTTGCGCCAGCCATGACGACGACCGCCGAGGCGCTCCTCGCCCTGCTCGCCGCGGAGGAGAAACCTGACCCGTCGACTCTGACCCCCCTGTACCTCGAGCCAGCGCCGGCCACGCCGCCAGCCAGGAACATGCCGCTATGTCCGCCCTCCCGCAAGGGTTCCTGATCCGCCCGGCGCGCACCGAGGACATCCCGGCAGTGGCCGCCCTGGAGGCAGAGGTCTTTCCCGACCCCTGGCCGCAACACCTTTACCTCCAGGAAGTCGGGCAGCCGCTGCGCTTTCAGCGCGTCGTGCACACGGATCTCGGCTACCTCGCCGCCTACCTCTTCGCTTGCTGGCAGCTGGACGAACTGCACGTCCTGAAGGTGGCGACCCACCCGCTGTACGAGGGCCGCGGCCTGGGGAGCACCCTCATGGACGAGGCAAAGTCCGAGGGCGAGCGCTCGGGAGCCCGCGGGCTGGTTCTCGAGGTCCGCCCCTCCAACCGGCGGGCCTTCCGTCTCTATCGCTACCTCGGGTACGACGTGCTGGGCCGCCGGCCCCGCTACTACGCGGACGGCGAGGATGCCCTCGTCATGTGCCTGGCGCTCGTAGCGCCGGCGGGCTCATGAGCATCGGCACGGCCTGCTCCCGAGCGGGCACGCGGCTATACTAACGCTCGGAGCGTTCCGGTGGCGAAACGGCTCGGCGAGATCCTTATTGAGATGGGTGTTCTGTCGCCCGACGGCTTGCGCAGCGGCTTGGAGGCGTGCAAACGCCACGGCGACCGGCTGGGGACCTGGCTCGTCAGGCTCGGCCTCATCAACGAGGCGAGGCTACTCGAGGCCCTGTCGCGCCAAAGCGGGTGCCCGCCCGCGGGGACGCTCCAGCTCGCCACCGCCCCATCCGACGTGCGCGCACTCATTCCGTCGGCGTTCGCCAGGCGCAACCTCGTCGTCTCGTTCGGGCGCCAGGGCCGCAACCTCGACGTGGCGATGGCCACACCCAACGACCTCGTCCTCCTGGACGAGATATCCAGCCTGACGGGTCTGGTGCCGCGCCCACACGTGGCTACCGAGGCGGCACTCGCCGCGGCGCTCGCGATCCCGGGCGTCTCGAGCGACACCGTAACGACCGCGCCGTCGCCGGGGCCGCCGCGGGGGACGGCCCGCGAGTGGCGACAGTTCTGGAAGTTGGAATCGGCGCCAACGGAGCTCATGCCAGGGCTCGAGGCTTCGGCGCCGAACCCCCCCTCCGTTCTTGTTGCGTCGTTTCCAAATCTCGTTCCGCTTGGATCGGCGCCTGGATCGGCCTCGCCCGGCGGGACGGCCAGCCTCGCCGATGCACTGTCCGGCGCCACCCATCGCGACCAGGTCGCCACCCTTGTGCTCGACTATCTCGCCGGGAACGCGTCGAGGGTCGCCCTGTTCTCGCTCCAACAGGGACGAGTCATGGGATGGGAAGCGCGGGGACCGGCGGTAGTGCCCGAGGGCTTCCACACCCTCATCCTGCCTCTCGACCGCCCCTCGCTCTTCCTGAACCTGACGAAAGGGGTCGACCTACACGCGGGAGCGCTCGGCGGAGGGGAAGGCAACGACCTCCTCCTCGAGGCGCTCGGTCCGCCCGAACCCTGCGAGACGGTCGTGGTCCCGATCAAGGTCCGCGGAAAGGCGGCGGGGTTCCTGTGGCTCGACAACGGGGACGAGTCCGTCTCCGACGTCTCGATTCCGCTCGTCCAAGAGGTCGCGCGCCTCACTGGGCTCGCCCTCGAGATCCTGGTCCTGCGCCAGAAGGTGCGGGCAGGCGCCCGCTTGACAGAGGCCCCGTCGCCGGACTAGGTTGGCGCGGCTGAAGGTGGAGGGGTGCATGATCAAGGCCGATTTGGTCCGGAAGGTGATGGCGTCCGTGGATCTCCCGCAGTCGAAGGCGAACGATGCCGTCAACGCGGTCTTTGACGCCATGCGCGACGCGCTCACGGAGGGCGAGCGCATCGAGCTGCGCGGCTTCGGTGTTTTCCTGGTCAAGAACCGCAAGCGAGGTATCGGCCGCAACCCCAAGACCGGCGTAGAGGTTGCCATCCCTCCCGGCAAGACCATTCGCTTCAAGCCAGGTAAGGCCCTCCGGGTGATCGGCTAAGTGCCGGGCTCCGATCTGGAGCTGGAGATAATCGGCCCCGACGGCATTCCCGTCGGGGTCGTTCGTCGTCCACCCCCACCGCCGCAGCGCGTCTGGCTCCACATCCTGCTCTTGGTTCTCACCTTGGCCTCGACGACGCTCGTCGGCGGAATCGCGTTCGGTGACCTGCCGCAAGGTTTCAAGGCGCACTCAATCTGGGACCTGCTCTTCCACCCCGCCGTCGTGAGGGCGGGTTTCGAGTTCTCGCTGCCCCTCATCGTGATCCTGCTCGCACACGAGATGGGCCACTACCTCGCCTGCAGGTACCACCGCTTGGACGCGACCTTGCCTTTCTTCCTGCCGGTTCCGTTCGGGATCGGCACGCTTGGCGCATTCATCCGGATCCGTTCTCCTTTCTTGACCAAGCGGGAGCTGTTCGACGTCGGCGCTGCGGGGCCGCTGGCCGGGTTTGTGGTCGCGCTTCCCGTTCTGTTTGCAGGCATTGGGCTCTCGGCGCCTGTCGCCGTTCTCCCGAAGGGCGGCGTGATGATCTTCGGAGAGCCGCTCGCCTTTAAGGCATTGGCGTGGCTGGTTCACCCCGACGTGCCCCCAGGCGGCGATCTCATGCTGCACCCCACAGGCTTCGCGGCCTGGTTTGGGCTGCTGGTCACGGCACTCAACTTGCTACCGTTCGGGCAGCTCGACGGCGGGCACATCACCTATGCGCTGTTCGGGCGCTGGCAGCGCCGAGTCGCCTGGCCGCTGCTGGTCGTGTTGATCGTGCTGGGCTTCTGGTGGGCGGGGTGGTGGGTCTGGGCCGTCATCGCGCTCGTCATGCGGGTGCGGCACCCGTGGATCCCCGATGAGGCGGCCGAACTCGATCCGCGCCGCCGTCTCCTCGGCTGGATCTGCGTCGTCGTCTTTATCCTCTGCTTCACTCCGGAGCCGATCAAGATCCTCCCCTGAGCGACGTTTTCCCCCACCCTCCCACCCAGTTGACAGTTCACGGTTCACAGTTGACAGTCAAGAACTCCCACCCTCCCACCCAGTTGACAGTTGACAGTCCCCCGCCCGCCCGAGGAACCCAAGAGGAAATGTGGCTGTTGGCTTCGGACTGTCAACTGTCGACTGTTGGCCGTTGGCTGCTGCTTCTGACTATCAACTGTCAACTGTCAACTGTCGACTTGCTTCTCGGGGCGGTCTTCCCATACGAACGTCACTGGCCCGTCGTTGACGAGTTCGACCTGCATGTCGGCCCGGAACACACCGGTCGCGACTGCCGCGCCGCGGGCGCGCAACGCCGACACCAGAGCGTCCACGAGAGGCTCCGCCTCCTCGGGGCGCGCCGCCCCGACGAAGTCCGGCCGGCGGCCGCGGCGGATCGAACCCGCGAGGGTGAACTGCGAGACGACCAGTATCTCGCCGCCGATTTCGTCGAGGCCGCGGTTCATCGCGCCACGCTCGTCCGAGAACACCCGCAGCGTCGAGAAGCGGTGAGTCGCCCGCTCCACCTGCTCCACTCCATCGCCGGTCTCAACGCCGACGAGCAACACGAGGCCGCGGCCGATCGCTCCGACGACCCTGCCGTCTACGGTCACCGAGGCGCGGAGGACCCGCTGCACGACGATCCTCATGCCGACCGTCTCCTGCGCCGCAGGAACTCGCGCGCCTCCCGCCACTCCTCGGAACCCAGCGCCACCAGGATGCCCAGGTAGACCGAACCGCAGAGCAAGGCATAGCTCGAGAGCTGTGCGAGCGAGCGCGCACTGGTGTGGAGCGGCACGGGCGCGATGCGATTCAGGCAGAAGGCCGCCGCTGCGAGGCCGATCGCGGCGATGACGTGGCGTGCAATCGCCGGCAGCACCTCCAGGAACCGCGGCAGCCGCTTGTGGCGCGCATCCAGCCACAGGAGCGTCGCGGCGTTGGCGAGCTGGCCACCAGAGGTTGCCGCCGCCACGCCCTGCACTCCGAACGGTCCCGTCAGCGTCACGCCGAGCGCGAAGAACACAACCAGGTTAACGATCGACGCGATCACCGGCGAGCGCGTGTCGTTCCACGCGAATGAGGCGCTCGCGAGCAGCTTGGTCAGGCCGAGGAACGGCATCCCGAGGGAGTACATCACGAGCGCGGCGGCCGTCGTATGGACCGCCGATACCCCGTACTTTCCGCCGCCGAAGAACGCCCCCGCCATGGCCAGCGCGAGTACAACGCTGAACGCGGTGCTTGGCAGCGCGACCGCGGAGAGCAGGCGCATCGCGAACCCCAGCGTTCCGCGGGCCGCCGCCTCACTCGCGAGCTTCTCGGCCGCAAGCATCGGCAGCACCGCGGTCGTGAGCTGGACGATCACGACGCCGTAGACCAGCTCGTTGAGCCGCGACGCGTTGTAAATGCATGTGACCGCCCCCTCCCCCACCTCGGATGCGAAGCGGGTGGAGAGCAGGATCGTGAGCGGGTAGATGCCGAGGGTGGTGATGGTCGGCGCCATCTTGCCGAGGACCCTGCGGATCTCGGGGATGGTGAGCACGCCCGGCCCCGGCAGCAACGGCAGGCCGACGCGACCGCACGCCATCCACTGGACGGCGAACTGGGAGAACCCGCCGGCCAGCACGCCGACCGCCATCCACTCCGGACGGCCGCCGAGGACGACGACGGCGGTGACGGTCCCAGCCACGATGCAGAGGTTCAGGCCAATCGGCGTCGATGCCGGCAGCAGGAAGCGGTCCGAGGCGTTGAGCACGCCCTGGGCGAGCGCAGCCAGCGAGATCAGGCCGAGGTATGGGAACATCAGTCGCGTCAGGCGCACGGTGAGAGCGAATTTCTCGGGGTTCGCCGCGAACTTCGCCGCGAACAGGTGCACCAGCCACGGTGCCGCGAGGACACCGACGGCGACCACGACCGGCAAAGCCAGGAGAAGGAGCGAGGTCATCGCCCGCACGAACGCCCGCGACCTGTTCTCGTCGCCACGGGACTTGAGCTCCGCGAGGGTCGGGATGAACGCCGCGTGGAGAGCACCCTCGGCGAGCAGCTGCCGGAACATGTTGGGGATTCGGAAGGCCGTGTAGAACGCGTCGGCGACCAGGCCGGCCCCAAGCAGGTAGGCCACCACTTTGTCGCGGATCAGACCCGAGATCCGGCTCGCGAGCGTCACCGCCGCCATACCGCCGGTGGCCGTCAGGAGGCGCCTCTTGGTCGACATCCCGAGAACTCTAGCAAACACCGTCCAAGGGACCTAGATTGACAGTGATGGCAGCCTGGAGGGGACGATGAGACCGGCGATTGCCTTCCTCACGTGCGCGTTGGTCGCGGCCGCCGTGGGGGCCGACCCACCGCCGACACCGACGCCTGCCCCGGACGTCGCGAGGCGTCCGCTGACGCTCGACCTGGATCGGGTGGTCGGCTTCGGCCCCGACCGCGGGCACGCCGAGTTCGACTCCACCCTGCGGCGCGAGATGTGGGCCGACCCCATGGTGCGGCTGGGCGTTGCCGTCGGGCGGGAAGAGGCGGCGGCACGCGCCGGTCGCGGGATCACCTTTCCCCCGTCGTACTCGGCCGGTTACCTCCTCGTCACCATGCCTGGTCCCGACCCGCGGCTCGTCCTGAAAGGGCCATGGGCCGCAGACTGGCACGACCTCTCCACCCAGGAGAAGATCGGGCGGCTCGCGGAGGGCGCCGCATACGCGGGACTCATCATCGGCATCCTGCACGGGTTGCGATGAAACCCACTCCGCCTGTCGAGTGCCTGCGGGGTCCGGTCACGCCCGCCGGTCCGGCGCCTCCCTCGGGTTTGCGCGGACCTCTCGTCTTTGCGCCGCCGATCTGGTACGCTCAAACACCGTCCACGCCGGGAGGCGAACGATGAGCGTTAACAAGGCGATCCTGATTGGCAACATAGGCCGTGATGTGGAGCTGAGGCACAGCACCAGTGGCATGGCCGTGGCCAAGTTCGCGCTGGCGACCAACGAACGGCGAAAGGACAAGGAAGGCAAGTGGCAGGACCAGACAGAGTGGCACAACATCGTGGCGTTCGGAAAGCTCGCCGAGTTCTGCGGACAGTACCTCGGCAAGGGCCGAGCCGTCTACGTTGAGGGTTCGATCCGCACCCGCACCTACGATGATGACAAGGGCAACCGGCGCTACTTCACAGAGATCATCGCGCAGACGATTCGGTTCGTGGGACCCAAACCGCAGGGCGTCGAAGCCGGCGGTAGCGGCGGCGCCGGCGGCGGCGGCGAGTCACCGGAGTTCCCGCCCGAGAGCGAGGACGAGATCCCGTTCTGAGTTCAGGCGGCAACCGAAGGTGGTTTGACTGCAGGGACAGACCCCTGCTCGGCATAACGTACCGGGGGACCTGAAGCCATGAAGGTCCCCCGGGTCGAGTCGGTGACGTCAGGGCTTTGCTCCACCCCCGCGTCCCTCGGCGCGGGCCCAAGGGTATTCCCCTGGAGGATGGCGATGGCCGGACCGGTTTGGCGCTTCATGAAAGACATGGCAGGCTCCTGCGACGCCTGCCTCCGCAGGTGTAAGGGCATGTACGTCGAGGGTGAGGTTGTGGACAACGAGCTGAGTGCCGTGCGCGCCGTCTGCCCAAACTGTGCGGAGAACATCAACGGCCTGGTGGTCTCGGGCGAAGCCGGTGGCCGAGGCGTGGCGCCGGCCTACGCGCACAACGCCGTAGAGTAGCGAGGAGCGTTCATCATGTGCGGCATTGCGGGGATCTTCGCATTCGACCCGCGGGCCGGTCAGGTCGACCGCGAGGAGCTGCTGACCATCCGGGACGCCATGAGCCCGCGGGGCCCGGACGGATTCGGCGAGTGGATCTCCGGTGACGGTCGGGTGGGACTCGCACATCGCCGTCTCTCCATCATCGACCTCTCCGACGCAGCAGCCCAGCCGATGCTGGCGAGCGATGGCGACCGCGTCATCGCGTTCAACGGCGAGATCTACAACTTTCGCGACCTCCGACGGGGGCTCGAAGCCGAAGGTCACCGCTTCCGCACGACGTCCGACACCGAGGTGCTCCTCGAACTCTATAAGGCCAGAGGCACCGGGATGCTGGCCCAGCTGCGGGGGATGTTCGCGTTCGCGCTCTGGGACGGCCCAAACCGCCGGATGCTGCTCGCTCGGGACCTCTATGGTATCAAGCCCCTCTACATCGCCGAGGACCGCGGCACCGTGCGCGTTGCTTCTCAAGTCAAGGCTCTGCTCGCGGGAGGAGGCGTGCCCAGGCGACAGGACACGGCCGGCGTCGCAGGGTTCTTCCTGCGCGGCTACGTTCCCGAGCCGTTCACCCTCTACCGCGCCGTCCGCTCTCTACCCGCCGGCTCCTTCGCCTGGGTGGGCGAGCGCGGCGTCAGTGAACCGCAGCCGTTCGCCTCGGTACCCCAGATCCTCGCCGACGCGGTCGAGCACGCCACGCCGATGTCGGACGAGGAACTGCAGGCAGGGTTCCGACACGCCTTTCTCGAGTCGGTCCGCTACCACCTGGTGGCGGACGTGCGGGTCGGGGTCTTCCTCTCATCCGGGCGCGATTCGACCTCCACGCTGGCGCTTGCGCGCGAAGCCGGTGCGACCGACCTCAAGACCGTCACTCTCTCGTTCGCGAACTACCAGGGGACTCATCGCGACGAGGCTCCGCTCGCGGAGGAAGTGGCCAGGCACTACCACACGGACCACTCGACCGTCACCATCTCGAAGGAGCAGTTTCTGGTCGAGTTCGACCGCATTATCGAAGCGATGGACCAGCCGACCACGGATGCGATCAACTCGTACCTCGTCAGCTGGGCGGCTGCACAGTGCGGACTCAAGGTCGCACTGTCCGGCACCGGCGGCGACGAGCTGCTCGGCGGCTACGGGACGTACCGCAAAGTTCCCCTCATGGTGAAGTACTCGCGGCTCCCGTCGAAGGTTCCGCTGCTCCCAGAAGCGCTCCATCGCGCCTACCTCGCGCTCACGCCGAAGAGGAGCACGCACATCAGCCAGAAGCACGGGGCCGTGCTGAAGTACGGAGGAACCTACGCCGGCGCCTACTTCCTGAAGCGCGCGGTATTCATGCCGTGGGACCTACCCGAGATCATGGGCGCAGACGCAGCGCGCGACGGCCTCGAACGCCTCGACATGAACGGCCTCATTGAGCAGGCCCTGTCGCCCGACCCGACGCAGCCGTTCCTGCGGATGGTCGCGCTCGAGTCGTGCCTGTACATGCGCGACCAGCTGCTGCGCGACATCGACTGGGCGAGCATGGCCCACTCAATCGAGGTCCGCGTGCCGCTCGTCGAGCACCACCTCTTGCGCGAGGCCGCCCCGCTCCTCGTGCACTCCCGCGGAAACCGCAAGCTCTACCTCGCCAGGAGCCCGACCGGCGGGTTGCCTCCGGCAGTGTACACGCGGGGAAAGACCGGATTTTCCGTGCCGGTGCGCGAGTGGATGCTTGGCGGCGAGCGAGGCGGCAAGGGCAAGGAGTTTGGGCGGCGAGGGTGGGCGCGTCATCTCTACAACACGGCCTTCCGGCCCGAGGGCGGAATCTGATCCCGAGCGCCGTCGCATCGGACCCATCGGATTCCGGGTGGGCGGTGGCGGTCACAGCGCCCACCACTTTCAAGGCGCCAGGACCGGTTACTTCCGCCTCACCGCACCGACTGTCGGCGCAAACCGATCGTTGAACTGATCAGCCGGATGTATCGCCGGCCGTAGTAGGAGAGTTCGAAGCGACTCGCCCTAAGGCGAGCGGCCGTCCCCAGGAGTTCTCGAAGATGAGCGTCGCTGCAAAGCCGGAGGAGCGCAGAGTGCCATTCGTCGTGCGACCCGGCCCAGATCCCCGTTTCGCCGTCGAACACCACTTCGCGGTTTGCCCCGACCGGCGAGGCCACCGCCGGCAGACCGGCGGCTGCGTATTGAATACACCGATAGCCGGCCTTGCCCCTCGTCCAGAGGTCGTCCGCGAGCGGTGCCAACCCGACGTCACAGGAGGCAAGGGCGGTGCCCTCTCCCGACGCCGACCACGGCACGTGCACGCACGGTATGCCGTTCATCTGCGGGAGACGGTCGGAGATCACTCGCAGTTCGAAGTCGACCCCATCGGAATGGAGACGGCGCAGAACCGGTTCGAGGCTCTCCAGGTAGCAGAGGTTGCTCGCCAACCCGATCCACGCGAGCCTGACCCGCTCCCTCCGTGGTAAGGCGGCCAACGGGTATGCCGCAAGGTCGACCGGCGTGTGAAGCACCTCGATGCGTCTTGCCTCTGGCCCGATCATGCCGGCAAGCGACCGGGAGCCCGCGACCGCGATTTGACACCGCTCGGCCATCCTCCGAAAGCGGCGCCGGCGCCATCCAGCCTGGGAGGGCGTCTCCCTGGGCCGGCGCGGGCGCCGGAACATAATGGCGTCGTCGACATCGAAGATCCACGACCCGCAGAGCCGGTCTACGTACACGCGCTCGCCGGCCAGCAGCTTGACCTGTTGGAAGATCAGCAGGTCGCAGGAACGCAGTTCGCTCGCGAGTCGGATGACGCGGAGCCACTCGTGTCCCCGGCCGAGGGCGACGGTGCGCACCTCGATCCCGCTGCGCTCCATCAGTGGCCGCATCGCTGCCATGCGCAGGCGGAACGAAGGCATCGAGGGGTCGTACGTCACCAGCCCGACTATCGGGTTCCGGCCACGGACAAGCGCCAGCGGGCGGTCGGTTGCAACAGTCGGCGGAACCGTCGCGGGAGAATGCCGCCTGTTTGTCAGGTGCCCGTCAGGTCGCGCCATACCATCCATATGTAACGAGACTGCCAGACCTTACATTCGGTTACATCGGCACCCCACAGCGAGTCCCGCGCGCCCGCGAGCGACGTCGCGCCTCTCGCCGGAAAGCTCGCCGGATCGGGGCGACGCGGGCAGTGATCGAGGCCCTCGCCCGACCTCCAGCCACCGCCGCGATCGATGGCTACGTCTGGCTCCGGGAGCACCGCCCCTCTCTCTCCCCCACCCTACACCGCTGCCGCCCCACCTCAGCGCGTTCGCGATGTCGGTCCTATCAGGTGATTCGTAATCAGCAGGTTCGCGGTTCGATCCCGCGCGTTGGCTCCAACAGAATCAATTGTTTACGCATACCACACCAACGCGCTAGGTGGTTTGTTGCAACCGGGTTGCAACCGCGGCACAGGATCACCCACCTTTCTCGCCCGTCCGCGCGGCCGCACACGAACCGACGACGAAACGTCCGGGGCAAACCCGCAACAAGGTACCTGCTCTGAGGCGCGCGGCTCGACTCCCTCCCCGGGCACCGTAGCTTACGAGCCAGCAACGAATCCGCGAAGGGACGCGAGGTAACGCCGAGGCAACTTCTCGAAGGGTTCGGGCCACGCACCCGCGCGCCGCCGCCGCGGCTGCGAGTAGAGGACGAGGCCGGCCTTGATTCCGATCTCTGCCCTTGAGCCTCGTAGTACTGGGTCAGAAAGCAGGTCGTCCTGGAGTCCATCCTGCCACCCGCTCGCGCGCCCACGCTGCGTCTTACACGCGCAGTACAACTTCAACAAGGAGACACCCGACACGTGAAGCCGGGCACCCGCCTCGGCCCAAACCGTTTCCGGCCCGAGCTGCAGGTCATCGGAACGCCGGCCCGCCTCGAGACTCGCTCCCCGACGCGCGGCGCCCGGAACGCACAGAGCCGGGGCGCACGCGGCGGAACGTCACTTGAGTAGGCCGCGGACCTTGAGCATCGGCTCGATCTTCGGCTCGCGTCCGCGGAACTCGCGGTACATCGTCGCGAGGTCCTCCGTGTTGCCGCGCGACAGGATCATGGCGCGGAAGCGATCGCCGTTCGCGCGGGTCAGGCCGCCGTTTTCCTCGAACCAGGCGAAGGCGTCGTCGTCGAGCATCTCCGCCCACAGATACGCGTAGTAGCCGGCGGCGTAGCCGTTGCTCCAGATGTGGAGGAAGTAGCTCGAGCGGTAGCGCGACGGCACCTGCGGCAAGTCCACGCCGGTCCGCTTCAGCGCCTCGGCTTCGAACTGGTCTACCGCCTGCGGCGGCGCATCTGCGGGGAGCGTGTGCCACTGCATGTCGAGCTGGGCTGCCGCCAGGATCTCGGTCAGGTCGTACCCCTGGTTGAACGTGGCCGCCTTGCGGATCTTGTCCGCCAGCTCCTGCGGCATCGGTTTGCCCGTCGCGCCGTTGATGGCGTAGTGCGCCATAACTTTCGGGTCGAGCGCCCAGTGCTCGTTGATCTGCGACGGGAACTCGACGAAGTCGCGTGCCACGCTGGTGCCGGACAGGCTCGGGTACCGCGCGTCGGCGAACATGCCGTGCAGGCCGTGCCCGAACTCGTGGAACATCGTGCTGACATCGTCCCAGCTCAGCAGGGCGGGCTGACCCGGCGCAGGCTTGGTGAAGTTGGCGACGTTGAACACGACGGGCTTCGTGCCGAAGAGCTTCGACTGGCCAACGAAGTTGTCCATCCAGGCGCCGCCCGACTTGTTGTCGCGCTTGAAGTAGTCGCAGTAGAAGAGCGCCATCGGTGAGCCGTCCCGGTCGAACACCTCGAACACCCGCACGTCGGGGTTGTACACGGGGATGTCCTGGCGCTCCTTGAACGTCACCCCGTAGAGCTCGTGCGCGGCGTAGAAGACGCCGTCCTGGAGAACGCGGTTCAGCGCGAAGTACGGCTTGATCTCCGCCTCGTCGAGGTCGTACTTCGCCTTGCGCACCTGGTCGGCGTAGAACTCCCAGTCCCAGGGCTCGAGCTTGAAGCCGCCGTGCTGCGTGTCAATCAAAGACTGGATCTCCCCGGCCTCGTTGCGCGCGTTCGCGGTCGCCACCGGGACGAGCTTGCCGACGAAGTCCTGCACTGCGGCCGGCGTCTTCGCCATCTGGTCCTCGAGCCTCCATGCCCCGTAGCTCGGGTAGCCGAGGAGCTTGGCCTTCTCGGCGCGGAGCGCGGCCAGCTCAGAGATCGTGGCGCGCGTGTCGTACGCGTCACCGCGCTCGGCGCGCAGCCATGACGCCCGGAAGAGCTTCTCGCGCGTGCCGCGGTCGGTCAGCGACGACAACGGCGGCTGTTGCGTCGTGTTCTGCAGCGGGATCAGCCACTTGCCCTCAAGACCCCGGGCCTTCGCCGCCTGCGCCGCCGCGTCGAGCTCCCCCGGTCCGAACCCGGCCAGCTCGGCCTTATCGGTGACCACCAGCGCCCCCGCCTTGGCCGCGGCGAGCAGCTGGTTGGTGAACTTGGCGGAAAGCACCGCGTCCCGCTCGTTGAGCTGCCTGAGCGTCGCCTTGTCGGCGTCGGAGAGCCGGGCGCCCGCATGCACGAACTGCTGGTGGTAGTAGTCGACGAGGCGCAGCGACTCGGGGTCGAGCTTGAGCGTCGCGCGCGCGTCATAGATCACCTCGACGCGATTGAACAGCTTGGAATTAAGGAAGATCGCGTCCTGCAGCGCAGCGAACTTCGGCGCCACCTCCTCCTGCAGCTTCTGGAGGTTCGGGTTGGTGTTGGAGGACGACAGCCCGTTGAACACCAAGCCCACGCGGGCCAGCAGCTGGCCGCTCCTCTCCAGGGCCACCAGGGTGTTCTCGAAGGTGGCCGGCGCCGGGTCGTCTGCGATCCGCTCCGCCTCGAGACGGTTCAGCCTGATCCCCTCCTCGAGCGCCGGCTTGAAGTCCTCATCCCGGATCTTGTCGAAGGGAGGCGCCTGGAACGGCAGCGGGCTCGGAGTCAGGAACGGGTTGGTCCGCACGGCAGCTGCCTCTGTCGCGGGCTTGTTCTGGTCGGCCGCGGCGGCCCACAGCCCGACCAGCATCATCACGCCGAAGAAGCTGAGCGTCGAGGTTCGAAACATTGGTTGTGCCCTCCGATTTTTCTGCCGTGGCCGCCCGAACGGCGGCACGATGGTCCAGAGGAAACCTTACTCGTACGGACGCCCAACCGTCAAGCGGTAGCGACGGTCCGGCTGACCTGCCACCTGTAGCGGTACCAGATCTTATGTCAGTCCTCCCCTCCACCCAGCCGGAAACGCATTCATCGCGGCCAATCAATCTCGCAGCGAAAGCAGAGATGGCCTATGATGCGGGGCCTGATGCGAAACGTGGCCGAAGGACCTGGGACTCGAATCCGAAGGGAGACTTCGATGCACCAAGAACTGCGTGGATCTTCTGGCAGCGACCTCCCCGCGACGGCGTGGACCGGTTTGATGAAGCTCCTCGTTCTTGGGGTCGCGCTGCTCGGAATGCCGCTCGCAGTCGGCGCTGCGCAGCGCGCTCTCATGCGCTTCCCGACCCTCCACGGCGCCACAATTGTCTTCGAGGCGGGCGGAAACCTCTGGCGGGTTGACCGCCAGGGCGGCGCGGCCCAGCGCCTCACCACCGACCCCGACATGGACCTCATGCCGCGATTCTCCCCGGATGGCAAGGAGATCGCCTTCACGGGCGACTACGACGGCAACAGAGACGTTTACGTGATCCCCGCCGAGGGCGGCCTGGCGCGGCGGCTGACGTTCCACTCCGATGTGGTGCCGGACGCGCCCCTGCGCTGGGGGCCCGACAACATGGTCGTAACCTGGACCCCCGACGGGAAGAGCATCATCTTCCTGTCGCGTCGGACGACCTATAACGACTGGTTCGGCCAGATGTTCCTGGTCCCCAGGGAGGGCGGCGCCCCATCGCAGTTCCCTGTGCCCGTGGGGGGCGTGACCTCTTTCAGCCCGGACGGCAGCAAGATCGCCTACAACCGAATCTTCCGCAACTTCCGCACCTGGAAGCGGTACTACGGTGGCTTGGCCCAGGACATCTGGATCTACGACCTCGCAAGCCACGAGATCCAGAGGGTCACCGATTGGAAGGGCACCGACACCTTCCCGATGTGGTACCACGACACCGTATACTTCGCCTCCGACCGGGGCCCGGAGAAGCGCCTCAACATCTGGGCTTACGACCTCAAGACAAAGCAGTTCCGGCAGGTCACCGGCTTCAAGGATTACGACGTGGACTGGCCGAGCCTAGGGGACACGGGGATCGTGCTCGCCTGCGGCGGCGAGCTGTACGTCCTCGATCTTCCCTCCGAAAAGCTCAACAGGATCGAGGTCGCGATCCCCTCGGATGTGGTGCGCACGAGGGGGCGCTGGGTCGACGCCGGCAAGACCATCCAGTCGTTCGACATCGCCCCCAACGGCAAGCGCGCCCTCTTCGAGGCCCGTGGAGAGGTATTCACCGTGCCCGCCGAGCACGGCAACACGCGCAACCTGACCCAGACCTCCGGCGTCCGCGAGCAGTACCCCGCGTGGTCCCCCGACGGCAAGTGGGTCGCGTACGTGACCGATCGCACCGGCGAGGCAGAGATCGCGGTCCGGCCCGCAGACGGAACGGGCACCGAGCAAGCCCTCACCGACCGCCGCAAGGGGTACCTGTTCGACCCGGCGTGGGCTCCGGACAGCAAGAAGATCGCCTTCTCCGACAGCGAGCACGCCCTCTGGATCCTGAACGTCCCGGACCGGCAACTGACCAACGTGGACTCCAACCCTCGCGCCGAGATGCACGACTTCGCCTGGTCTCCCGACGCGCTCTGGCTGGCGTACAGCAAAGCGGCCGACAACGACCTGCGCCAGATCTACCTTTACAGCGTGGCCTCGGCTCGCGCGACTCAGGTGACCGCGGCCCAGACCAACGACTTCGGGCCGGTGTTCGACCCTCAGGGGAAGTACCTGTACTACATCGGCCTCAAGCACGAGAACCCGGTGTTCAGCGGAAGCGAGTTCAACGTCGCGACGGTCAGCATGGCCGGCATCTACGTTGCAACACTCCAGGCGAACGAGCCTTCACCGTTCGCGCCGCGCTCCGACGAAGGAACACCGAAAGAAGAGAAGAAGGACGGCGAACCCAATGCCGAAGCGTGGAAGCCCGGCGCCAGTGCGCCCATCAAAATCGATCTCGAGGACCTCGCCGACCGCGTCGTTCCGCTGCCCGTTCCTCCCGGCGAGATCGATCACCTGAGCGCCGCGCGCGGACGCCTTTTCTACCTCACCACGCCGATCAGGAGCTTCGAGACCGTGCTGCACGGCGAGGAGCCCGCGCTTCACGCCTTCGACATGGAGAAGCGCAAGGACACGGTGCTGCGGAGCCCCGTTGACGGGTACTCGCTCAGCGCCGACGCGACGGCGGTCATCACGAAGAGCAAGGACGCGTACGCGATAATCAGCACGGCCGCCGAGGCCAAGTCGGAGGGCGACGCGAAGCCCAAGGATCTCGACGTCTCGCACATGCAGGCACTCATCGATCCGGTGGCCGAGTGGAACGAGATGTTCCACCAGGCGTGGCGGCTCGAGCGTGACTTCTTCTACAGCCCCGAGATGAACGGCGTGGACTGGCCGCGAGTGCGTGATGCATACGCGAAGCTGCTGCCGCAGGTCACCTCTCGCGAGGACCTCAACTACGTCATCGGCGAGATGATCGGTGAGCTCGGGAATTCCCACACCTACGTCGGCGGCGGCGACGAGCCCCGCGCAAAGCGCGTGCCGACCGGGCTGCTCGGCGTGGACTTCGGCGTCGACGAGAAAGCGGGCCGTTACTTCATCAAGAGGATCTACCCGGGCGACAATGCCCGCGAGAGCTACCGGTCGCCGCTCACCGAGCCCGGGATCAACGTCAAGGAAGGCCACTATCTGCTGGCGGTCGACGGCCGCGAACTGCGCGTGCCGACCGACCCGGACAGCCTTTTCGTCAACACGCTCGACCGCACGGTCACGCTCACCGTGGCGGACGATCCCGCCGGGAAGAACCGCCGCAACGTTACCGTGAAACCGATCACCGACGAGCTGAACCTGCGCATGAAGGCCTGGATCGATCACAACCGCGAAAAGGTGGACAAGGCATCCGGCGGGAAGATCGGCTATCTGTATCTCGTCGACATGGACGAACAGGGGATGAACCAGTTCATCAGCCAGTTCTACCCGCAGGTCCGTATGCAGGGGCTGATCGTCGACGTGCGGTACAACCACGGCGGCTTCATCGATCAGATCGTTCTCGAGCGCCTGCGCCGCGTGCTCGTGGGCATGGGCGTCAACCGCCAGGGCGTGCCGTCTCCGATCCCGCAGCAGATGCTGCACGGGCACATGGCATGCCTGCTCAACCACTATTCGGCCTCCGACGGCGACATCTTCCCGTACTACTTCAAGAAGTACGGCCTAGGTCCCCTGATCGGGGAGCGGACGTGGGGTGGCGTGCGAGGCATCCGCGGCTATTGGCCGCTCTCCGACAGCGGCTATGTCACCATCCCCGAGGACAGCCTGTACGGCCTCGACTCTCAGTGGGTCATCGAGAACCACGGAGTGGACCCGGATATCGAGGTGGACAACCTCCCCGGCGACGAGATGGCGGGCAGGGACGCCCAGCTCGAAACGGCGATCAAGTTCGTCATGGACAAGATCACCTCCAACCCGATGACGCTCCCGCCGCCACCGCCGTTGCAGCCGCCCTATCCACCGAACGGCCGGTAGTGCAGCGCTCCTCAGTGCAGCCAGGGCCGGGCGGGTGCCCCGCCGAAGCAGCAGGCGCAGATCAGCGACCAGGCAAAGACAATCCAGGCGCAGCGGACAGCGATCGAGGCGCTCAAGGGCACGGCGGCGAAGCTAGAAGCGCACCTAGCGGGCAGGTAGCGCCACCAAGAACTGAGCGGAAGGCGAATTGAAACGAGCAGGGCGCCTTCGGGCGCCGTTTCTTTTGCTGTGAGGCTCCAGGACGGGCGATCTCCCGCTCCCGGGGTAGAGACTACCGACGTCGAGCCTTCATGAACTAGCCGGACCGTCTTCACGTGGCCTTCGATCCTGAAGGGGACGATGAGTTCACTCGCCGCACGGTCAGCCCCCGTGCCCCCCGCGTTCCTGTGATCTCCCCGGGAGCGCGGGTTCTTTTCAGTGCGGCCCAGGCGCCGGCCGCCTAGTCGAGCGAAAAAAGACCTATTGACAAGAGCCGCCGCCGGCCTAAGCTTGTCTCAATGTTGCAGGCCAGGATGTGAACAGCACAAAGGGAGGGACTCCATGCGATCCGCCTACCGTTGGCTCTTGTGCATTGCGCTTCTGCTCGGTCTCGCCTCGCCGGCCCTTGGTGCCGGGGGCTATGGCCTCTGGAAATGGTACCTCATCCCAGCGGCCGGGAGCCTTCCGGGCGCAAACGGGACGTACTGGCGTCTCGACCTGGCCGTGCTGAACCCGTATTCGTGGCGCTCAATCACCGTGAGGATCGCGTTCCTCCAGGAGAAGACCGATAACACCACCGCCCCTTACCGCGATTTCACCATCAACCCGGGTGGGCAGCTCAACCTTGCTGACGTTGTGGGAACACAGTTCGGGGTTACGGGCAAGGGCGCCCTCGAACTGTGGACGCAGGACGGGTCCTACTTCACGACGAATGCGCGCTCCTACACGGCCAGTCCAGGGGGGACCTACGGGCAAGGAATCTCCGGGCAGGACTACACGGTCGGGGACAATGGCCAAGCCTTCACCCCTGGCATTCGCGTGGATGCCAACTTCAGAACCAACATTGGGGCGGTGAGCGTGTCGTCGGTACCGATTTCGGTGCTGGCAAGGGTCTTCGACATGAACGGTGCGTTTCAGGGTTCCTATACCTTCAACCTCTTGCCATTCAGTAACGAGCAGGTGGCGGTGTCCAGCTTCGCTCCGGCATTCGGCCCCGGCTCAGTCCAGTGGTCATGTCTCACAACAGGAGACAGCATCGAATGGGTGGCGTACGCCACTCCGATTGACAACACGAGCGGTGACGGCATTTATCTCGAAGAGCGAGTGGATGATCAATACACAACGGCCCAACCGGCGTGGAACCTCTCGGGTGTTTGGGTCGGGACGCTCTCAATCGTTGGTGTTGGCAGTGAACAAGTCACTTTAGAAATCACCCAGGATCTGGCAACCGTGACAGGGGATGTCTACGACACGTCAACTGGCTTCCACGTCATGTACCTGTCCGGCTACGAAGACCAGGGCACTATCTCCTTCAACGGCTACCCCTACGTCCTTCAGTACAAGGACGACAGCCTGTGGGGCACGGCCACCGTCATGTCCTCGACCAGCATGGCCGGGACTTTCTCGGGTACTGACTATTACTCTGGCGGGGGCAGCTTCGAACTGTCCTATAGCTACTCGCTTGCCCCGAAGACTGAGGCGTCAAGACCAACCGTCCGGCGCGGCCATCGCGCGGTCGGTGCCCTGAGGGAGAAAGGCCGATGACGCCTGGCAAACCAGAGCCACCCTCACCTTCAAAGGAAAAGCCAGAGCAAGAGCGGGAAGCCGCGCCGCCCAGGCAGCCGACGGATCACGGGATGTCTCTCCTCAACTTCGTCAACCTGGTCCCTGGGAGCAGGATCTCGGCGGTAACGTTCCCTAGCGGCCTCCGGTGGGAGTTGGACGAGCAGGGGAACAAAACCGAGTACAAGCCACAGTAGGGAGCGTGGGGGTGTTGGGGTGCTGGCCAAGTACGAGCGCGAGGTTGTTCCGTTCCTACTGATCGGCATTGCGGTTTTGGCCTTGGCGGGAACGGTGTGAAGTGAGGCCACCGCCGATGGAACATCGCCACTCTTTGCCGTGGGGCTGGTGGGGATCTCCTCATGAGCATTGGCCTTTGCTACTGGTGGGCTGTGGTCAAGGGATATTCCTCACCGTGGATTTTCCTGCTTGCGTGCTGGCCCCTGATGGGTTTCATTGTAGTGGCGTTGTTACCGGCCACGTACAAGGATGCTCCACCCCATGGAGCCAACGAAACCGAGACGGGAAAGAAGTGAAGATCAAACGGATGACGCTTCACCCGCTGGTCCGCTTTCAAGATCTTAGGCACTCCACCGCCATGATGCTCCGGA
The DNA here is from genome assembly GCA_003158745.1 of Acidobacteriota bacterium. Classification (GTDB taxonomy): domain Bacteria; phylum Acidobacteriota; class Thermoanaerobaculia; order Thermoanaerobaculales; family Thermoanaerobaculaceae; genus RBG-13-68-16. Next base: position 49,789 of record PMLC01000074.1, read on the forward strand.
AGGACGGCGAACCCATCAGCATTGGGAGCGCGATGCTCGGCCACGCTCGCACCCGCACGACCACCGACGCCTACGGGCACGTCATCGAGGAGAGCTGACGGGTTCAGCGGCCGATCGGCTGCAGGAATTGTTCGGCGGCGACAAACCCAAGAGCTCAGGCGGGGAAAAAC